>DASXRM010000029.1:0-14372 GCA_036506575.1 Gemmatimonadales bacterium | reverse complement strand
CGCAGATCCTTGGCGGCGAGCACGTCGGGTAGACTGGCGAGAAAGGCTGCGAATGAGCGATCGGGTCCAGGGGCCGATGCCAGCAGGTGGGGGTCAACCTTGTTTCGACGGCCGGCCACCGGGACCGTAGTGACGCGGCTTAGGTCGGCCTCGCGGTACCGCACGGTCACCGGCTCATGGCCGACGCCGTGGTGCCCGGGAGAACCATGTCTTTGAGGCGGAGAGTGATGGTCCCGAACGGAAACTTGGTGCGGATCTGTACCGGGAGCCGCCTGGTGTCATCGGTGAGCCAGATCCTGGTCTCGGATCGCTTGGAGAAGAGTCCTTTGGTGTCGATGGTGGGGTGGAGGACGAGACACTGTATTTTGCTCCCGTCGGGCAACTCCATCTTCTCCCGCTTGAGGACCTCGATGGTGACTGGGTTTTTGTCTTTCCGAAAATACCGGTCGTAGGTGTACTTTCGGCCGACCTCGAGGGGCGTTATGCGGACGAAGTAGAAGAACGCCGCGTCGTCGAGCGGTTCCGCAGGAGTTTCCCGCGTCGTGTCGTGCCCATGCTCCCGGTAAAATCCCGAGTCGGGATAGATCTCGTAGTGGCGCTTCGTGGCCTTGTCGTTTTCGACGAAGTCTTGGACAAACCGGCGGGAGTTCAGGTCCTCCGTGCCGATCCAGGATTCGAGCACGTCATCCAGTGAGTAGAACATCGTCTTCCCCCGCAGCCTGAAGCGGAGCCGGAAGCTCTGGACCCCTCTCACCGTGTCGATCGAGGCGACCTCCAGCGTGCCGGATCCCAGCGTCAGCATCCCGAGCTTCGCGGTATAGGAGAGCTTTTCGCCGACGGCGAAGGGGTAGCCGGCAGCGGGCGCCGCCGGCGCCGCGGTCTGCATCGCCAACCCAAAAAGAAGCCTCAGCAGCATCATGACGATGCCACTTCAGCCTGACGGTTCGCTTCCCGCGGCCCCCGGGTATCGTCTGGGCGCTTGGGAGGCGACAGGCGGCGCAAGGCTCGCCGCGACCGCCACACGGTCATAGCCGCCTCCCACGGGTTGGTGCGGCTGGGGCGCTGGCGGAGATCGCGGCGCTCGACCGCCGCGATGGTTTCCACCCGCCGCGCATGGCGCGCCGTCCGGTCGTACAGCTCGGCGTTCGCCGACCATCCTTGGGTGGTGAGTAGTGGCGCTGGGCTGCTTCGGAAGGCATTGCGGAGGGTGACCAGCCGGAAGATGGCGAATCCGGAGACCACGTCGGAGACCCCAGGAACCGACACGACCCCGCGGAGCAGGATCGGCGCCAACCGCCGGGCCAGCCGCCGGCCGCGAGAGGGCTCGCCTTCCAGCTTGCCTTGGGCGATCACGATATCCGCGCCGCTCTCGATGCGACGCACGAGATCGGGGATGAAGTTGGGACCATGAGTGAAGTCGGCATGCATGAGGACCGCCGCATCGCGCTTGGGACGATCGGTGCGTTCCACCGCCTGCCGGAGCAGCTCCTCGATGCTGCCGGCGTACCCTACCCGCTCCGGGTGACGGATAACGCTAAGCGGAAGCACCCGGGTATATCGCTCGAGCACTTCGGGGGTGGAGTCGTTCGATCCGTCGTCCAGCACCAGGAGGTGATACTCCCGGGGAAAGCCGGCGAAGACCTGGCGAATCTTCCAGAGCAGAAGCCCGACGGTCGGGGCTTCGTTGTAACTCGGCATGCAGATGTAAATCATGACCCGCCAAGAGAATGAGCGCACGAACGATACACCGACAGGACCTGCTCTGCCATGGCGCTCACAGAGAATCTCCCGAGCTCCCCGCGGGCGGTGTTGGTGAGTCGCCATCGAAGGGACGAGTCGGTCAGCACCCGATGCACGGCAGCTGCGAGCTCAGCCGGCTGCCCCGGTTCGACCAGGACGCCTCCTCCCGATCCGAGGAGATCCGGAACGCCTCCGACCCGGGTGGCAACGATGGGTACGTCACAGGCCATGGCGGCGAGCGCGGAGCTACCGAGCCCCTCACTTATGGAGCTGAGGACGAAGACGTCGGCTTGGCCCAGGGCCAGGTGCGGGTCGTCCAAATGACCCAACAGATGAACCCGACCTTCCAGGCCGAGCTGCACGATTTGCTGTCGGAGCTTCTTCTCCAGAGGTCCTTCGCCGACGATGACCCATCGCAGGTCGGGCAAGTCCCGGACCAGCCGCGCGGCCGCCCCGATGAGAGTCGATTGATCCTTCTCCGGGGTCAGAGCCCCAAGATTGAGCGCCACCTGTCCATTTCGAGGAAGACCCAGGCGTGTTCGGATGTCAACGCCCTTGGCGCCGCACGCCTGGGGGTCGACGGCGGATGGAATGATGACCAACCGCGCCGCTTCCAGGCCATCTCTCAGGAGGGCATCGCGCACCGCCTGTGAGATCGCGATGATCCGGCACGCGCGACGCCAGAAGAAGCGCCGCTGGAGGGGAAAGGTCACTCTGCGAGTCGCGACGATGGGCGTCCCGGTCAGCCCGGCGCACGTTCCGGCCAGAGTCAGTGCATGCCCATCGTGGGCGTGGAGGACAACTGATCGACCGTGAAGCTCGTGGAGAATGGGCCGGATGACCCGGGGATCGAGACCGGCACGCCAGGCAGCGGGTCGAACCCGCACGCCGGAGGCCATGAGCCGGCGCGCCAGTTCGCTTTCACCGCCGGTGACTACGACCTGTTCGACCCCCCGCCTGCCGAGCTCGCAGGCGAGGAGCCATACCTGCCGCTGGCCGCCCCGCCACTCCCTTCCGGAAGCGACGTGGACTATCGCCGGGCTCACGTCCGGGGGAATGCGTCGGCCGATGGAGCCCCGTTGTTGCGCGGAATGGCGTGAGGCCCGCTCTCCCGCACCACATCGGCAAGTAATGTCCGAAGCTCGGCCAGGCTGAACGGTTTGTGGAGGTAGGGACGATCGAGGGTCTCGAGAAAGGTCAGGGTATCACCCCGGACCGTATCTCCGGTGCTGAAGATAAGGCGTGCGGCCATCGCAGGGCTGCGCCGGAGCAACTCCTCGTAAAACTCCCGCCCCCCAAACCGGGGCATGCGCAGGTCGGAGATGATCAGGTCGAACTGCTCCCGCGTCGCACGGTCCAGGCCTTCTTCGCCATCGCTCGCCACCACAGGGATGTGTCCCCAGGCCTCGAGAGTCGCCCGCATATAATGCAGAATATGGGGCTCATCATCGACCACCAGGACCCGCAAGGGCCTGGTCAGAGCCCGAGCCCCTGCGTCGGCCGGAGGAGTGGCTGAGCGGGTGGAGAGTGGCAACTGAACCGTAAAAGTGGAGCCCTTCCCCTCTTCGGTGGACAGCATGATGCGTCCCCCGTGCTCCTTCACGATTCCCTGGCTAATGGAGAGCCCGAGTCCGGTCCCCTCGCCTTCTGCCTTGGTGGTGAAGAACGGCTCGAACACCTGTGTCGCCAGCGCCTCCGACATGCCGGGTCCATCGTCGATGATGTCGATGGCCACCCCGTCCAGCCACCGCCGAGCCCGTACCACGATGGTCCCCGGTCGGCCAGTGGACGCGACGGCCTGCGCCGCGTTATTGATCAGGTTGACGAACACCTGCTGGATCTGGTTCGGGTCTACATCCGGCATGGGGAGATCAGGCTCGATCTCGATTTGCGCCTCGACCCGCTGGGCCATCAGCTGGTTGCGGAGCAGCACGAAGGTGCCGTCGAGCAGCGGCTTGAGGGCTGTGGGACGCCGCTGATGCTCCTGCTTCCGCGCGAAGCCCAACAGGTTTCTCACGATGCTGGATGCCCGCTCGGCCTCCTCCCGGACTACAGTCAGCGGCTCCCGGATGCTGGCGGGAATGTTGGGGACTTCAGTGAGGAAATCAGCAAAACCAACGACCGAAGCCAGCGGATTGTTCAGATCGTGCGCGATGCCTGCAATAAGCTGCCCGATCGCCGACATCTTTTCGGACTGGATCAGCTGGTCTTGCAACCGGCGGCGTTCGGTCTGATCGTCGAACAGCAACACGACCGCGGAACGGTCAGTACTGCTAATCGGCACAGCGGTAACGGCATAGGTGCGCTCGCCGGTGCGCAGCTCGACCTCCCGGCCCGCTCCTTGCTGATCGAGGGCGTGCTGGAGGTCACTTGCCCATTCCGGCGGGACGAAGGCCTGCCAGGGCCGGCCGATGAGACTCGCGGGGGGTGCGTTCACCAGATCCGCAAAGGCGCGGTTGGCCCGCCGGATCGCCCCACTCCGGTCGACAATGCAGAGGGCGGGCGAGATGGCATCGACCACTTCTTGCCAGGTCCGCCGGCCGTCGTCGTGAAGGTCTATCAGTCGGGCGCTCTCGAGGGCTATACTGGCCTGCGATACGAGCCCTTCGAGCAGAATCAGGTCGGCCGGGTGGTAGCGACCTGCCTCACCGCGCACGGCGATAGCGCCGGTTACTCTATTTCTGGCGACGAACGGTGCAATCAGCCAACTCCCCGGCGTCAGAGGGAGCGGGGTAAGGCCGGCATCGCGGAGTAGCGCCTCCAGTCCGTCATGAATCAGCAAGGGCCCCCGGCGGCTCGCCAGTTCGAGTAACGGGCGGGGATTGGATCGGCCCGGTGGCCACCCAAGCACGAAGTCGATGGTCTCGGCTTGCTGGAAGAGGGCCACGGCGATTTCACTCGGGGCGAGGCTCTCCCTCACGTGCCGAACCAGGAGATCGATTACCGAGGCCCGGCGCAGCGTCCCCGCCACCTCTTGCCCGAAAGCGGTCAGTCGCCGGACGAGATCCAGGTCCTGAGGTGCGGGCACGCCCGGTTGAATGTCGTGTTTAGTTGATGGAGGATTGGTCATGATCCGTGCGAATACGCGGGGCCGCCTGACTGCGGCAGACCTGCAGCTGGTGATCCTGCTTCTGAGCCGCGGTTCCGCGCACCGTCGAGCGTACCTGGAGCGGCGGTTGACGACTGAAGGACCCGATTGTCTGCTCGATGCCCCCGACTTGGTGGAGCGGCTGTTGACGGTCCGCTCGATGCTGCTTCCGTCCGAGGCACTGTTTTTCTACGTTCTCGTGCGGCACGCGCTTCGGGGCTCTGGCCTCGACGACCGCGATCTAGCTGACTATCTGTCGGCGCTGCTCCTCGAGTTCGGGCAACGGGACCGGGCCTGGCGCATCGATTGGAACGACGACCAGCGTCACCGCTATCTGGTGGATATTCTGGCCGACCTCGAGGCGACAGCCGGTGATCGCCGCTTCAAGGTGATGGTACACCTCGGGAACTATGCGCTCTGGTTGAGCGGACTCTTTCCCGATTATATCGCGGCGCGACGCCTCCGCAAAGCGGGCCCCGATGTGAGCTACTATGACGCGCTGGGTAGCCGAGGGTTCGGGCTCGCCTCCGATCATGTTCTGGCTCAGGAATATGGTCTCGGCCCCGTGCTGAGGACTGCAGCCGAGCGGTTTCCCGCTTTACGGAGTGCGCTGAACGGCGTGAGCGATCGCGTCCTCTTCCCGTCTTTCGCCCACTAATCCATCACGGGCACAACCCGCCTCCCGCACGAGGGCGGCAAATAGTCCACGCTCGGGCGCTCCGGCCTGGGCGTGCATCTCCTCCGGATGCCACTGGACCGCGAGCAACCACGAGGTACCGGTCGGCGTCTCGGCTGCCTCGATGAGGTCGTCGTCGGTCCATCCCGTTGCGAGTAGCCCCGGTGCAAGATCCCGGATGGCCTGGTGGTGAGATGAGTTCACCGTGAAGCCGGTCCCGCCCAGGGCGTCGGCCGCCCGACTGCCGGCCTGGAGTCGAATCCTATGGGTGCGGGCATCACGCGAGGTCTCTGGCTTGTGCTCTACCGCGCCACGATGTTCGGACGGAAGATCCTGAAACAGGGTTCCCCCGAGCGCGACGTTAATGAGCTGGATGCCGCGACAGATTGCGAGGATCGGTAATCGCCGCTGCCGGGCCACGGCAAACAAAGCCAGCTCGAAGAGGTCTCGCTCCCGGCTGGGAGGACTCAAGAAGGGCGACGGCTGGGCACCGTACCACGACGGGTCCATGTCCTCACCGCCGGTGAGGAGGAGTCCATCCACTCCGTCCAGCGCTCGCCCCACCAACGCGGAACCCATCAGGGGGGAGAGGATCAGGGGCACACCGCCTGCAGCCAGCAGAGCCCGCACATATGACGCATTAACGCCGGTCCGATCAGCCCCATCCCAGGTACGTAGAACCCCGCTCACGCCGATCCGGGGCTGCGTCACTGGAGCACCGAGTCAGGAAAAAACCCGCAGCGGGGGTCTTCGATCTTAGCCGGATCGAGCTGGATTCCGATCAATGGTACCGTGGCGCTCCCCACTGATACCGACCCGATCGGCGGCGCGCCCTCGACTGGTGCTCCCTCGTACAGCATCACGCCCCGCGCCTTTCCGCTCCGGTCCAGAACCAGCACGCCGAATCCCGGCTTTACGTTGGACGGCAAAGCTCCTTCCACTCCGATGACCCAGAGAGAATCCGAACGACCGACGATCGCGGGATACGGGGCGCCCGCCACCAGTCGCACGACCAGCCGTTCCGGAAGATGGCGCGGCGGAGAACCCAAGGTCTGATTCGGAATACTGAATTGGCCCAGTAGAGCGGTAGGCCCGGCTAGAGACGCCAATCCGCACGCCGCTCCGCCCGCGGCCCCCTGGTCGGGCGAACGGCCGCACGCAGCGATCAGGAGTAAGCCGACCAGCAAGCGTTGCATGAGGGATAACATAACCGGGTACCGGCGACCGGGGGTCAGGGAGTTCCTGACCCCGACTCCCAGACCTCCCGCTCGATCCAGATCTCACGCGTCACCGTCACGCCGGCTGCAAACTCCGCCTGGAACTCGGCCCGGAGCGCCGGCGCGTACTCGCGCAAGTAGCGGTCGAGGTCGGCCTGGGACTCCGCCTCGTAGGAGGTCCGAAATCGGGTTGAGGATGCTTGAGCGAAGCGGATGCGGCGGAAACAGGCGCTGGCCAATATCGCAGGGATATGCTTGCGCCTCATGTGCTCCTCCACCGCGGGTGCCACGGCGGGCTCGGCGTCCAAGGTGACTTCGTAGAGGATCATGGGATCTGGGAGCTGGGAGCTGGGAGTCGGGAGCTGGGACCCAGGAGTCCACGACTCGGGCTAAGACCCTTTTAATCGTAGCCCCTCGACCTCAGATTCCAACTTTTCTAGCTCCCAGCTCCCGGCTCTTGGTCTAAACCTGTGAGGCGCGTCACATCATACTACTGGGTGCAGCGTACATACATCAAACCGCTCCGGGGCGGTTCGCCGAGTGGGTTCGGTCGTTCAGTGGTATCGAGCAAGATCGCCAGCTGCGGGGCGGGGGCCTCGCGGTCTGGCGATTCTCTTGGGCGACGTGCCGGGGCCTGCGACAGGTGGAGCGCGGATGAACGGAGCCCGATTTCGGGATCGTTTCCATGCGGGGCGTCGCCTGGCGGCAGTTCTCGCGCCCTATGCCGGCCGCCCGAATCTGCTGGTCCTCGCCTTGCCACGCGGGGGAGTGCCGATCGGGTATGAGGTGGCTCGAGCGCTGCATGCCCCCCTCGATCTTATGCTAGTCCGTAAGCTTGGTGTCCCCGGGCACGAAGAGCTCGCCATGGGTGCCATTGCGTCGGGTGGTATTCGGGTCCTGAGTAACGACGTGGTGGCGGCATTCGGTATTCCCGAACGGGTGATCGCGGCTGTCGCGGCAAGGGAGGAGGAGGAGCTGGACCGCCGTGAGCGGGAGTATCGGGATGACCGTTCGCCCCCCGAGGTGAGAGGCCGCACCGTCATTCTGGTGGACGACGGTCTGGCCACCGGCGCCACCATGCGAGCCGCCGCTGTGGCTCTTCGGGCGCAACACCCCGAGCGCTTGGTAATCGCGGTACCGGTTGCGCCCCTGGAGACTTGCGCGGCGTTGAAACACGAGGCAGACGACGTGGTCTGCGCTCACTCCCCGGAGCCATTTTTTGCCGTCGGCAACTGGTACGAGGATTTCTCGCAGACCACTGATGCAGAGGTTCGCGAGCTGTTGCGGCTCGCAAACGCCTCCGTCGAGGTGCCACCATGACGCTAAGCAGCATCACCGCCCCTACCATTCGCGAGGCCGCCCGTCCGATCACCGGCGCGACAGAAGATTACGACACCTTGCTCGAGCTCATCGGCGACGCGCGGCTGGTGCTGCTGGGGGAGGCCAGCCATGGCACCCACGAGTTTTACCGCGAACGGGCCCGGATCACCCGGCGATTGGTCGAGGAGAAGAACTTCACGGCGGTGGCGGTGGAGGCCGATTGGCCCGATGCTTACCGGGTGAATCGTTGGGTCCGCTGCGTCGGTGACGACCGCACGGCGCTTGACGCCCTCGGCGATTTCCAGCGATTTCCTCGCTGGATGTGGCGCAATCGGGATGTGCTCGATTTCGTGGAATGGTTGCGCCGGCACAATGAATCTCGTCGTCACCGTGCCCGAGTCGGATTTTACGGTCTCGATCTCTACTCGCTCTTCAGCTCGATCGAAGCGGTAATCGGCTTCCTGGATCGGGTCGACTCCGAAGCCGCACGACGGGCTCGCTATCGCTATTCCTGCTTCGAAGACTTCGGGGAGGACACTCAGGCCTACGGATACGCCGCCGAATTTGGATTGACCCCATCCTGCGAAGATCAGGCGGTGCAGCAGTTGCTGGACCTCCAGCGGCAGGCTGGGGACCTGTCCCAGCGCGATGGAAAAATACCGGAGGACGAGTTCTTCTATGCCGAGCAGAATGCGCGACTGGTCAAGAACGCTGAGGAATACTACCGAATCATGTTCCGGGGGCGGATCTCATCCTGGAATCTGCGCGACCGGCACATGGCCGAGACGCTAGAAGCCCTGATGGCCCATTTCGACCGGGAGGGAGGCCGGAGCAAGATCGTCGTCTGGGAGCACAATTCTCACATCGGCGACGCTCGTGCCACCACGATGGGCGACTCCGGCGAATGGAACGTGGGCCAGCTTTCTCGGGAACGGTTTGGCGACGAAGCTGTGCTGGTAGGTTTCAGCACCTACGCAGGAACCGTCACCGCTGCATCCGATTGGGATGCTCCCGCAGAGCGAAAGAGAGTACGCCCGGGCATGCCGGGCAGTTGGGAAGCGCTGTTTCACGGGATTGGGGTGTCGGACTTCTTGCTGTCCTTCAAAGGGGAGGGCCCGGTGATCGAGGCCCTGAACCAGATCCGTCTGGAGCGGGCGATCGGCGTGATTTACCGTCCCGAGACCGAACGTGTCAGCCATTATTTCGAGGCCCGGCTCCCTAGCCAGTTTGATGCCCTGATCCACTTCGATCAGACCCGGGCGGTCGAGCCGCTCGATGGTACCTCGGGTTGGGACCTGGGCGAGCCACCGGAAACCTATCCGACCGGCTTGTAAGAGGAGGAGATAACATGAGAGGCCAGGGAAAGCTCATCACCGGAGTGGTCGTCGGGGCGGGAGCGATGTATCTGCTCGACCCCGATCGGGGAGCCCGACGCCGCTCACTGCTCCGCGACCAGGGGGTGCACGCCGGCCACAAGCTGGGAGACGGGCTGGCCGCGACCGCCCGGGATGCGAGGAACCGTGCGCTGGGCACTGCGGCGGAGTTACGCTCGCGATTCAGGCAGGATCAGACCGACGACGAGGTCCTGCACGAGCGGGTGCGATCGGCGATCGGTCGGGTCGTGTCTCATCCCGGGGCGATTATGGTGGCCGTTTCGGACGGACGGGTGACGCTGACCGGGCACGTGCTGGCCGATGAGGTGGAGGATCTAATCTCGCAGGTCGAGCGGGTGCGGGGGGTTGCCAAAGTCCACAATGAGCTCGAGACCCACAGCAGCGCCAATGGCGTGCCTGCGCTCCAGGGAGCAGGACGACCCCGAGAGCGACGTCCGGAATTGCTGCAGGAAAACTGGGCACCCACAACCCGATTGCTCGTTGGAGCTGCCGGCGGTCTCATGGCACTCAAAGGCGCCCGCGCCAGTGGTGCGGCAGGGCGTGCGCTGAGTGTGCTTGGGCTTGGGCTGCTCGCGCGAGCGGCAACCAACCTCCCGGCCAGGCGGCTGGTCAGACTGCGGGCCGATCGCCGGGGCATAAAGATCGAGAAGACCATTCCCGTCGCTGCGCCCGTGGAGGAGGTCTGGGAGCTGTGGAGTAGCTTCGAGAACTTCCCCCGCTTCATGTCGCACCTGCGCGAAGTACGGAAGATCGATGAAGGTCAGTCACACTGGGTGGCGGTCGGACCGGGTGGAGTCCCGGTGGAGTGGGATGCGGTCGTGACGGATTGGGTGCCGAACCAGTTCATCGGCTGGGCCAGTGTGGAGGGCTCAACGATCGACACCTCGGGGCAGGTACGCTTCCGCCCGGTCTCGGCTAACCGAACCGAGATCGATGTGCAGTTGTCCTACACTCCTCCTGCGGGCGCCGTCGGCCACGTCATAGCCTCGCTCTTTGGGACCGATCCGAAACGCGCTATGGACGAAGACCTCCTGCGCTTCAAGTCACTGCTGGAGGAAGGAAAAACCAGCGCCGATGGGGAGCAGGTTCGACTGGAGGAGGTGGCTTCGAACCCTTCATCAAGAAAGGTGACGAGAAACTCCCCGGCAAAACGGCAGAGGTCTCGAGGGTGAAGCGAACGCCGGCAGCCGAGCCGGGGCTCATCCGGATTCAGGCGGGCTCCGTCACCCTGGAAGGTGAGCTCCACCTGCCCGAGCACGCGACGGGTGTCGTCCTGTTCGCTCACGGCAGCGGGAGCAGCCGGCACAGCACCCGCAATCAGTTCGTGGCCCGGGAGCTTCAGGCTGCAGGTCTCGGCACCCTGCTGATCGACCTGCTCACCTTGGAGGAAGAGGCGGTCGATCGGCACACCGCGCAGCTGCGATTCGACATTCCGTTATTGGGCGAGCGGCTCGACGCGGCGACCCGCTGGCTGGCAGACGAGCCGTCGACCCGCTCTCTGTCCGTCGGCTACTTCGGAGCGAGTACCGGCGGTGCCGCCGCCTTGGTGGCAGCGGCGGCCGAACCTGAAAGGGTTGGTGCCGTGGTCTCCCGTGGAGGACGGCCCGATCTGGCCAGAGATGCGCTGCCGGTGGTCCGGGCCCCCACGCTGCTCATCGTCGGGGGGCGCGATCTCGCGGTGCTGGAGCTCAACCGAGCCGCGATGGCCCGCATGCGGGCCGAAGTCCGACTCGAGATCGTACCGGGCGCGACCCATCTCTTCGAGGAGCCGGGCGCGCTCGAAACTGTGGCCCACCTCGCGCGCGATTGGTTCCTTCGTCATCTGCACAGTTGATGTACAGGGAGCTCGCGCATCCCCTCCCATCGCGGCGGGGAGCAGCGAACCCTTACTCGCGCTGCAGTGCGCTTCGTCGGAGCAGATCCCGCACGGGGGCAACCGCGCACTGACGCGCCCTCCAGGGTCCACTGCTCCCCCGCCGCTCCGCCCCACTCAGTTGCCTAGAGGGGTGGGGTGGACGGCGGAACTGGGCTGAGCCCCGAAGGCTGAGCGCAAGGGGTGTGGTCGGGGGAAGTCGGCGCTCGAAGCCGGAGGGGCTCGGTCAAGTTCCGCCGTCTTGGGGGGGAACCGCTCAACCTGCGAGCGCAGCAAGCGCCCGCTGGAGGTTTGCCCTGGCGGTGACCTCGTATTGAGTTCGAAAGTAGTCGGTCTGGTAGATGGAACGCCGCCGCAGGAATCCGGCGAGCACCTCCGATCGGGAGCTCCGGTAGAGGCGTTCCGGGGTCCCCTCGTACTCTCGCCGGATCCGCCGCTCGAAATTGTCGAAGATCTCGGGCTCGCGCCCGAGTATGGATAGGTCGATGTCGCAGAGGAGCTGCGCGTCGGGGTCGCGGGGAATGGTGAGGTGCCGGGTTGCGAGCACGAGCTCTGCCACCCGCCGGGACACTTCCAGCGGCACCGCGCACGCTACTAGCGCTGTTTGCGCTAGGCGCGCGCTTCGGTCCTCGTTGTCTGATCCGCCCGGCAGGTACACCGCATCGTGGAACCAGAGCGCCGCCTCCACTTCGTCGGGACGGCGCGCGATTTTCCGGCTCAGGTCGAACTGGGCTAGGCAGTCGCGAATGTGCTCGGCGTTGTGGTAGGCTCGGCTCGGCTCGGCGTACGCCTCTGCCAGGTGGGTAAACACCGAGACGCCGCTCCCCTGGGCGCCGAGGCGCTGCCAGAGCCCGATCCAGCGCTTCTGGTCGAGGACAACCGGCCCCTGGGGCACTGCCTCACCCGAGCACGGCCCGGGGCTGGCCGGCTTTCTCCAGCAGCCTGGTGCACCAGGCCACCTCGATCTCGAGGCGCTCGATCTGACCGGCAGTCTCGGCCAGCGCCTCTTCCAGCTCGCGCCCGCCGGTAACGGAGCTGAGTGCGGTCACCAGCTCCCGCAAACCTTCCAGCTCGTAGGTGAGGAGCTGATTGTAGCGGCGCGCCGCGGAAGGCCAGGTCGGAGCCAGCCGCCGCAGCTCGGCTTTCCGGTCCAATGTATGCTCGATTGAGTGACGCGCGGCGTAGTCTTCGGCCGCAATCCGGGGCCGCCGCCGCTCCAGCGCCGGGGCGAGGAAGGGTAACCGGCGCCGATGACGGGTACGGAGCTGCCCGAGGATCTCCAGGAAGCTGCGCAGGGTGAGCGCCACTGCTGGCCTCCACCAGTCGATGAGTCTGTTGCTGTCAGAGTGTCACCGATAATAGTGTGGAACCGGGCGTGGGCATAGAGGGTCGCTTGACGCTCCAGCCGCTGACTCGTAACATTCGATCCCCCTTTACGATGCAAACGATGACGGATGCGCGCCGGCCGTGTTCGAGAGTCTGAAGGCCCGGCTGGAAAAGCTGCTCCGGGACCATTCCCGGCCGGATCCGCGCGCCCGCGCGGCCGCCCTGAGGGAGGCGGTGCTGGAGGCAAAGGTCGGAGTGAGCACGATGCGGAGCGCGCTGGCCGCCACCGAAGGAGAGTTGGCCCTGGAACGGCGGCAGCTGGCCGATGCGGAGCGGCGGGGACGGCTTGCGGCCGAGCTGCCTGACACGGAGACCGTAGGAGTCGCGGAACGTTTCGCTCGGCGCCACCGGGAACGAGTCGCGGTACTCGAGCGCAAGGTGACGGTGCAGCGCGACGAGCTGGTGCTGGCTGAGCGCGAACTGGCGGAGATGCTGTCTGAATACCGCGCCGCGCGGCCGGGTCCTCCATTCGAATCTATCGAGGCCGCCTGGCGCGACCTCGAGGCCGCCGGCGCGGACCGACCCGATACCCCAACCGGCGACGAGAACCTCAGGGCCGAGCGCGATCGGAAACTAAAAGAGGCGGTGGAAGCCCAACTTGCCTTCCTGAAAAAGAAGTTGGGGAAGCAGCCGTGAATGAAAAGCGTGAACGGTAAACAGTGAACGGTAAACGGGGGGGTGCGCCTGATTGGCTTGGCGCCGGCGTCTGGGTCGCTGTAATCATGCTTTCCTGTTTACCGTTTACCCTTCACCGGTCACGCCTGTTTGGCCAGACCCCGACCCTCGCTCCTTCCCACCTCCAAAAGCTCGTCCACACCTACAGCATCGTGGCCTACGACTCCCTGACCGGTGATCTCGGCGTCGCGGTGCAATCGAAGTTTCCCAACGTCGGGGGGATCGTCCCCTGGGGGCGCGCAGGTGTCGGCGCGGTGGCCACCCAAAGCCTGGGGAACACCGCCTACGGCGAGCGAGGTCTCGACCTGATCGCCCAAGGTGCCACCGCTGAGGAGGCGCTGCGAATCGTGATGCGCACCGACACCATGCTTCAGGATCGCCAGGTCGGGATGGTGGATGCGAACGGCAATGCGGCGAGCTTCACCGGCAAATCGACATTCGATTGGGCCGGCGGCCGGGTCGGTGCACCCTCGGGCCGGGGCAACGTCCTGGGTGGAAAGGGCGAGGTGATCGTCGGACGGGGATATTCCGCGCAGGCAAACATCATGGTGTCGGACCAGACGGTGAAGAACCTGGCGGAGACGTTCGAGCGCAGCAGAGGCGGTCTGGCCGACCGGCTGATGGCGGCGCTCAAAGCCGGGCAGGCCGGTGGTGGCGACAAGCGAGGCATGCAGTCGGCGGCGTTGCTGGTCGTTCGGAAGAACGGCGGTTACCTCGGAGCCAACGATCGGTTCATCGATATCAGGGTCTACGACGCGCCCGACCCCATCGCGGAGCTGGAGCGGTTGCTGGCGCTGCACAAGCTCCACTTCTTTCCCAGCCGCCCGGAGGACTTGGTGGCCATCAGCCCTGCGATCGTAACCCAGTTGGAGCCGATTCTGCTCAAGGAGCCGGTCAATCAGCCCGAGAAGTGGCTCAAGACCAAGCAAGGCACCGCGACTCCAGCATTCCTGGAGGCGCTCAAGAATTTCATGTACTGGGAGAACTACGACGTGCGGGTGCG
>DASXRM010000028.1:0-25225 GCA_036506575.1 Gemmatimonadales bacterium | reverse complement strand
GAATACCCAGCTGAAACAGGAGATCCGCCGCCGCGACAAGACCACGATCGCCCGGCCCATCGGCAAGTCCAAGCGGTTCCTCGACGTGCTCAAGCTGGCCGAGCATGTGGCCCCCACCGATTCGACGGTACTGATTCAGGGCGAGAGCGGAACCGGCAAGGAAGTCATTGCCCGGTACATCCACAACCTGTCCAGCCGGAGCGATGGGCCCTTCCTATCGATCAACTGTGGCGCATTACCGGAGAATCTGCTGGAGAGCGAGCTGTTCGGTCATGTGAAGGGGTCGTTCACCGGTGCCGTGCGCGACAAGCAGGGACTGTTTGCCGCGGCTCGGGGCGGGAGCTTTTTTCTGGACGAGGTCGGGGAAATGCCCGCATCGCTTCAGGTCAAGCTTCTCCGAGTGCTCCAGGAACGGGAGGCAATCCCGGTGGGCGCCACCGAGGCCATCCCGGTGGATGTCCGGATCATCGCGGCCACCAACCGGGAGCTGGAAGAGGAGATCCGCCGAGGGAACTTCCGGTCCGACCTCTTTTACCGGCTCAACGTCATCGCCGTCAACCTGCCGCCTCTTCGGGAACGGCGGGACGATCTCCTGCTGCTGATCGAGGCCCTGCTACAGAACCTGGCGACCGAGACGGCTACCGACCCGAAGGCGCTCGCCTCCGAAGCGCTCGACGCGGTGATGGTGTACGAGTGGCCGGGAAATGTGCGGGAGCTGGAGAACGCCCTGGAGCACGCACAGGTGCTGACCCGCGGCTCCTTGATCGAGGCGGCTTCGCTGCCGGAGCGCATCACTAAGCGCCGGAAGGAACCGCTGGTGGCGGAGCGCTCCTATCGCAATCCGACTCTCGAGGTCATCGAACGGGCCTACATCATGTGGGTCCTGCAGGCCGAGGGCGGCAACAAGACCCGTGCTGCCGAAGTACTCGGCATCGACCCCTCCACGCTCTACCGCAAGCTCAGCCGCTATGAGGAGCAGGTCGAAGTAAAGGTGTAGCCTCCGCAGCTTCCCGAAAACGACGCGCGTTGCCGTTCCTGCGTGCGTGGATGATCACCTCTCCCCGAGGTGGCAGCCCCGGCTCGTCCGAGCAATCCCGCCTAACTCGCCATTTGTCTGATCGTAACCAAACCTCCCGGTTCACGGCGGCGTGCAAGGGTTGGCACCACGGTCGCGGCGGAAGATTTGCAATAGCGGCATTCAAAAGATGCCGATGCGAGGTCCCCAGGCCGCCAACTTCGCATCGGCACCGGCCCAGGTTGGCTCTTGCAGAATCCGCCTGCCGGGAGCCGGGCGGGGGTTGCAGTCGGGAATGCAACGAATAGTTAACTCGCTGTATCGGAGCAGCTTGGCGGCCAACTCAGGGGGGTGGCATATGTGTTGCCTTACCGAGGGCCAGTTACACCGCGTCTCGCCGCACTGACATGTACGATGGTCGCGCCACTCAACCGGAGGAAGTATGAGCAACCGCAAGGGCTTTACCCTGATCGAGCTGTTGATCGTGGTCGTGATCATCGGCATTTTGGCCGCAATCGCGATCCCGAAGTTCGCGAACACGAAGGAAAAGGCGGTCGTGGCTTCCATGAAGTCCGACCTGCGTAACCTGGTTACCGCCCAGGAAGCGTTCTTCTCGGACAACCAGGACTACTCTGGGGCATTTACCTACGTGGGCGACGGTACCGTCTACACCCAGGTCAACGGTACGGGTGGCGCGGGCAACCTCGCCTTCACCCCAAGCGCCAACAGCACCGTGGTTGTCGTCTACGTCGACGCGGCCGGCTGGTCGGCCACCGCCACCAACCCGGCGGTTCCGGCTACGAGCGTCCCGAACACCTGCGGCGTGTACGTTGGTGTCCCGGGTAACGCGCCGAACGCCGCCGTCAAGGCCGAAGGCGCCCCGGCTTGCTGGTAAGCAGCATCCGGTAGTCAGCAAGGGGGGCGGTGCCCTAGTGGTGGCCGCCCCTTTTGCCTACCAGGCAAACTCGATCGAGGGTGCACTCATGACCAGCCAGAGCAGGACAGCTCGAAGCGCAACCATGGGAAACCGACAGGGCTTCACCCTGATCGAGCTGTTGATCGTAGTCGTGATCATCGGCATCCTGGCCGCGATCGCGATCCCGAAGTTCGCCAACACGAAGGAAAAGGCAGTCGTAGCTGCCATGAAGTCCGACCTGCGCAACCTGGCGTCGACCCAGGAGGCGTACTGGAACCAGGCTTCGACCTATTACGCTGGGGTCATCCCGAACGGCGCGTTTCCGTTCCAGCCGTCGCAAGGAGTGACCATTACGATCGTGAACTCTACCAGCGCGGGCTGGTCCGCGAGGGCGACGGCGGTGCCGCTCACCACCATGCAGTGCGTCATCTTCTACGGCACGACGCCGCCGATTCCTCCGGCCACTGCCGATGCCGCGGTAGCGTGTAACTGAGTGTCGCGCGGCCGACGGCGGATGTCGCTTCGGACCGCGCTGCTGCTCGAATTGGGGTTCGTCACCTCCTCGGCAGTGGCGATGGTGGGTCTGACGACGATCCTGATTTCGGGGAGCGACTTCCGGGAGACCGTTGGGCCGCTCCTGGCGCTGTGGCTGGGCAGCACGCTGGTCTTCGTGCTCTTCGGCGGCTACGCGGTCCACCGCATGGTGATCGGCCCGCTCGAGCGTCTGACCGCCGAGGCCGATGCGCTCGCGGTGGGCCAATTCCCGGCGCATGCGCCCCAGGAAACCGCTGAGCTGGAGCTGCTCGCCACCCGATACCGCGCCATGGCGGAAAACTTGCTGGACGCGCAGAGCCAGGTGGTCCGGGTGGAGAAGCTCGCCGGTATCGGCCGGCTCGCGGCGGGCGTCGCCCATGAAGTGCGTAATCCACTCGGTGCCCTCGGCACCTACGTCGAGGTACTCCAGCGGCGCGGTGCAGACCCAACGGTGACCTGTGACATGCACCAGGCCATCGAGCGGATCGAACGGATCGTGCAAGCTCTCGTGGATTATGCCCGGCCCGGGGCGAATTCCTTGGCCAGGAATGGGAGGCCCGGCACAACCGATCTGAACGCCGCCGTGCGTACGGTCCTCGACTTCCTGGAAGCCCAGGGGATGCTCCGGCAGCAAACGCTGGAGCTCTCGCTGGATCCGGAGCTCCCGCCGGTGCGGGGGGATCAACATCTGCTGGAGCAGGTGGTCGTGAACCTGGTGGTCAACGCCTGCCAGGCGAGCCCCGGCGGCCGGGTGGTAGTCGGGACTCGGGCCAAGGCACTGGGCAACGGACGACGCGCCACCGTTCGCCGGGAAGACGGTGAGGGTCATCTCCCCGATCCCGGACGTGCGTGGGCACCGGAGCCCCGGCCGAGCGACCTGCCGCCCGGCACCCGGGGAGTGATGCTCTTCGTGGCCGATGACGGCCCGGGCGTGTGCGAGGCCGATCGGGAGCGGGTTTTCGACCCGTTCTTCAGCACCAAGGACCCGGGTCAGGGTACCGGACTCGGATTGGCCATCGTCGCGCGGACGGTGTACGAGAGCGGAGGTACCGTGTGGGTCGACCGGGCGAGAGAAGGTGGTGCCGGGTTCAAGGTGTTTCTTCCAATCGCGGGTGAGACCGATGCGGCTGCTGATCGTTGACGACGACGCGGGTTTCCGGCAATCGCTCGCGCTGCTGCTCGCCGAGCCCGGCTACGGGGTCGAGGCCGAAGGCGACCCCGAGCAGGCGCTCGCGCGCGCTACCGCCGAGGAGTTCGATCTCATTCTCTGCGACGTCAAAATGCCCGCAATGGACGGGCTCACTTTCCTCAGACGCTATCGCGCTCAGAGCGGCAACGCCCTGATCATCATGATGAGCGCCTACGGCGACGAAGACGCCGCGCTCGCCGCGATGCGCGAGGGGGCGTATGACTATCTGCAGAAGCCCTTCAAGCCCGATGAGGTGGTTCTCACGGTGCGAAAGGCCGAGGAGCGGGAGCGGCTTCGTCGCGAGGTCGACGCGCTGCGCTCGAGTCTCGGAATCGGCGCCATCGGCGATCTGGTCGTGTCCCAGAGCCGGGCAATGCGCGACGTCCTGGAGCTGGCGGGCCGGGTGGCCCGGCATAACACAACCGTCCTCATTACCGGCGAGAGCGGCACCGGCAAAGAAGTCATTGCCCGGGCCATTCACCGGATGAGCCCGCGCAGCGAGCGCAGCTTCACCGGCATCAACTGCGCCGCCATTCCGGAACAGCTTCTCGAGTCGGAGCTCTTCGGACACACCAAGGGCGCCTTCACCGGCGCCACGTCCGATCACCCCGGTCTCTTCGAGCTGGCCAACGGTGGAACGCTGCTGCTCGACGAGATTGCCGACCTTCCTCAGGCCTTGCAGGCCAAACTGCTCCGGGTGTTGGAGGAAGGCGAGATCCGCCGGCTCGGCGCTCGGGAGTCCCGCAAGATCGACGTTCGGGTGCTCGCCGCCACCGGACGCCCCATGGAGCAGGCGGTAGAGCGCGGAGAGTTTCGGTCGGATCTCTACTACCGTCTCAACGTGGTCCGGCTCCACATTCCGCCGCTCCGCGAGCGTCCCGAGGACATCCCCGAGCTGCTCGCCCATTTCGCCCGGCAAGTCGCCCAGCGGCTGGGCCATCCGGTGAGTGTGACGCCGAGCGCGCTGGTCGCCCTGACTCACCACAGCTGGCCGGGCAACGTGCGCGAGCTCCGAAACGCGGTCGAGCGCGCTGCCGTGCTTTCTGCCGGTGGCCTGCTGGATTGCAAGGACTTCGCGCTCTCCAACGGCACACCCAATTCGCCGAACGGCGCTTCCAACGGGGTCCTGGACCTCAGGACTCAAGTGGAGGCGGTCGAACGCGCGGCCATCCAGCGCGCCCTGGAAGCGTCGAACGGGAATCGCCGGCAGGCCGCCAATCTGCTGGGTATCAGCCTGCGGACCCTGTTCTATAAGCTCCGGCGGCTGCCGGCCGCCTGATGGCGGCTGTGGGCTATTGGCCATTGGCCATTGGCTAATAGCTACTTCGGTAAGCGAGCAGCCCCACAGCCCCACAGCCCACAGCCCACAGCCCATAGCCCATAGCATTGCACCTACCCGCATCGGTTGGGTACCACCCCAGTCGATCTGACCTGCATTTTGTGACCTCCGGCAGGTGGAGGCTCCCAGGTGAAAGACTCCAAGAACGGGCTCACGTTGGTTGAGGTGCTGGTGGCGCTGGTGGTTTTGGCCATTGGGATCGTTGCCCTCACCGGCTCCTCTGCGCTGGTTACCCGGATGATCGGTCGGGGAAAGGTCGAGACGCGGGCGGCTCTGATGGCTTCCGGTCGAGTCGAAATGCTCCGCGTGGCCGCCAATAGCACCTCGCCTCGCTGCACGTCGTCACGCTTTGTCAGTGGTGGCCCCATCACGACCGGCGGGCTCACTGAATCGTGGGTCGTGCCGCCCACCGGAAGGGTGCGAACTGTGCGGGTCACCGTCACCTATCGCACGGCGCGGGGCAGCCGCTCGGCTGTCCTCGAGAGCGGAATACCGTGTCAATAGTCCGCCAGCGGAGCGGGTTCACCCTGATCGAGCTGATGCTTTCGATGGCCATGATGCTCATGGTCGGCGGCGCGGTGTACCAGCTGCTGGTGACTACCCAACGCCTGGCGCGAACCCAGGCGGAGCAACTGAGCCTTCAGTCCAGCGTACGTAACGGCGCTCTGGTAATAGCCAACGAGCTCAGGGAGTTGAGTACGGCGGAAGGTGAGGGGAGAGACCAGAACGATATCCTGAGCATCGCCGCCAGCGGCATGGTCTATCGCGCGATGCGCGGAACCGGCGTCGTCTGCCAGCCTCCCACAGCCACTCAGATCCGTATCGGCCGGAACGGCTTTTCCGGCTATCGTGATCCGCAGCCCGGCAGAGACAGCGCCTACGTCTTTCTCGGGGGTAGCGCCGAAACGTATGAGGACGATGCCTGGTTGCCGGTCGCTATCACCAGCGTCTCCAGCGTTACACCATGTCCCGGCAGTGGAGGCCCAGGCTTCACGCTGACTATCCCGGCAAACAGCTTGTTAGTCGGCATACCCGCCGGCACCCCGGTACGGGTCTACGAAATCATGGAGGTCAAGCTCTACCGCTCGGAAGAGAGGTCATGGCTCGGCGCACGATCGGTGAGCTCAGGCGAGGCCATCCAGCCGGTACTTGGCCCCCTCACTGATGGTGATGGGCTCCGGCTGGAGTATTTCGCCGCCGCCGGAGTGCCTACCAACGACGTGACGGCCATCAAGAGCATCGGAGTCACCATCCGAGGAATCACCGAAAACAGGCTGAGTTCTGGTGGTCTCCAGGGAAGGCACGCTGAAGAGGAGCTGACCACCCAGGTGGCGCTGCGAAATGCATTTCACTGACCATCGGTTCGATATCGGGATAATCGGTATGCGCAAGCGGGGCGCGTCCGATGAACGGGGCAGCGCACTCGCCGTGGCCGTTTTCGCGCTGGTGGTCATCGGAGGCATCGTGGCAGGAAACTTTTTCGCTGGACTGTTGGAGCAGCAGAGCGGTCGAAATACCCTCTTCATCAGCCAGGCCGCGGAGGCAGCGGAGACTGGGCTCAGAGACGCGTTCGTCGCCCTGCCGGCCAGCACGCTGCTGGCACTTCCGGCCGGCGGAGCCCCGATGGATCTGGAACCGCTGGCTCTCAATTCAGGAGTCAGCGTAGGGCGCCAGGTATCGCGGTTGACCGATCATCTGTTCCTCCTCCGAGCCCAGGGAACCAGACACGACGCCGACGGAACCCCGCTGGCAACCCGTGCGATCGGCTTACTGATCCAGCTCTCGACCGGCTCGGCGGCCGCTGCCCCTCTGACACAGCGAGGTTGGCTCCAACTGTACTGACTGCCAGAAGTTGCAGCATCGCTCTCATCCCAGATTGTACTGCTGCATCCCGAGAGACCGCTTGCGAAAGAGAAGAAGCCCGGGCCGGGAGCCACTGCAGCGGACCCGCATTTCCCGGGTTAAATGGTCCCGGCGTAAAGGATTACCAAACTGCAATTTGTGTGGCACATCGGTTGCCCTCTGAGCGCCGAGATATCCTGACGCATCCTCAACCGGCGGACATGTATGGGACTCTTCGGGCGCAAGGCGACGACAGTCGGCCTGGACATCGGAAGTGGCCTGATCAAGCTCGTCGCGATCTCGCACGCCTCCGGTGGCCCCATCCTGACCAAGGTCGCGTTCACCTCGATCGCCAACGATGCCATCGTCGAAGGGGAGATCATGGACCCCGCGATCGTGGCGGAGGCGATCAAGGAGCTCATGGCGTCTGCCGGCGTCAAGACCAAGCAGGTCGTGACCGCCGTTGGCGGTCGCGACGTGATCGTCAAGAAGATCACCATGGACCGCATGCAGGAGGCCGACGCCCGCGAGGTGATTCGCTGGGAGGCCGAGCAGCACGTGCCGTTCGACATGGACAACGTGGAGCTCGACTTCCAGATCCTGGATCCGGACGGTGAGGGACTCCAGATGACGGTGCTGCTGGTCGCCGCCAAGCGCGAGCTGGTCGATCACAAGCTTTCCCTGCTCGCAGACGTCGGCCTCCAGCCGAGCATCATCGACGTCGACGCCTTTGCGCTCCACAATGCCTTCGAGATCAACTACCCGGAAGCCATGAACGGGGTGGTTGGCCTAGTCAACATCGGGCACGAGACCACGAACATCTATATCCTGGACGATGGTATTCCCGTGCTGACCCGAGACATTCCGGTCGGCACCCGGCGGTTTCGGGAAGATCTCCAGCGGGAGCGGGGCCAGTCGGCGGAAGAGGCGGAGCGGCTGCTCCAGGGCAGTA
The DNA here is from genome assembly GCA_036506575.1 of Gemmatimonadales bacterium. Taxonomy (GTDB): domain Bacteria; phylum Gemmatimonadota; class Gemmatimonadetes; order Gemmatimonadales; family GWC2-71-9; genus CAVVWJ01. Next base: position 17,438 of record DASXRM010000028.1, on the reverse strand, counting down.
CGTCGAGCGAGATTCCCGAAGGATTCCTTCAAAACCGCACCGAAGAGTTGGCGGTGGGTATCGAGCGCGCCGGAGCCTTTCTACAGACGGCCAGCCGCTCGGCTGGAGGCATCGGGCGGATCTTCATCACCGGCGGCGGTGCCAGGATTCCGCGGCTCAGCCGCGCATTGGGCGACCGGCTCAAGATCCCGGTGCAGCTCGCCAATCCGATCGAGAAGCTGCAGGTGGCGCAAGGCGTCTTCGACGCGATGCAGGTGGACGAGGTGGCTCCCCTGCTGATGCTGCCGATCGGCCTCGCCCTGCGTACCGCAGCCTGACCCCGACCCAGGGATCCGTCATCCAATGATCACTGTCAATCTTCGGCCCGGCCAACGGCGCAAGCGCGGCGGCAACCCCTTCAAGGGCTTGTTCGACGGACTGAGCGGTTTCCGCGACCTGGCTGCCAAAGTGAAAGATCCGGTCCTGATGGCCGCGGTGGGGGCCTGGGTATGCGTGGTGGCCGGGCTGGGTCTCATCTATCTGAATAACCTGCGCCAGCTGTACACCCTGGAGCCGAGGCTGGAACAGGCCCGCAGTGAGAATCGGCGGTTCAAGGCTTTTCTGGCGGACAAACGGCGCCAGGAAAAGATCCGCGATTCGCTGCTGGCCCAGATCACCGTCATCCGCAGTGTCGACGGTGATCGGTACATTTGGCCTCACCTTCTCGACGAGATCACGAAGGCCCTGCCGGCGTACACCTGGCTGGTCGACCTGGGGGTCAGCGCCGGTCCAGCCAGGCCGGTAAACACCCCGCCGGCCACGACCAACAAGGGCAAGGGCAAGGCCGCAGGCCAGGCCGACTCCACCGCCGACACTACCGCACCGCCACCGATCGCCTTCCAGATCAACGGCCGGACCATCGACATCCAGGCGTATACCCGGTTTCTCCGTCAGTTGGAGGCGTCTCCCTGGATCGTGGACGTGGTTCCGGTTTCGGCGCAGACGGTGGTGGAAAAGGAGCGGCCGGTCACGGCGTTCACCATCCGCGCCGCATTTACCAGAGCGGATTCGGCCTACATCCGCACGGCTCCCTTCAGCCAGTCGGTGAGGTAAGCCATGGAACTCTCCGGACAGAAGGGGACTCCCCTACTCGCGCTGGCCCTGGCGCTCCTGGTCGGCTACATCGCGTACACTGGAGCCGTCATCGAGACGGTCGGCCTCAAGGGTCTCGCCGCGAGCAAGCAGCGGATCGTCGCGATGCGGGATACCATCGCCCGGTTCGAGGCCGCCACGGACAGCGCCAAGAAGGAGCTGGCGCGCGGCACCGTGGCCGACGTTCGGAAGCGGCTGGAGAGCTACCGGTCCAGCCTGATACTGCTCCGGCGCCTGGTGCCTGAGCGCAACGAGGTCCCCAATCTGCTCGACGATATCTCGACCCGGAGCAAGATCCGGGGCGTCACTCTATCGCAAGTCGTTCCCCAGCCGGTGGAGCCGGGACCGGCGCCATTCGACACCTACAAATACAACATGTCGGTCATCGGCCAATACGATCAGATCGGCCAGTTCCTGGCGGACGTCGCGAGCCTCCAACGTATCATCGTCCCGTACGATGTCACCATAGCCGCGGCCACCAGCAGCGCGGCCAAGGTGCTGGGTGACAGCACCGAGACACTGCTCGAGGCCAGGTTCCAGATTCGCACCTACGTCAAGTCTCCCAATCCGGAAGGAGAGGCCAGTGGCACGTAACGCCTTTGCGCTCGCGCTCCTGACGGCACTGGCTCTGGGGGGCTGCTCCGTATTCAAAGGAGAAAAAGAAGCCAAGGCGGCAGAGGCCAAGATGATCGCCTTGCGCGCCCGCACCGATAGCTTGCGCAAGGCTCGCCGCCTGGCCGACTCTCTGGCGCAGGTCCGCTATACCGCATGTGCCGACTCGGTGCGGGCCGAAATGAGCAAGCCGCCGGTGGTGGTGAAGAGCCGGAAGAAGAAGAAAAAGCAGCCGGCGGCGGTGCCTTCGGAGGAGCTGATCCTCACCCAGGTGCAGACCGTCTGCAACCAGGGTAGCTCAGTTCCGCAGCCGACCGTGGCGGCAGCCCATCCGGTATCGGCCAAGGCGGTGACCCCAGACAGCGCCAAGAGCCCCGTGCCGGCGGTCAAGGGCCCGGCCGCGCCGGCCACCGAGCCCAAGGCGGCATCGCCCTTGGCGGCCGGGACCACGGTCCCGGCGCAAGTCGATTCGATGGCCATGCCGCAGTCGCCCGACGCGGCGTATGCCGATTCGGTTCGGAAGGCTAAGGAGATGGAATTGTCTCGGGAGACGTTCGCGTATTCAGGAGCGGCCCGGGACCCGTTCAGCTCGCTCTTGAACCTGGCCAAGAACGGCCCGGAACTCGCCGACCTGCAGCTGGTAGGCATCTACCAGAACCTGCGGGCACCGGCCGCCAGCGTGGCGGTCTTCCGGGAGAAGGACGGAGGCAAGCGTCACAAGCTCCGTGCCGGCGACCAGCTCGGCCGCTCGCGACTGGTGCAGATCCGTGAACGGGACGTGGTATTCACGATCGAGGACTTCGGCTTTGAACGGCAAGAAACCCTTTCGCTCCGGAAGCAGGAGGACGTTACCCCATGACCCGATTCTATCGCCTGATGGTCGCCACCGCAGCGATCTTCGGAGTGACCTCCGCGGCGCGCGCGGATGGCCCCGCGAGCGGAGAGGTCACGGGCGTCAGTGTCCAGCCATCACCGGGACGCGCCGACGTCATCGTCAACGTACGCGGTGCCGTTGAGGTCCGCGACTTCATGCTGGAGAGTCCTGACCGGTTAGTGCTCGATGTGGTGGGCGCCCGGCTCAAGGGCAATCCGGTGAGTCTCTACGATGGAGTGAAGCGGGGCGGAGTGCTCAACCTCCGCTACTCCCAATATCAGCCGGATGTGGTCCGGATCGTTCTGGATCTCGACCGGGCCATGGATTATCACGTCGAGCGCGTCTCCGACGCGATCCGGGTCTCGTTTGGTACCGATCAATCGTTCCTGGCGTGGTCGTCCAACGATCCCCGGCCGTCGCAGCGGGCCGCGGCCAAGGCCGCGCCGCGCCGCGAGCCGGAGGTACGGCTCCCCGCCAGCCGGCTGGTCCGGACTACGGTCGACGAGCCCCGGATAACCGTGGTCTGGGATCGCGCGAGCATCGCTGACGTGGTCGCCGGCTTCGCCGCCTTCAGCGGCCGAACCATCATCCTCGGTAAGGACATCAAGGGAGAAGTCACGGCCGAGATCCGTAACCAGCCGTGGCCCCAGGCCTTCCAGGCCATCCTCTCGGCCCAGGGACTTTCGGCGCAGGAAATGGCCGGAGGGATCATCCGGGTTGACAACCCCTCGGCCCTGGCGTCTCTCGATTCGCTCGAGCCGCTGGAGACCAGTGTGGTCCGGATCAACTACGCCAAGGCGAAGGACCTCACCAAGAGCATCGAGGGTAGCCTCACCAAGGGCCGGGGGAAGGTCATCGCCGACGACAACTCCAACTCGCTCATTATCACCGACACTCGGAGCCGGATCGGTAACCTCTCCGAATTCGTGCAGGGTCTCGACATCCGCACTCCCCAGGTGTCGATCAAGGCCAAGCTGGTGTTCGTGGATCGGACCGATATCGAGGAACTGGGTATCAAGTACGACCTCGGCAACCAGAACCAGTTCTTCAATAAGGTCGTCCAGCGCTGCTGCGACCCCACGACCGGCAACCGGTACGCTACCGATGTGAACGTCATCGATCTGGGCGGCAACGCCGTATCCGGCATCGGGAACGCCAGTGGCGTCGTCGCGAGCTCGGCGCTCGACCTGGTCTTCTCTACCGCGTTGGGCGGTTTCAGCCTCACCTCGTTCCTGAGCGCTGTGGAGCGTGCGGACCTGTCGGATATCCAGGCCGAGCCGGTCATCACCACGCTGGACAACCGCAAGGCGGACATCCTCGTCGGTGAGGAGACGCCGGTCCGCGTCATCGATGCCACCAATAGTGGTGACGCGAAGGCGAACGTGACGTTCAAGGAGACCGGCATCCGGCTCACCGTCACGCCGCACATCACCAGCAATCGGCAGATCGGCATGGAGCTGCACACCGAACGGTCGTCGATTCAGCCGGTGGCGCAGACTGACCTGGGCTACGTCTTCCAGACCCAGCGCGCTGACAACCAGCTTCTGGTGAACGACGGCGAAACCGCGGTCATCGGTGGCCTGACCGTCACCTCGGTCACCAACACCAGGACCGGTATACCGCTGCTCTCGGGTCTGCCGATCATCGGCAAGCTGTTCAGCTTCAGCCGGAACGAGGAAAACCGGCGCGACCTGATTATCTTGGTCACGCCCCGAATCATAGACGACGGCATCGCGCCGCAATGAGCCCACGGAGGGAACTCCGTTGAAAGCGACGAGCCCGGCGCAGGCCGGGCTCGTTCGTTAGAATCAGGGCGATGGCAGACCTCCTCTAACCGGATACTGTCATGACGCTCCGATTCTCGACCGCAGGCGAATCCCACGGCAAGGCGCTCGTCACCATTGTCGAGGGCTTGCCGGCCGGCCTGCCGGTGTCGGCCGAGTGGGTGGACCGCGAGCTGGCGCGGCGAATGCAGGGTTACGGCCGGGGGGCTCGGATGAAGATCGAGCGCGACCGTATCGAGTGGCTCTCGGGTCTTCGCGCGGGTGAGACCCTGGGCTCCCCGGTGGCCATGCTGATTCACAATCGTGACTGGGCCAATTGGGAAGACGTGATGGCCTACGAGGCTTCAGAATCGGTGGGAGAGCTTCGCCGCCGGCGGGTCACCCGGCCGCGGCCGGGGCACGCCGATCTGGCCGGAGTGCTCAAGTACGATCGAGTGGATGCGCGAGACATTCTCGAACGGGCGAGTGCGCGGGAGACTACGGCTCGGGTGGCAGCCGGGGCGCTGGCCAAGCGGTTGCTCGACGAGTTCGGGGTCGAGATCGGCAGCCACGTCATCTCGCTGGGAGGCATTCGCTGCACCAGCGGCAGCCCGCCCGTACCGCTCAACGAAGCGGCCGATCGCTCCGAGGTCCGGGTGCTGGACTCCGCGGCCGAAGCAGAGATCATCCGACGCATCGATGCCGCCAAGCAGGCGGGTGACACCTTGGGTGGTGAGGTCGAGGTCCTGGCTCGTGGCGTGGTCGTGGGACTGGGCAGCCACGTGAGCTGGGACCGGAAGCTCGACGGTCGGCTGGCGGGAATGCTGATGTCGATCCCCGCGGTGAAGGGGGTCGAGATCGGGATGGGCTTCGAGGCGGCGCGACGGCCGGGATCCGAAGTCCATGATCCGATTGAGGGCGGAGAGGGCGGAGAGGGCGGAAAGGGCGGAAAGGGCGGAAGAGTCGCGGGAGATCCCCGTGGAGGGTTCCGCCGGCCCAGTAACAACGCCGGCGGCGTCGAGGGCGGAATCACCACCGGGGAACCCGTGGTTGTTAAGCTAGCGATGAAGCCCATCTCGACCCTAATGTCGCCGCTTCCGACAGTCGACCTCACATCGGGGCAGCCGGCCAAGGCCGTGAGCGAACGTTCGGACGTGACCGCCGTGCCGGCTATGGGGGTCATCGCGGAAGCTCTGGTCGCCTTGGTGTTGGCGGACGCGATGCTGGAGAAGTTCGGCGGCGAGTCCCTCGGTGAGATGCGCCGCAACTACGACGGCTACGTGGCCGCGCTGGGCTCGCGCTGGGCCGCCCTACGCCGGGCCACGGAGGGTTGATGCCGCGGCACATCCTGCTGGTCGGGCTGCCCGGATCGGGAAAGAGCACGATCGGCAGGCTGGTCGCCGATGCGCTGAATACGTTCGTAATCGATATCGATGCTCTGTTGGTGCGCGAGATGGGTATGCCGGTGGTCCAGATCTTCGGGATGGTGGGAGAGGCGCGGTTCCGGGAGATGGAACGTGATGCGGTGAAAGCGGCTCAGGCGCGAGATCCGTGCGTCATCGTGCCGGGTGGCGGGTGGGCGGCTCAGCCGGGACAGCTCCAGGCGGCCAAGCAGGCGAGCCTGGTGATTTACCTGAAGTGCCAGGCGGCCACCGCAGCCAAACGGAGCGAGCAGGGTGAGGCCCGCCCGTTGCTGGCGGGAGTGGACCCGGGGCAGCGGATGCGCGCTCTTCTGGAGGACCGGGAACCGTTCTATCGGCTGGCGGATCACCAGGTGAATGCGGAGAGCGGCCCACCGGAGGCAGTCGCCGCCGAGGTAATGAAGCTGGCCCGGCAATACGGGGGCTGGTTTGCCCGATCGTGATCCCTGCCCTCAACCGCTTGCGTTTGTCCGGGAGGTGCGGGTTTCTTGCTACTCCCGACTTTGAGCCTTGGATAACTGAGGTGCTTACACTAGGACTATGGCGACAAGACTGAAAAGGACGAGAAAGACGGGAAGGACGGAAGGGGCCGGGAAGGCTTCTGCTCCGGCCGCGCGTCCTGCGGGCCGAAAGGTGAGTCGCGCCAGGAACAATGGCGCACGCACCCGAGCCCGGGACGGACGTCCTGCCCTCGTCATCGTCGAGTCACCCACCAAGGCCAAGACCATTGGGAAGTACCTCGGCTCCGGCTACGACGTTAAGGCAACCATCGGCCACGTGCGCGACCTGCCGACCCGCGAGCTGGGCGTGGACGTCGAGCGGGGCTTCGAGCCGAAGTACGTCACCATAAAGGGAAAGACCAAGACGCTCTCCGAGCTTAAGAAGGCGGCCAAGGCGGCCTCGGCCATTTACCTCGCCACCGACCCTGATCGTGAGGGCGAGGCCATCGCCTGGCACGTCGCCGATCAACTGAAGGCCGGCGTCCCTACCCACCGGATTCTCTTTCACGAGATCACCAAGGCCGCCATCCAGGAAGCGCTGCGGAACCCGCTTCAGATCGACGACCTCAAGGTGGAGGCTCAGCAGGCCCGCCGGATCCTCGACCGGCTGGTCGGATACAAGGCAAGCCCGATCCTGTGGCACAGTATCAAGACCGGGCTGTCCGCTGGACGAGTTCAGACGGTCGCGCTGCGGCTCATCGTCGAGCGCGAGCGGGAAATCCGAGTCTTCAAGCCCCAGGAGTACTGGTCAATCGAAGCGCTCTGCGCCAAGAACGGGCAGACGTTCGAGGCTGCGCTCACCAAAGTTGGCGGCCACAAGCCGCAGCTTCACAATGAGGCCGACGCTCGCGCCGTGGTGGACGCCGTGCGGCCGAGGCCGTTCGTGGTCTCCAAGGTGGAAAAGCGCAACCGGAAGAAGAATCCCGCGGCGCCGTTTACCACCAGCACCCTGCAACAGGAAGCCGCCAAGAAGCTCGGCTTCTCGTCCCGGCGGACCATGCGGGCGGCGCAGGATCTATACGAGGGCATGGATGTGGGCACCGATGGGCCGGAAGGCCTGATCACCTACATGCGGACCGACTCACCGGAGGTGTCGGACACGGCGGTCGCCTCGGTTCGAAACTTCATCAAGAAGAGCTACGCCAAGCGGTACCTGCCGGAGTCCCCCAACGTCTATAGGGCCAAGAAGAGTTCCCGCGCTCAGGGTGCCCACGAGGCCATCCGGCCCACCGACGTGCGCCGCCGCCCCGAACAGGTGCAGGCCTACCTCGAGCCCGATCAGTACCGGCTCTATCAGCTGATCTGGCAGCGGTTCGTCGCCTCGCAGATGAGCCCCGCGGTTTATGACATGACCGTGGTGGACTTCGACCTCGGCGAGTACCTCTTCCGGGCCACCGGTTCCGTCCTCGTCTTCGACGGCTACCACGTGCTGTACACCGAGGGTCGGGAAAAGGAAGAAGGCAAGACCATGGACGACCTGCCACCCATTCCGCCGCTGGCCGTGGGAGACCGGGTCGAGGTCCGGGAGATCACACCGTCGCAGCATTTCACCGAGCCGCCGCCGCGCTACTCCGAAGCCAGCCTGGTCAAAGAGCTGGAGCAGCTTGGCATCGGTCGGCCCTCGACCTACAGCGCCATCATCTCCACCTTATCGGTCCGGGAGTACGTGCGGGTGGATCAGCGGCGCTTCTTCCCCACTGAGCTCGGTGAGACCGTCGAGAAGATCATGGTGAGCAAGTTCCCCGAGATCTTCAACGTCGAGTTTACCTCGGAAATGGAGGAGGAGCTCGACCGGATCGAGGACGGTGAGCTGAAGTGGCAGCGGGTGCTGCACGATTTCTACGGCCCCTTCGTCAAAGCACTCGACGCCGTGGACATGAAGGCGCTGGTGGCCGACGCACACGGACTCAAGCCCGAGGAGCTGGCCAAGGAGCGTTGCCCGAGGTGCGGGTCTGCCATCGAGCTCCGGACCGGGCGCTTCGGACCCTATCTGGCCTGCGTGAAGTACAAGGAAGCCTGCGACTACGTGAAGTCGCTGAAGAAGGTCAAGGTCCCGGACCGTCCCAGCGATGAGAAGTGCCATCTCTGCGGCTCGGATATGGTCATCAAGACCGGCAGGTTTGGCGAGTTTCTCGCCTGTACCACGTATCCGAAGTGCAAGGGAACCCGCTCGATCTCGATGGGTCTCAAGTGTCCCAAATGTCCCACCGGCGACCTGACGGAGCGGCGCACCAAGCGGGGCAAGTCGTTCTGGGGATGCCTCCGGTACCCGGAGTGCGACTTCTCGACCTGGAATCGTCCGGTGCCGGAGACCTGTCCCGCGTGCGGATGGCTGGGAATGGAGAAGAAGATCAGCAAAGCCGAAGGCGAGAGCCGGACCTGCCTCAAGTGCGGCCACCGGATTGTAGTGGCCGAGCCGGAGGAGGTGGCTCTGGGGTGACCGTCACCCCCGGGGTGAACGCCACGGTTGTCGGCGGAGGTCTCGCCGGCTCGGAGGCGGCGTGGGCGCTCGCGGAACGGGGCGTCAGGGTGACCCTCTGTGAGATGCGGCCGGGAACCAGGACCGCCGCCCACCGAACCGATCGTCTGGCCGAAATCGTTTGCAGCAACTCCTTCAAATCGGTTGACCTCACCAACGCGCATGGCCTGCTCAAGGCCGAGCTGCGCGCACTCGGAAGCGTCCTCCTGCCATGTGCCGATCTGGCTCGGGTGCCCGGAGGCACGGCCTTGGCTGTCGACCGCGAGCTCTTCTCCCGCGAGGTCCACGAGCGGGTCACCGCGCATCCCGATATCACGTTGGTCCGAGAGGAGGTCACGGAGCTTCCCTCGCCGGGAGTCATCGCGACCGGACCGCTCACGTCGGAGCGGCTCAGCCGGGCTCTGGTCGCGCGGCTCGGCTCGGCAGCGCTCGCCTTCTACGATGCCATCGCCCCGGTCGTATCGGCGGATTCACTCGACCAGGACCGGCTCTACGCTCGCTCCCGGTACGGGAAGGGCGAAGGCGACGACTACCTCAACGCGCCGATGGACGACGCTACGTACCATGGATTCATCGACGCCTTACTGGAGGCGGACCAGTTCGAGGGGCACGCGTTCGACGAGGTGCCGTACTTCGAGGGTTGCCTGCCCATCGAGGAGATGGCCCGGCGGGGCCGGGAGACGCTTCGCTTCGGGCCGATGAAGCCGGTGGGACTGACCGATCCCCGGACCGGGCGTGAGCCGTATGCAGTGGTTCAACTCCGGCGGGAGGATCGTGCCGGACAGATGTGGAACCTCGTGGGGTTTCAGACCCGGCTGAGGATTCCGGAGCAGCAACGAGTCTTTCGGATGATTCCGGGGCTCGAGGCCGCGGAGTATCTCCGCTACGGCAGCATCCACCGGAACTCTTATCTCAACAGTCCCGCCAGCCTGGGTCCTGGGCTCACGGCGCGAGACGACGACCGGCTCTTCTTTGCGGGACAGATCACCGGCGTCGAGGGCTACACGGAATCGCTCGGCACCGGCATCATGGCGGGCATCAACCTCGCCCGACGGCTGCAGGGCCTCCCCGTCGTGGTGCCACCCCCAACGACCATGCTGGGCGGCCTCTACCGCTATCTTCGCGAAGCGGACCCGCGCCACTTCCAGCCGATGAATGCGAATTTCGGCTTGTTGGATCCGCTGCCCGGAAAGGTGAAGAAGGACCGGAAGAAGGAGCTGTTGGTCGAGCGGGCGCAGGCGGATTTCGCGGCCTGGCTTACGGACGCTGAAATCTTCGCGGTAGTCAAACTCCGGTGATTACTCACCACAAAGGCACGAAGAACACGAAGAGCCTGCCCCGAGCGGAGCGAGGGGTCACGAAGCGGCACCCGACCTTTCGTGCCTTCGTGGTGAGCTTCTCGGGAGACCTATGAGCAGAGGAGAGCGGGTCATCGAGTACCTGGCGCACCTCGAGAAGGAGCGCGATGTGTCGCCGCACACGGTGAAGGCGTATGCCCGGGATCTCGATGCCTTCACCGAGTTCTGCGATCGGCACTACGGGAGCTGGAGTTGGCAAACGGTCGATCGGCTGGGGCTACGGGGCTTTCTCGGCGAGCTGCAGCGGCGCGGGCTCTCCAAGCGCAGCTCGGCGCGGGCGCTGTCGGCAGTCCGAAGCCTTTACCGCTTCTTGCAGGAGCATCATGGTGTTCCCAACAACTTCGCCCGCGCGGTGAGGGTGCCCAAGCTGGACAAGCGGCTCCCCACTTATCTGGACCGGGCGCAGACCCAGCGGCTGTTCGACTGGGTCGAGTCGCGCGCGGGCGGCGACGAGCTGGGTCCGACTCGCGACCTCGCGATTCTGGAGCTTTTCTATTCTACCGGCATACGGCTGTCGGAGCTGAGCGGAATGAATCTGGGCGACCTCGATCTCTTGTCCGATCAACTCAAGGTGAGAGGGAAAGGCCGCAAGGAGCGGATCGTGCCCGTCGGCTCGCGCGCGGTGCTTGCCTTGCGGCGCTATCTTAACCTGCGAGAGCAGGCCGTGGCTCGTGCCGGGAGCGACCGGAGAGCCGTCTTCGTGAGCCGCCGGGGAAGGCGGCTCTCCTCTCGTGGCATTCAGCGGATCGTGCATGGAATGTTCGACGCGATCGGGGGAAATGGTCTCCGGGTGCACTCACTCCGTCACACCTTCGCCACCCACATGCTAGATGCCGGTGCCGACCTGCGGGCCGTACAGGAGCTGCTGGGCCATGCCTCACTCAGCACGACGCAGGTCTACACCCACACCAGTGTGGAGCGGCTGAAAAAGGTGTATCAGCAGGCACATCCCCGGGCGTGAGAAAGGCAAAGACGTGAACTGATGACAACTTTTCACGGGACCACGATTCTGGGCGTACGGAAGGGCGGCCGGGTCGCGCTCGGCGGCGATGGCCAGGTGAGCATCGGTGAGACGGTGGTCAAATCCCAGTCCAGCAAAGTGCGCACGCTCAAGGGGGGAAAGGTGCTGGCCGGGTTTGCCGGGTCGGTGGCGGACGCGCTGACGCTGTATGAGAAGTTCGAGGAGAAGCTGGACCGCTATCCGGGCAACCTGCCCCGGGCGGCCGTGGAGCTGGCTAAGGACTGGCGGAGCGACCGGATCCTCCGGCGGCTGGAGGCACTCCTGGTTGTGGCCGACCTGGAGCACAGCTTTCTCTTGAGCGGGGCCGGAGAGCTGATCGAGCCGGATGATGGGATCGTCGCGATCGGCTCCGGCGGAAACTTCGCCCTGGCCGCCGCACGGGCGCTGCTGCCGGAGCCTAACCGCTCGGCCCGTGAGATCACCCAGCGGTCGCTGGAAATAGCCGCCGACATCTGCGTCTTTACTAATCGCAACATCACGATTCTTGAGTTGCCGGGGGATGGGAAGAAGCCCTGAGCGGGAAAGGAAAAGCGTGAGCGGGAAAGGAAAAGCGTAAGCGGGAAAAGAAAAGCGTAAGCGGTGAGGCCGCTGTTTCTTTCCCGCTGACGCCGTTTCTTTCCTGCTCACGCCGTTTCTTCCCCGCTTACGCTGTTTCTTCCCCGCTCACGCTGTACCTTTAAGTATGACCGATCCCGCCAAAGAGCTCACCCTCCCCAAAGACGGCCCCGAGCCCACTGCCCCGATGCCGTGGCTCGAGGAGATGCCGCCGCGCCAGATCGTGGCGGAGCTGGACCGATACATTGTCGGCCAGGAGGCGGCCAAGAAAGCAGTGGCCATCGCGGTGCGGAACCGCTGGCGCCGGGCCCAGGCCCCGGACGACATCCGGGACGAGATCACCCCCTACAACATCATCATGATCGGGCCCACCGGCGTGGGGAAGACGGAGGTCGCCCGCCGGCTGGCCCGGCTCAGCGGCGCGCCATTCATCAAGGTCGAGGCCTCCAAGTTCACCGAAGTCGGCTACGTGGGGCGGGACGCGGAGTCGATGGTGCGGGACCTCGTCGACTCGGCGATCAACCTTGTGCGCACCGAGCGTGAGGACGAGGTCTATCCCCAGGCCGAACAGCGGGCCGACGAGCGGCTGTTGGATCTGTTGCTCCCGGCTGCACCGGCTCCCATGGAAAGGGCGGACAGGACGGAGAGGACGGAGAAGACGGAGAGGGCGGAAAGGGCGGAAAGCGGGTCTGTCTTTGTCGTCTCATCGAGCGGGCAGGCCAAGTCGGAGCGGGCGCCGAGCCCCGAGGAGGAGCGTCGCAATCGCTCGCGGGAAAAGCTCCGGGCGATGCTAACCGAAGGACGGCTCGACGATCGGGAGGTGGAGGTCGAGGTCAGCCCCCAGAGCTTCCCCATGATGGAGCTGATCCAGCCTCCTCAGGGCATGGAAGGGACCGACATCAACTTCACCGAGATGCTCCAGGACATGCTGCCGAAGCGCAAGAAACGGCGGACGGTAAAGGTCCCGGAAGCCCGGCGGATCCTGATCGACGAGGAGCTCAAGAAGCTGGTGGACATGGACGACGTGGTGAACGAATCGCTGGACCGGGTAGAGAACCACGGCATCATCTTCATCGATGAGATCGACAAGATCGCGGGAGAGCGAGGCCAGGCCGGAGGACCCGACGTCTCGCGCGAGGGGGTCCAGCGTGACCTGCTGCCGATCGTGGAAGGCTCTACCGTGCAGACCCGCTACGGCTACGTCCGGAGCGACCATATTCTCTTCATTGCCGCCGGCGCCTTCCACGTTTCCAAGCCCTCCGATCTCATTCCCGAGCTCCAGGGCCGCTTTCCCATCCGGGTCGAGCTGCAGCCGCTGACGGAGCAGGACTTCGTCAGGATCATGACTGAGCCGGAGAACGCGCTCACCAAGCAGTACCAGGCGCTGGTGATGGCCGAAGGGGCGGAGCTCGAATTCACCCGGGAGGGGATCGCGGAGGTGGCGCGGGTGGCCTTCATGGCCAACGACCGGATGGAGAACATCGGCGCGCGCCGGCTGCACACGGTCATGGCCGCGTTGATGGAAGACGTGCTCTTCGAGCTGCCCGAGTACCCCGAAAAGCGCATCGTGTTCGATGCGGATAACGTCCGGGAACGGCTCGCCCGGATCATCAGCGACGACGACCTGCGGCGCTACATCCTGTAGCCCAGCTTCCCCCATCCCTCCTGTCCACGATCCCGGGTCCGCCACCCACCAATCTGTTTCAGCGGCGCGTTCCGCCTCACTGGCAGTTGTTCAGCGCCTCGGTCCTCGCGCTCTTGCTGGCGAGTCTCTGGCTCAGAGCCTCCGCGCCAGTCAACCGTGAGCCGGTGAGGGTTACCGTCCGACCGAGCTCGCTCGCGGTGCTTCCGTTCATCAACACCAACCCCGATTCGGCCGACGACTACCTGGGATACGGGGTTGCTGCCGAGCTCACCAGGGCCTTGGGTCAGCTCCCCCGGCTCCGGATGGCCGATCGCGCTTCGGCCTTCGGTGGTGGCGATCGGGATCCGGTGACGCTCGGACGGCGCCTCGACGTGGGCTCCGTCCTCGAAGGCACCGTCCGCCGGGCCGGCGATCGTCTTCGGATCACGGCTCACCTGGTAGACGTGGAGGAGGGGTTCGACCTGTGGTCGGAGACCTATGACCGCGGCACCGCCGACCTCCTGCAGATCCAGGCCGAGATCAGGGGGGCCATCGCCGGCATCCTGCATGTCTCCGTCGGCGTTGATTCCGCCGGGCGCCTCGGGCAGCCGACCTCGAATCCCGAGGCCTACGACGCGTACCTGGCTGGCCTCTACCGGCTGAGCCGGCCTTCGCCGGAAGCCGCGCAAGCTGCCGTGGCATCCTTCAGTCGCGCCATCCGGCTCGACTCCAGCTTTGCGCTGGCGTACGCTGGTCTGGCGGAGGCGCACACTTTGGGCGGCTCCGTTCAGTCCCTGCCACCCCGCCTGACGGTGGTGGCCGCGGAGACCGCTGCCCTGCGCGCATTGGAGCTGGACAGCACCCTTGCCGCTCCTCACCGAGCCCTCGGCGCCATCCGCTTCGGTTACAACCGCGACTGGCAGGCCGCCGAGGCCGAGCTCGAGCGGGCGATCGCTCTCGAGCCGCGCTCACCTGCAGGGTATCAGGCGTATTCCCGCTTCCTGCTCGCCATGGGACGGAGCGGGGAATCGCTTCAAGCCATCCAGCGTGCCGTCGAGGTGAGCCCGGCGGCGCCGGGGGTTGTCGAGCATCTCGGCTGGCACTACCTGCACGCCCGCGAGTACGGGCCGGCGCGCGATGCGCTCGACCGCTCGATCGTGATGGACTCGACCGACTGGCGGCCCCACTTTGATCTGAGTCTGCTCGAGCAGGCGGCCGGAAATTTCGACGCCGCCCGAGCGCATCTCCAGCGCGCCGTGGAGCTGGCGCCTTGGCCGACCGAGTTGCAAGTCGCGAGCGGGCAGATCAATGCGCTGTCTGGCCACAGCGACGTCGCCCAGTCCATCCTGCAGCAACTGCAGGAGACATCGGCGTCGCAATACATCTCTCCGTACCTGATTGCCTGCATCGAGGCGGCCTTGGGTCAGCGTAGCGAGGCGTTTGCCTCGCTTGGTCGGGCGGTGAAAGAGCGATCGGACCTGGTGCCGTATCTCCGGATCGATCCCCGTCTCGATTCGCTCCGCACCGATGCACGCTTCGACCGGCTGGTTCGTCAGATCCGATTGCCATAGGCCCCGTGCCCGGCTACAATCCCCACCCAACAACATCATTAAACACGAAAACACGAAAGGACGAAAACACGAACTGTTGAGAGGTGCTGGTTTCGTGCTTTCGTGCTTTCGTGATTGTTTTTGCTTTGTCTTCTGAACGAGCTTGAGGATCGATCCGTGGTTCGGCACTTCCTCGCCATCCCCGACTTCTCCAAGCCAGAGCTTCTCGCCGTTTTCGATTTAGCCGCCCGCATGAAACGCGGCGATTATCGGGAGAAGCCGCTGGCGGGCAAGACGCTGGGGATGATCTTCGCGAAGAGCTCCACCCGTACTCGGGTCTCCTTCGAGGTGGGCGCGTACCAGCTGGGCGGACATGCGCTCTTTCTCTCGTCTCGCGACATCCAGTTGGGCCGCGGCGAGCCGATCCGCGACACCGCTCGGGTGCTCTCCCGCTATCTCGACGGGATCATGATCCGCACCTACGATCACGCCGATGTGGAGGAGCTGGCGCGCTACGGCACCATTCCGGTGATCAATGGGTTGACCGATCTCTTGCACCCTTGCCAGGTGATGGCCGATCTGCTCACTGTGCGGGAGGCGCTGGGCGGGTGGGACGGAAAGGTGATCGCCTGGGTGGGCGACGGCAACAACATGGCCAATAGCTGGATCAACGCGGCCGGGAGCCTGGGCTTCGAGCTCCGGCTGGCCTGTCCCAAAGGCTATGAGCCCAACGCCGAAATTCTGGAGCGGAACCGGAAGAAGGCCAAGATCACCCTCAGCACCGAGCCGCGCGAGGCGGTTCGCGGCGCCCACGTCGTCAACACCGATGTGTGGGCGTCCATGGGCCAGGAGGAGGAGCAGAAACAGCGGGCCGGCGCGTTCCACGGCTATATCGTGGACCCGGCCTTAATGCAGGCGGCCGACCCCCGTGCCATCTTCCTGCACTGCCTTCCGGCTCACCGGGGCGAAGAGGTGGCGGAGGAGGTCATCGAGGGGCGGCAGTCGCGGGTATGGGACCAGGCGGAGAACCGGCTCCACGTGCAAAAGGCGATTCTCGCTACGCTGATGGGGAAAAGCGTGAGCGGGACAAGGAAGAGCGTAAGCGGTAAGCGGGGCGGGAAGGCGGTAAGGCGGTAGGGGTGTGTCACCCTGAGCCGTAGCGAAGCGGAGGCGAGGGGGCCGAAGCTAAAGGAAAGAGAGATGACTGCTACTCCAACACTGAAGCGCACCTCGCTGTACGACGCCCACCGGACGCTCGGCGCCAAAATGGTCCCCTTCGCCGGATGGGAGATGCCGGTGCAGTATCCCACCGGGATCCTCGCCGAGCATCACGCAGTGCGCACCGGAGCGGGGGTGTTCGACATCTCCCATATGGGCGAGTTCGAGATTACCGGGCCGGATCGGAACGCGTTCGTCAATCGGATCACCTGCAACGACGTGGGGGCGCTCGCTCCGGGCGGTGTGCAGTACTCGGCGATCCTCACTCCCCAAGGGACCTTCGTCGACGATTGCACCGTCTACCGCTTCGACGACAAGCTCATGATCGTGGTGAATGCGTCCAATACCGCCAAGGCGTGGGAGCATATCGTGGCCCAGAAGGCCGGCGTCAACGTTCGGCTCAAGGACATCTCCCGCGAGGTGGGTTTGCTCTCGGTGCAGGGGCCCACCGCCGAAGCGTTGCTCCAACCCCTCACCCGCACCAAGCTGGCCGATATCCTGTACTACCATTTCGTCTCAGGACAGGTGGCCAACGCCCAATGCTTCATCTCTCGCACCGGCTACACCGGCGAGGACGGCTTCGAGCTCTATTGCCGCGAGCGCGACACCCCGCAGGTGTGGGAAGCGCTGCTGAAGGCCGGTGCCAAGCCGATCGGGCTGGGTGCGCGGGACTCGCTCCGGACCGAGATGGGCTACGCGCTCTACGGCAACGAGATCGACGATACTATCACGCCCCTGGAAGCCGGCCTGGGGTGGATCGTGAAGCTCGACAAGGGCTGCCCCTTCACCGGCGACGCGGCACTTGCGTCTCAGAAGCTCAGGGGTGTGACCCGGAAGCTGGTGGGCTTCCAGCTACAGGGCCGCGGGTTTCCCAGACATGGTTATCCGGTGCACTACGAGGGACGGGAGGTAGACCTGGTGCGGAGCGGCACCATGAGTCCCTCGCTGGGCGTAGCCATCGGCACCACTTATCTGCCGGCCGCAGCCGCCAAGGTGGGCACCAGGTTCGAGGTGGAGTGCCGGGGCGAGCGCATGGCGGCCGAGGTGGTGAGCCGGCCATTCTGGAAGAAGGGGAGCGCGAGAACGGCAAGCCAGCGGGGCAGCGGGGCCGCGGGGCAGCAATAGCTCCATCCGTCATTGCAAGGGCGCTAAACCACCGAGTCATTGCGAGGGCAGGTAACACCCGAGTCATTGCGAGGGGCCCTTCGGCTGGGCTCAGGGCAGGCTCCGCGCCCGAAGCAATCCCCCGCCGCTGGCATGCTGGAGCAACGCTTGGCGAATAGTTGACAAAAGCAACTATCCGCCGAATCCTTCCAGGGTCCCTCCCCGGAG
>DASXRM010000027.1:0-17367 GCA_036506575.1 Gemmatimonadales bacterium | reverse complement strand
GGGCGAGTCGGATCACTCGGCTTCCAGCAGCTCCAGCCGGCAAGTGACCATCCCGTCGTAGGCCGCCGCACGCCCCAGCCCAGACGCCCGCACGGCGACGACCTCGACCTCGAATCCGACCGGGATGTAGTCGTAGACGGTGCTGAGCGGCCCTGCCAGCCAGAACCCCATCTGGTACACCCCGGGATTGAGGTGCAGCTCCTGAATGCGCAGGGTGAGCCGGTGGGTGCCTCGCTCCAGGCGCAGCGTGCGCCCGACCGCGATGGTGTCGGCGTTGACCAGCTTCGTCCCCTGCATGTCGTAAAGGGTCACCGCGAGGCTGGGGATGGTGCAGGAAGCCGCGACCTCTACCGCGAGACCGATCGTGAGCGGTCCGTCCGGATGTGGCTGGCCACCGGCGACCTCGATCTCGCTCGAGTAGCGCGCCTGAACGACGCGCGCGACCCCGGTACCCGTACGCTGGACGCTGGACAGGTCGATCCAGGCGCCGGCTGAGGACGGCGCCTCGGCTCGCGCGAGATACTGCGCCACGATGCCCGGTGTCGCGCCCGCGGCGACAGAGCGTCCCCGCTCGAGCAGCACGGCCCGGGTACAGAGCCGCTGCACCGCATCCATGTTGTGGCTCACGAAGAGCACCGTCCGGCCGTCGCCCCGTGACACGTCCTGCATCCGTCCCAGGCATTTCTTCTGGAATTCCGCATCGCCGACGGCAAGCACCTCGTCGACGATCAGCACCTCGGGCTCGAGGTGCGCGGCAACGGCGAAGGCAAGCCGCACCTGCATACCGCTCGAGTAGCGCTTGACCGGTGTGTCGAGGAAGGCGCCGATCTCGGCGAAGGCCACGATCTCGTCGAACTTCCGGTCGATCTCCGCCTTACGCATGCCCAGGATGGCGCCGCTCATGTAGACGTTCTCGCGACCGGTGAGCTCCGAATGGAATCCGGTGCCGGCCTCGAGCAGGGAGCCGACCCGGCCCTCGATCTCGGCCCAGCCCTCGGTGGGCGCAACAATGCGCGAGAGAATCTTGAGCAGCGTGCTTTTGCCGGCCCCGTTTCCGCCGATGATGCCGACCACCTCGCCGCGATGGACCTCAAGCGAGACGTCGCGCAACGCCCAGACCGTCCCGTCAGTTGCTCCTGTGGGGCGCGCGGCGCCACGGCGGAACGGCGCGCGAGCCAGGTCCACCAGATCCTCGCGCAGCGTCCGCGGACCGCGGACCTGACCGATGCGGTACTGCTTGCCCAGGCGCTCGACCCGCACGACGGCCCCGCCCACGACTAGACTAGCTCCAGGCACGGAAGCCGGCTCGCGCGTGGGGCCATGACTCAGACCACGTCCGCGAACGAACGTTCCACTCGCCGGAAGAAGTAGAGTCCCGCCGTGAGCAGGAGCGCGACCGTAAAGATGCCCATCGCGAGCCCCACACCCGGAGCGCGCGCGGTGGGAGCGACCATCCAGCGGAAGCCGTCGACCACGCCGACCATAGGATTGAGCGCGTACAGGGGCCGCCATGGCTCGGGCACGAGGGCGCTCGAGTAGGCCACCGGCGTTGAGAAGAGCCAGATCTGCACCAGGAACGGAATCACGTAACGCACGTCGCGATAGCGTACGTTGAGCGCCGCGAGCCAGACCCCGGGGGCGAGCGCGCTAGCCGCGGCGAGCAGGACGACTGCGGGCGCCGCGAGCAAGCGTACCGATGGGATAAAGCCGTACCAGGCGAGCACGATGAGTAACATGACCGAGGAGATCGCCAGATCCACTAAGCCCGCAATCACGGCCGCGAGCGGGAGCAGGAGCCGGGGAAAGTAGACCTTCGTCAGCAATTGCTGTTGGTCCACCAGACTGTTCCCGGCCTGGGTCAGAGCGTTCGCGAAATACGTCCACGGGACCAGCGCGGAGAGCGCGAAGACCGGATACGGCAGCCCGTCCGAGCCCAGGCGCGCCAGACGGCCAAACACCACCGTGAAGATGGCCATCGTGAGCAGCGGCTGCAGGATCGCCCACGCCGCGCCAAGCACCGTCTGTTTGTAACGTAGTTTGAGACTGCGGAGGACCAGGAAGTAGAGCAATTCGTGAGCGCTAGTGAACTCACGCAGGTCGAGCGGCGCCCAGCCCTTGGGAGGACGGATGGTGATCACGGGCGTCGTGGCTGGGTGGGGCATCGACCGCACTTCCCTCACCGTCAGGCGGCGTCCTGGGGCCGGCTCATCGACATGGCCGAGATGAACAGCGACGAGAACAGAGTGCTACAGCCGATGATGACGAGCGTCGCCGCGAACGATACCCATTCCGGATGCGGCAGGGGCAGCAGGTTGGAGCGCAGCCACTCCACGACGATGGCAATCAGGATCGCTCCGCCGCAGGCGATGAGGCCGGCGCCGAACAGTAGCCCGGTCTCGAGTTTGAAATGTCGGTAGAAAGCTGTCAGCGCCCGATTGTCGCGGTCGAACCGGCGGCTCCATGAGTAGGTCTTGGCGTGGAGCCCGAGACTCAGGATCTCGAACCCCACGACGCTGAAGATCGTCGCGAACACCGCCGTCACTCCGGCGGCGGGCCGCCCGCCGAACCGCACCACGCCAAGCAGCACCGCGAGGTGGATGGCCAGACCGAGCCCGAGCAGCGTGGCGCCGGGCGCGAGGAAGAGCTGGTTGGGCGAATACAGCAGCATCATACGGAGACTGCGCCATCCGTCACGGAAGGTACGTAGCTTCGACTCACCCTTACGCGGGGCCAAAACGATCGGGATCTCCTTCACCCGGAGGCCGGCCAGCCCGGCATTGATCGCAAGCTCCAAGTTGAATTCCATGCCGGGGCTTACCGGTCGGATAGTCTCATATGTCTCTCGGGAGAACGCCCGGTACCCGCAATAGACGTCCGTGTACCCGGTGCCGAACAGCAGGTTGAGGATCCGGGTGAGCGCCGGATTCCCGAAGTAGCGGTGCAGCGCCGTGATGTGCGCGTCGCCACCACCGAGGTAGCGGCTGCCGGTGACGAACTGGTGCCCTTCCGTGTCGAGCGCCCGGACGAACTCGGGAATCATGGTGAAGTCGTAGGTGTCGTCCGCGTCACCCATCACGAGATACCGACCGCGCGCGCTCGCGAATCCTTTGAGATAGGCATTACCGTACCCGCGGAGCGGCTGATGCACGACCCGCGCCCCCATCCGCTCGGCGATGGAGACCGAGGCATCGGTCGAGCCGTTGTCGCACACCACGATCTCGCCCTCAAGCGCCGCCGCGGCGAAGGTCCGCTGGATCTTTTGGATGCACGGGCCGATCGCCTCTTCCTCGTTGAGGCACGGCATGACGACCGACACGAGCGGCTGCTCGCTCATGCGTCCTCCTTCGGGTGTGCGCGGAACTCCTGGCCGGCAGCGACCTGCATCTCACGCATTAGAATGACCGGGCGGTTGCAGACCGCGACCGGCAGCGGCGCCGTTATGCTGCTCGAGGAGTATCTCAGCGGCGAGTCCACGAAGCCTTTCATGTAGGCGAGTTCGACGTCGGCGAGTTCGACGATCCTGCCGGAGTGCTTCACCAGATCGCGGTCGGTCAGGCCGAGGATGCCCGGTCGCTCACTCCCATCGCGGCCGCGCTTCGGCTGCGCCAGCACCGAACCGCATCCAGCGGATGCCACCTGCGACGAGCCCCGCCGAGTAGGCCAGCCGTGCGGCCAGGACCCCCGGCAGCATCAGGAGTGGCTCCAGCACGCCCGCGCGGACCCAACAGGAGAGGATGTACGCGGTGCTCCCCAGCGCCAGCGGGAGGCTCGCCACCACGAGCAGGGCGGGGTAGCGATAGATCCAGGCGAGGCGCGCCGCCCCTGACTGGGCCTTGCTCTCGATGGCGCTATAGCCCCAGCGGTAGTTGCGGCGGAGGAGGTTACGGAAGCCCGGACGGTTGTAGTGGTAAACGATCGCCCGTGGGTCGAACACGATCCGCCCGCCTCCCCCGCGGATCGCCGATTGCCAGATGAGCTCCTCGTGCGCGTAGGCCACCGGCTGTTGCTCGGTGAATCCCGGTGTCAGGCCGAACTCGGCGCGGCGGACGCTGAGATTGCCCGGGGGATGGTTTGGCACTTCGCCCGCCCGGCGGCGAGAGTGTACGTGATACCAGCCGCAGTAGTAGTCGCACCGTGCCATCGGCGGGAGTCCCGGCGGCAGGTCAAGCGCGCCGCCCACGACCGCGGCACCCGACTCGTGGCCTGCCAGGAGTCGGCCAAGCCAGCCCTTGGCGGGCAGACAGTCGGCGTCGAGGAATACGAGCGGATCACCCGACGCGGCGAGCGCCCCGCGGTTCCGGGCCACCGCCGGATTGCCGCCGCCGGGGCGCGCGCCGAGCTCGAGCACCCGCGCCCCCGCGGCGCGCGCAACGGCTGCGGTGTCGTCGATGGAACCATCGTCCACCACGACGACCTCGGCGGACCAGCCCGGGGGGGATTGCTGTCGTATGGCGTGAATCAGATTGGTAATCGTCTTCGACTCGTTGCGGACCGGGATGATTACCGAGAGGATCCGCTCCGCTACTCCACCGCGCCGCTCAGCATCCAGCGACGTTGGCATGCCGCTCCACCTCCCCATAGAGGGCCTCGACGGAGTCTACGAACCTGCTCCAGCCGAAGTGCGTCTCTGCGTACCGCCGGGCCGCGGCGGCCAGGCGGCGGCCGAGAACCGGATCGCCGAGAACGGCCAAAATACCCCGGGCGAGAGCGTCGGTGCGGGGAGGGACGAGCACTGCCCGGTCCTCCGCGAGGACCGTGCGGTGGGTCGGAATGTCGGTGGCTACGATCGGCCGCCCTGCCGCCAGATAGTCGAAGATCTTGAGCGGCAGATTCCCGCCGTACGCGCGGGGGGAGACAAGCACGTCCGCCAGCGCCAGGTACGCCGCCATCTCGGCCCGCGGCTGTCGGTCGACCATTCTGAGCGCGCCGCACTCGATCAGCGATTCGGCGGCGGCATGGGAGACGAGACCATTAGCGCGGTCGGCACCGACCAACACGAAGGTGGCGTCGGGCACCCGCGCGCGGACGGCGGGGATCGCAGCGATGAGCTCGGGTAGCCCCTGGTAGGACTCGAACGTTCCCCCGTAGAGCACCACCGGCACCCCCGGCGGGATCCCGAGCCGCTGCCGGAGCCGGTCGGCATCGGCCTCTCCCGCCGGCACCATCGCGCTGGGGTAATGCCACTCACGAACCCTGGCGCTGGGGGCAATTCGACGCACCCGAGCGGCCAGACCGGCGCTGCTGACAACGAAGTCGGCTCGGGTCAATAGCCAGGCCTCCATCCGGTTCAGGAGGTGCCGGATAGGTGTAGTGGGGAAGCCTACCCCTGTGACAAGCTGCTCCGGCAGGCTCGACTGCATGTCGTAGATCACCGGCAACCTGTAGAGTCGACCCAACAGGACAGCAGGGAATGCCGCCTCCTCCACCGCGTGAACGCAGCTATATGCTCCGCTACGGAGCCGGGACACCAGCTCAACGGTAAGGGGAGCGTCGAGCAGAATCTTCTTCAGGGACAGGCCGACCGGCACGTTCTTGAAGCGGAAGGGGTTTGCGGTCCGAATGAGGCGCAGACCGGGAACCTCGAGGTCGGTTCCCACTGGGTAGGTCAGGAGATCGACCGAGTAGCCGAGCTGGCTCAGCCCCTCCAGCACATGGCGGACGGCGATCGGGGTGCCACGGTCCTCGTAAAACGGCTGGGGTGCAACGACTAACACCCGCCGACTGGGGTGTGCGGCCCACGGCTCTGAGCAGCGGGGCGCCGCGATAACGCCGGCGCCCTGGACCTCAGCTACCACGTCACTGCTAAGAGCTTGTCCGCCACCCAGCTTCACGGCATGCCTTTGGAAAGTAGGCCTATCAGAACGCCGAGCACCTGGTTCGGAGACGCCAGGACATCCTTGCAACCCGGAATGAGTTCGGCTCGGGCATGGAGGAGGCAAACAAAAACTAGTGGGGTCCGGTCTGTGCAAAAAGCCTGCCCGCTGGGAGGCACTTTCAGAGCACGGCGGACGGGCAGATTTGGGCGAGGACGCAATCCCCACATCTCGGGCGGCGCGCGATGCAGATCTGCCGGCCGTGAAAAATGAGAAGGTGTGAGAGTATACCCCAATCCTGGCGGGGGAACAGCCGCATCAGCTCCTCCTCGATCTTCACCGGGTCGGCCTCGTGGGTGAGGCCCAGCCGCCGACTGAGCCGAGCAACATGGGTGTCTACGGTCACCCCTTCGTTGATGTTGTAGGCGTTGCCCAGCACCACGTTGGCGGTCTTGCGTCCGACTCCAGGCAGCTTGCGCAGCTCCTCCATCGTTCGAGGCACCTCACCGCCGTGGTCGGCCACGATGGCCTGAGCCATTCCAATCAGACTTTTGGTCTTGTTCCGGAAGAACCCGGTGGACTTGATGATCTCCTCCACTTCCTGTGGCTTGGCGCTCGCCAGCTCGAATGGCGTTGGATACCGTGCAAAGAGTGCGGGCGTAACCATGTTTACCCGCACGTCGGTGCACTGGGCCGACAAGATGGTCGCGCATATGAGCTCATACGCGTTCCGGTAATCCAGCGCGCACCGCGCGTCGGGATAGAGCTTCTTGAGCCGGGAGAGGATCTCGGGGGGCGAGGCGGACGGGCGGACGGGCGGACGGGCGGACCGTTGGCGCTGCTTGAGTGCTGACCTCTTCAGCCGTCCGCCCTTCACCGCCGTCTCCGGGCATACGCCACAAACTCACCCACGGGACGAGCGTTCAAAATGTCCTCCCGCCGAAGCCATCCCTTGCGCGCCATGCCGACCCCAAACTCGACGTAGCCGATCCCCGCCACGCTATGCGCATCGGCTCCGATCGAGATCGCGACCCCCCGGTCTCGCGCCTGGCGGAGTACTCTCCAATCGAGATCCAACCGGTGCGGATCGGCATTGATCTCCAAGGCGATACCCGCCTTCGCAGCCTTCTCAATTACGGCATCCATGTCGATCGGGTAGGGGTCACGGGAGAGAAGGAGCCGCCCGGTGGGATGCCCTATGATGGTCAGGTAGGGATTGTCCATCGCGGTCAGCATCCGGGCCGTCATCTCCTTCTCTCCCATATTGAACCGGCTGTGCACCGACGCGATGACGAAATCGAGCCGCTGGAGCACCCGCTCGTCGTAGTCGATGCTGCCATCCTGAAGGATGTCGGCTTCGATGCCTTTCAGGACCCGGAACCCCCCGAGTCTTGCATTCACCTGGTCGATTTCCTCGGCCTGGCGAGCGAGGTCGTCCGGCTGGAGGCCACCCGCATAGGCGGCCGCCTGGCTATGGTCGGTTACGCCAAGGTAATCATAGCCGGCGGCCTGGCATGCCATCGCCAACTGCTCGACCGTATTGGAACCATCGGAGTAGCTGGTATGGCAGTGGAGGAACCCTTTGATGTCGCCCTGATCGACCAGCCGCGGAAGCTCGCCCTGGCCGGCTGAGGCTACCTCGTCCTTGCCTTCTCGAAGTTCGGGTGGAATGAAGCTCAGGCCCAAAGCCTGGTAAAATGTTTCCTCGTCCGGCGTGGCCACGAACTGGCTACCCCGCCAGAGCGCGGCGCCGTTGAAGGCAAACCCCTTGTCCGCTGCGCAGGCGGCGAGCTGTCGGAGGTGCCCCTCGCTGCCGGTGGCCTGCACCAGCACGGCGCCTGCGTTCACCGGAGTCGTGGCCACGATCTGGGCGGTGGCACCTCCGGCAAAGCGGAGGGTAAGCCGCCGTTCGTCCTGCCCCGCGAACTCGTGGACCCCCGGCAACTGGCCCAGGGGACGAAACAGCTCGGCTGGCGAGGACTCGGCGATCAGTACAATGATGAGATCCTTCACCACCTCGGATCGGCGCCGCACATCGCCCGCGGTAATGGCGCTGGTTACCCCAGGCAAACGCTCCAATGCGGCTCTGAGCCCTTCAGCCTCATCCGCCGCATGATGGGACAGCCGGTAGGCACTCGCCTGACGCAGGAAGGCGATAGCCTTGAGAATGTTCTCCGAGGTGCGGGGGCCGAAGCGTGGCAGCTTGGCCAGTCTACCATCGTGCGCCGCGGCCTCCAGCTCGGGAAGCGAGTCGATCCCCAACACGTCGTGAATCTGACGAATCTTGGCCACTCCGAGTCCCGAAAT
Source organism: Gemmatimonadales bacterium (assembly GCA_036506575.1). Lineage (GTDB taxonomy): Bacteria > Gemmatimonadota > Gemmatimonadetes > Gemmatimonadales > GWC2-71-9 > CAVVWJ01. The sequence continues at coordinate 9,247 of DASXRM010000027.1, read as the reverse complement.
CTCGAGCATCTCGACCAAACCCGGTGGGATCTGCTCCCGCAGCTCTTCGAGCATGCTGGCCCGGCCGGTGTTGACCAGCTCAGCAACAATTTGGAGGGTTGCAGGACCTACACCTTTGACCGAAGCGAGAGAGCCATCCTGCAGTGACAGGCGGAGGTCCCCGGGAAAGCCGGTGATCGCCCGCGCCGCAGTCCGGAACGCTCGAATTCGGAACGGGTTTTCGCTCTTGAGCTCGAGAAAAGCGGCGATCTGCTCCAACACCTGAGCGACCGCCTTCTTGTCCATGTAGTCCTTCACGGACTCCATCGGCTCGCCTCCGACGGTGCCGCGGCAAGCTGTTGGGTGCGCCAGCCGAGGTCCAGCAACTCCTCCTCCCCGCTGAGTGAGAAGAGCCCGGCAGCGGCACCCCCGGGCAGAGTAGGCGCAAAGAGGGCGCTGCCATCGGATCGAGCCAGGGCGACGGGCCTCCGGCCGCTGGCCTCGACTACGCTGAAGCCGGGTCGTTCGGGATGAATTCCGAACACACCGAGGACTCTTATCACGTTCGGATCGGACGCGGCGTGGACGAAGCAGCCATCCAGGGGCTCGTGAGGCTGCCCGGGAATGACTTGCGCCCAAATCCGACGCTCCGGGAGCCGGGCGTAGTAGGCCGGCCGGTCCAGCGGCTCGTAGCTCGGGGGCAAAGGGGCGCCGAGCAGGTCGGGGAGCCGCTCGGACGGCAAATCCACCGTTAGAGCCCCAGCATCCCAGAAGAGGTAGCCATGATGGACCAGCGCAGCGAGCTGACCAATCCCCTCACCCAAGCCCTCCTCCGGACGGAGATCTCGGAGCAAGGTGACCACCTCGCGCAGCATGACGAATGAATCGCGGTTACGCGGGTCATTGCCGGCCTGCTCGAGCGCCGCACGGATCGACGGGAATGCCGTCTGGGCTGCAGCCTCGAAGATGAGATCGAAGGGGGTGGGACGGGCGGGCTGCATGAGGGGAATTTAGCTGGGAGTCACCAGTCGCGAGTCAGGAGTCGAAGCATTACCGAGCCCCTCATTCGCGGGCCCCAGTGAGGGGGCCTTCTCGTGATTCCTGACTATCTCCCTTCGGCAAAAACCCGTCGAGCGACCGCACAAAGTCCTCGAAGGCTTCGATATAGGGCGCGTGGCCACAGTGGGACAGTGGGTGGAATTCGGCGTGAAGGAGTTGAGCCAGGGTTCGCGAGGTCTGGATAGGGATGGGATCGTCCTCACCGTGGAGGACCAGGGCAGGAACCGATAGATGGGAGATGGCGGGACGCAAGTCGTAATCGCCCAGGCTGGCCCAGACTTCCTGCTGGGTGCGGCCGGTCACCCGAAATGGAGTCAGTTCGCGGGCCCGGGCGGGGTCGGAAAAATATGGGGCCACGGAGAGCTCGAACACCCGCTGTGCGTATCCGGCAGGATCCTGCTCTCGAAGTCCGCTTTCCCGTAGCGCGGCGCGTTCCCGCTGGACCGCCGGCGCAAGGTTCCGCTCAGCAAAGCGGCGCTCGAATTCCAGCCGAGCTTCCCGCCAGGCCGGAGCCGGCGAAACGAGCGCCAGGTGGCTGACCCGATCCGGAAACTCGACGGCGTACAGCAAGGAGAGCAGTCCGCCCCAGGAGTAGCCCGCCAGGCTGAGGTGCTCGAAACCCCATTGCTGGCGGAGCTCTTCGAGATCAGCCACCTGCTCGCGCCAACCGACGGGCGTCTCACGAGCGACTGGAGATTGCCCGCCTCCGCGCTGGTCGTAGTAGATCAGCTCTCTGCGTGGGGCCAGCGCATCAAAACCGGGGAGGAGATAGTCGTGGTGCGCGCCAGGGCCGCCGTGCAGAATCACGGTCGGAGGGCCGCTCCCGATCCGGCGCTCGAACAGATTTACTCCCCGCACTTTGCGGGTGCGGGTCTCAGCCTCTGGCACCCTTCATTGCCTCATCCCGCGAGAGACCTACTCAACGAGTCTAGAGGCGCGTTGCCGAAATAGGGAAGCAGCAGGCAAGGTCGCTCGGGATGAGGAGGGGAGTTCACAGCAGTATCGCCAGCGCATCTGCCACTCGCTTTACCGCTGCTTCCTCGTGGGGGGTGAACGGGTCGGGCACGTCGCTGTCGATGTCAATCTGGCCGAGAATCATACCGCCCCGGCGGATGAGCACCACCAGCTCGGAGCGGGTCCACGCGTTGCACGCGAGGTAGTTCTCCACTGCGCGCACGTCGCGCACGTTCTGGTCTTCGCCGCTCACGACAGCCGTGCCGCAGACCCCCACTCCAACCGGGATTCGCCGATGATCGGTTTCCCGGCCAGCATAGGCTTCGAGCACCAGCTCGTTGCCATGAAGCATGTACAGATAGACCGAGGTGTACGGCGGCCCGGCGGCGCGGATCTTCTCCGCGGCCATCCGGAGCAGCCCTTCCCGTCCCTCGTCGCGAGCGAAGGCCCCCCGCAGGGCCGCGACGACCCGGTCGCTGCTGAGCACGGGCATGTTCAGCCTCCGCGGCTACCGAGTGTGGCCCGAAGAGTGGTCAGGCCGGCGCCCCGCCGCACCACGATCTCGACAGTCTCGCCTGGCCGGTGGCTGCGAAGAGCCTCACCCATGGCTTGCAGATCAGGCGTCTCGGTAGCGCCGATCCGGGTGATAATGTCATCACCGCGTAGCCCCGCCTTCTCGGCCGGGCTGCCAGCGCGTACCCCGACGAGCCGTACACCTCCCGGAGCACCGGTCATGTCGGGAACGGTGCCGAGGTAAGCGCCATAGCCTGGGGTTGCCGTCGGCGCAGACGTCTGGGTTGGCAGCGGGGCCGGTTGATCCATAAAGGTGAGGGGGGCATGACGGTTGGCCAGCGCCGTCACCAAGCCGAGGGTAAAGTCCGCGACCCGTTTGAGACCATCGAGGTTGACTTTTTGCCAGTCGTCAGTGGTACGGTGATAGTCTTCGTGAAGGTCGGTGAAGAGGTGCAGGACCGGCCGCTTGGCCGCGTAAAAGGATGACTGGTCGCTTGGACCATAGCCGTCGCCCTGTGCCTTCAAATCGAAACCGGCATACCAGTTCAGCGAGTCGAGGAGGGGGGAGAACTCCTTGGCGCTTCGGGCTCCGTACACGATCAAGCGCCCGTTCCGAAGCCGGCCTACCATGTCCAGGTTGATCATGGCCAACGTACCTGCCAGAGGATAGATCGGTTCTTTGACGTAGTGCGCGGAACCGAGCAGCCCCAGCTCTTCACCGCTGAACGCGATGAACACCACCGTTCGAGCCGGAGGTGAAGCGGCGAGCCGGGCCGCGACCTGGATCAGGCCGGCTACTCCGGATGCGTTGTCGTCCGCGCCGTTGTGAACCAGGCCGGTGCTATCCGGATCGAGGCTACCGAATCCGCCGAGCCCGAGATGGTCGTAGTGTGCACCCAGAATGACGGTCTGGTTGCGAAGTACCGGATCCCGCCCCGGGAGAATGCCGATCACATTCTTCCCTACCAGCCCGCCGGGCCTTCCCTGCCGCGCCACCGGCGCATTCCGGCCGATCGTGAACGCTTGAAACCAACCTCCGGCGGCCGGCTGCAGCCCCACCTCGGAGAACCGGCGAGCCAGATATGCGGCGGCTGAATCGGCTCCGGCGGATCCGGTGGCCCGTCCCTGAAGCCGATCGTCGGTCAGAAATTTGATGTCGTCGAGCAGCCGGGGAGGCTCAACGATCCGCTGGGCTCGCAGCGGACCTACCATGGAGACGGTCGTGAGGAAGCCCACGACCAGAGCGGCACGCAACATAGAAAAGAGAATAATAGGATGCCGCTGGCTACTGCGGCACGAAGCTGGTTTCGGTGCTCAGTCTACGAGCGAATGCCGCCAACAGGCGGGAGGTTCGGTCGAGATCTTCGAGTGCCACCATCTCGTTGGGGCTGTGCATGTAGCGATTGGGGACCGAGACCAATCCGGTCGCAACTCCACGATGCGCGTTGAAGATGGCCTCGGCGTCGGTGTGGGTGTCTCGGGAGGCCGCCTCGATCCTATAGGGGATTTGTTCCGCTTCCGCCGTCGCGACCAGCAGCTCGAACACGATCTCGCTGACCGACGCGCCACGCGCAATGGCTGGGCCGCCCCCGAGCCGGTAGTCACCATGTTTTCGCTTTTCGATACCGGGATAGTCGGTCGCGTGGGTCACGTCGATGACGATGGCCACGTCAGGCTCGAGCCGGTTTGCCGACGATCGGGCGCCGCCACCTGTCGTGGCGATCTCCTCTCTGGTGGTGGCGACCGCACTGACCGTGGCCGCGGGGCGATCCTGGGCTAGCAGCCGGAGCGCCTCGAGCACCACAAACGCCCCGATGCGGTTGTCGATGCAGCGGCTCACCAGCCGGCCATTGGGGAATTCGATGACCCCCGCCGCGAGCACTCCGGGGTCCCCGAGGCGGATCCGGGCCTCGGCTTCGGCTCTGGTGGCAGCGCCGATGTCGATCCAGAGATCCTCCACCTTGGAGACCTTCTCTCGCTCCTCCCGTTCCATGAGATGAATCGCCTTTTTGCCCACCACTCCCGTGACCTGACCGGAGCGGCCGAGCAGGATCACTCGCTGCCCCACGAAGACCTGATGATCCCAACCGCCGATGGTGTCGAAGCTGAGATAGCCCTCGTCATCGACATGGGTGACCATCACCCCGATCTCGTCGATGTGCCCAGCCAGCATGAGGCGCGGGCGATCGCGGCTACCGAGCGTTGCGAAGGAATTCCCAGCCACGTCGGCGTGCACCGAGTCGGCAAACGTTTGCGCTTCAGCCCGCCATACTCGGCCCGGCGCCGCCTCGAACGAAGAAGGGCCCGGCGTGTCGAGCAGCTCCTTGAGGAACCCGAACGATTCTGGGGTCATGGGGCAACCGATTTCAATGGCAGCTCGAGGAACACCGCACCGGCAACGGGATTGTTCCGATAGGGTGCTATCTCGCGAAAGCCCAGCCGCCGGTAGAGTCCAATGGCGTGGACCATGGAGGGAAGACTATCGAGGCGCATGGACCGGTACAGCCGCTTCATCTCGCAGACGTCTGGCTCCAGCGGGCGAAGGGCAACGCATCCGGCGAGGGCTTGGTCCTGAAACCCAAGCAGAAGGCGGCCCGCTGGGGGCGCATAGCTCCCCGGAAGTGTGGCCAGCTCCTCCTCCAAACCCTGGAAGCAGAGATCGATGCCAAGCGACGCCGCATACTCCTCGAAAAGACAACGTGCCTGGAGAAGCTCCTCTGGGGAGCGAGCGTCGCAAATCCTCAGCATGCCCCCGCCGGCTGCCACCGCTCCAAACCGCGCGCCGGCCTGCCCTGGATAGCGGAATGAATCCGGGCAGCTCCATCAACCACGCGGGGTCCCGGCCGAGAAGTGTAGGCATTTCCATCGATGATCCAGGTGGGCACTCGGCGCATCAACTCGAGCGCTTCGGGATCAGCCATAAGATTCAGCTCGGCACGGGCCCGCTCGACCCCGAACCCACAGAGCATGACAAGGAGGTGATCAGGGCGCAGTCTGACCAGCTCCGGCCAGTCCTGCCTAGTTGAGTGGCTACCGGCTCGGGTCCCGACAGCTTCACCCCCAGCGGCGGCCACCAGCTCGGGTACCCAGTGGCCCGCGAGATATGGAGGGTCGAGCCACTCGATACAGAGCACGCGTGCTATCCCACCCGATGGGGAGCCTCCCAGGCGTGACAGCCGAGTCCGCAGCCCAAGCACCAGCTCGTCTGCCTCCTCCTTCAGATCCAGTGCATCTCCGACCTCACGGATGTCGTTCCATATCCCTTCGAGATCGTGCGCGGTAAGAGAGAGCACTCGGGGGGCAGGGTGTATTGCCGACGCCAGGCGGTGCACCTGACCGTCGCTGACGGCGCAAACCTCGCACAGTTGCTGGGTGATGATGAGATCGGGAGCGAGCCGGCGTAACTGGCGGCCATCGACCACGATCACCGGCTGACCCGACTCGCACAACCGGCGCACTTCCGCGTCGATGCTGGAGCCCCGGGCCTCCAGGTCTATGGAAGTGGTCGTCACTCGGGGAAGGTGCTGGATAAAAGGTGGATAGTCGCACTCGTGGGAGATCCCCACCAACCATCGCAGGTCACCCAGTGCGGCGACAATCTCCGTGGCGGCCGGCAGCAGGGTGACGACTCGCACTCATGCCTCGGCCAGCCGGCTGGGCCGATAGTTCACGAACATGAGCAGGCCGGTAAAGGTCGCGATTAGGGTACGAAAATCGTGGGTCAGAAGGTATGCCACTGTTCCCAGGAGAGTGGGCGCCTCGACCAGGGTCCATACCACTATGGCTCGAACCAGATTGGCTCGCCACCAGTCGTCCTGGGAGGTGCCGTGGGTTGGCGGGGTGAGACGGCCGGCGGTGTAGACCGCGGCACCGAACAGCACGCCACTCACCAGAAACAAGCCCAGGTAGAGCACGCGTCGATCCGGAACCGCGGAGATCGGAAGGGATGTTCGACTGCCTACAAACCACGCCATCGCGTAGAATAACATCACCCCAAGCATCAACGCCGCGTGAATAATTCGCGCGCTGATGGCGGGCGAGATCGGCGCTGAAGGCGGCACTACCGTTTGGCTACGCGATAAAGCACTGCTCCCAGCCCCGCGAACACCAGCAGCGCGGCGAGATCGCTGGTTGCGAAGCCACCGACCGCCTGCTGCAACCCCGCGACGTGCGCGAGATAGTCGGCGGCAGGCACCTGGGCCGCCTCAGCCTGGGAGACGAGCGCCGCCGCGACTCCAGCTATGGCTACACCGGCGAGCGCTCCGCCGGCGATCAGACCACTGGAAAAGAGGACTCCCGGCCCCGACTCGACTTCAACCAGCGTCCGCGCCGCTCCCCGTGACCTGCGCTCCACCAGCCAACGAACGGCACCGCCGGCGAACATCGCCGAGGACGTGGAGATCGGCAGATAGACCCCTACCGCGATCGGTAGCGACTGAAGTCCCATGAGCTCGATCGCGATGGTAAGAAAGACGCCGATCAGCACCAACCCCCAGGGAAGCTTCCGGGTAAGAATTCCGTCGGTCACCAGCGCCATGATCGTCGCCTTGGGAGAATCGAGCTTGGTGATCGGTTTTCCGTCGATTTCCCGGACCCGGCCGCCGATACCTGGATCCACCAAATAAGCCACCTCGTGACTCTGGGGATCGATCAGGTATTTGCCGGGCTGCACTCCCTGAGTCGGAACGTTGACTCTAACCACGTCCCACTGCTTGCCGGCATGCGCCATCCGCTCGCCGAGACTGGTGACAGATCGGTCGGCCGCGCCGGGTGCCGAGGCCTGCAACGCGACTCCTGCGTGACGCTCCGGCACCACGTTGGTGTAGGTGTTGTTGAGCAGGGTGAGGGTCCAGCCGATGGCCAGCGCCGAGGTGATGGCACCGACTATGATGGCGATCTGCTGCCGTTTCGGGGTGGCCCCCACCAGAAAACCGGTCTTCAGGTCCTGGCTGGTGGCGCCGGCATTGCCCGCGGCCACGGCGATCACGCCGGCGATCGAGATTGCCCCGACTCGATGATCCACACCGGTCCAACCGATCAGCAGGAAGATGGTAGTCGTGCCGATCAGCGCCGCGATGGTCATCCCGGAAATCGGGTTCGCGCTGACGCCGATCTCGCCGGTGATGCGGGACGAGACTACCACGAAGAAGAAGCCGAAGATGATGATCAGAATCGCGCCGAGCAGATTGACGGCAAGCTGAGGGACTACGGTCAGGGCGAGCGCCAGAGCCACCGCGCCGACCAGAGTCACCCAGATCGGCAGATCTATGTCGGTCCGTAGCCGGCTGGCGGCGACACCCAGACTGCCACGGAGGTCCTGAAAACCCGAGCGGAAGGCGCTGACGATCGTGGGCAAGGCTCGGATCAGCGCGATGATGCCCGCCGACGCTACGGCGCCGGCCCCAATATAGAAGACAAATGCAGCCCGCACCTCCGCCGGGCTCATGTCCCGGATGAGTTTGGTTTCGGCGAAGATCGGCTGGGTCAGGCCGGCGCCGAAGAGCTTGATGGCCGGAATGAGGACCAGATAGGCCAGGGATCCGCCGGCGAACAGGTAACCGGCTATGCGGGGTCCGATGATATAGCCGACACCCAAAAGCTCGGGTGACACCTCGGTTGAAATCGAGGCGCCCTTATAGAAGCTGGAGACTCGGCCGGGGTATTCCTTCCAGAGCTTGAGACCCGCCATCAGAAACTTGTAGGCGAATGCCAGCCCGAAGGCCTGGAAAAGAAGGCGGGCTTGAAGCCCACCCTTATCCCCGGCTACCAGCACCTCGGCGCAAGCGGTGCCTTCGGGATACGGGAGATTGCCGTGCTCCTTCACGATCAGGGCCCGCCGGAGCGGGATCATCATGAGAACACCGAGCAGTCCGCCGATTACCGCGATCACCGCCACCTTGCTCACGCTCAGGTCGTAGCCCATCAACAGAATGGCCGGGAGCGTGAAGACGATCCCGGCCGCAATCGACTCACCAGCCGAGCCGGTAGTCTGAACGATGTTGTTCTCGAGAATCGTCGATTTGCCGAGGGTGCGGAAGAAAGCCACCGCGAGCACCGCGATGGGAATCGAGGCCGACACGGTGAGCCCAATCTTCAGCGCGAGATAGACGCTGGAAGCGGCGAACACGATGCCGAGGACCGCTCCCAGGATCACGGCGCGGAGCGTGAGCTCGGCGGGAAACTGACTGGGCGGGACGTACGGCCTGAACGCTGGAACGTCCGGCGGAGCGACAGGGCGGGTCTGGGTCGCCATGCAGTGCCTTGGTGTCGATGGGGCGGCTGAAACGCTGAGGGTTACGGCGAACCGTTCAAAGTAGGGAGCCAGGGTGGAGACGTCCAGCCGAGGTCATTCCCGTACACCCGCTCCTCTTGCGGGTCTTAGTACCCCGGGGTAGTATATCTCCAGTCGACTGCCGGCCCAGATCCTCACCGGCGTTTAGTGCCCCAGGCACTCGCAATCGTGTCTTCACTCCACCGACCGTATTCTTCCCTCGCATTTGTACCATCGCCTCACATCCCCAACCCAGGGAAGCTCCATGAATCGCCGCCTCATACTTAGTCTTGCCGCGATCCTCGCCGTCGGGGCTTGTAGCGACGCACCGACCAGTTCCGATATCGTGAATGGCCCCTCGTTCATCACTTACGGCGAGCTTGATGGGAATGCCCATCCCGCCGTCGTCCTCATCATCATGGATGTCGACGGGCAGCCGGCATTCCGTTGCTCCGGCACCCTCATCGCCTC
>DASXRM010000026.1:0-8820 GCA_036506575.1 Gemmatimonadales bacterium | reverse complement strand
CGTCGTGACGCCCTGAGCCAGAAGATCTCGTAGATCGAGCGACAGCTCTTCGGTGGCACTTCCGGCGGTTAGGAAGAGCAGGTGCACATGACTATCGATCAAGCCCGGGATAAGCCACTGACCGTGGGCGTCGATGATCCGAGCCTGTGGCGGGACGGGGCACTCACCCGCGGCGCCGGCGCACAGGATCCGGTTGCCTCGAACGAGGGTCACGGCGTTGGCGACCGGGCCGCGGCCGGTGCCGTCCCAGAGGTTGGCTCGTATGATGGCAACAGACCGATCTGGGGCGGGGGCTTCTCGAAGCGGGGGCGGACTTCCGCCGCAGGCGCTCAGGACCAGCGTCGATGTTAGTACAGAGGAATACACCGAGAGGGACAGCTTCATACCGTGCGCTCCTGGCGCTGGCGGGCGACGCGGCATGATAGCCGTGGGGGTCGGCACCCACCTGGACCCGATTCAAGATGCGTGGAAAGAGTGCATTCGGCCGTGATTCCCAGGCGGGCCTGTGCGGTGACCAGGAACACTACGCCTGATGCTGCTAACCCGTTCTGCCGGCGCGGGGTGCGCAATGCGCAGAGGGGTGCGGGCCGAGCTCCTTCCTTAGTTTAAGACCTCCTAGACATAAACGTGGAAGCAGGAAAGCAGGTTCTGGGTCAAAAGAAGGCAAAGCACGTGCCAACAGCCCTGCAACCTTCGTCGATGGTTGCGGGGCAGGCTGCCGCTCCCTCATCTTCCCTTGGTGCCCCTTCCTCCCGCCAACCGCCCGCGCCGCCGCCGCCGCACGTCTGCCATGCGCCTCCTGGTGCGTGAGCACGAGCTCTCGCCGACCGACCTGATTCAGCCCCTCTTCGTCGTGCATGGTAGCAGAGTTGAACGTGAGGTGGCGTCGATGCCGGGGGTTTTTCATCTCTCGGCAGATGAGAAGCTCGACCGGGAGGTGGATCAGATCCGTTCTCACGGGATTCCAGCGGTGTTGCTGTTCGGAATTCCGGCCGCTAAAGATGAGGTGGGATCAGAGAACTTCGCCGAGGACGGGATTGTCCAGCGGGCTCTGCGTCGGATACGTGAGCGCCATCACGATCTGCTGTTGATCACCGACCTCTGCTGCTGTGAGTACACCAGCCACGGCCACTGCGGAGTGGTGCGGGATGGCACCGTCGACAATGACGCCACCCTCGAGATTCTCGGGCGCGCCGCGGTCAGCCACGCACGCGCCGGAGCGGACATGGTGGCCCCGAGCGGGATGATGGATGGAATGGTTGCCGCAATCAGATCGGCGCTGGACGGGGTGGGTCACACGGACACGGCGATCCTCAGCTATGCGGTGAAGTACGCGAGCGCCTTCTACGGCCCATTCCGCGAAGCGGCGGATAGCGCCCCCGCCTTTGGAGACCGGCGGCAATACCAGATGGACCCGGCGAACCTGCGCGAGGCTCTGCTCGAGGCCGCGTTGGACGAGACGGAGGGGGCCGATCTGCTGATGGTGAAGCCGGCGCTGGCCTACCTTGATGTGGTACGAGCGGTACGGGAGCGCACCCAGCTGCCGCTCGTGGCTTATAACGTGAGTGGAGAGTACGCGATGGTGAAGGCCGCCGCGCGTCTTGGCTGGATTGACGAGTGTCGCGTCGTGCTCGAGGCGCTCACCAGCATGCGCCGGGCCGGAGCCGATGCCATCGTCTCATACCATGCGAAGGATGCTGCGGTGTGGCTGCGCGGCGAGAGAGGGCAATGACCGGCACCCGCGTCGCCACCCGTCCAACCGCCGCATCCGAGCGATTGTTCTCGGCCGCGCAACGAGTCCTCCCGGGAGGGGTCAACAGCCCGGTCCGAGCCTTCAAGGGGGTAGGTGGAGTTCCCCGCTTCATCGTCCGTGGTGCCGGGCCCACCCTGGTTGATGCCGATGGCAATCGCTATGTCGATCTGGTGCTCTCCTGGGGACCCCTGATCCTGGGACACGCCCATCCTGAGGTGCTCACAGCCATCGTGGATGCGGCACAGCACGGCTCCACCTTTGGCGCCCCTACTGAGCTGGAGGTCCGCCTTGCCGAACGGGTAGTGGCAACGTTCCCCGGAGTGGAGATGGTCCGCTTCGTCAGCTCCGGCACCGAGGCGTTGATGAGTGCAGTGCGCCTGGTGCGGGCGGCCACAGGCCGGCAACTGATCGTGAAATTCGATGGCTGCTACCATGGACATGCGGACGCTCTCCTTGCGGCGGCGGGGTCGGGGGTGGCCACTCTCGGCCTCCCCGCCACTCCCGGCGTCCCCCCGGCCACGGTGGCGGACACGCTGGTGGTGGCCTACAACGACCTCGCCGCGGTCGAGACCCTGTTCGCGGCCCGAGGGTCCGAAATTGCGGCGGTGCTGGTCGAACCGGTTGCCGGGAACATGGGCGTGGTACCACCGGTCGCCGGTTTCCTCCAGGGGCTTCGGGCCCTCACCCGCCGGTACCAGGCTTTGCTTGTCTTTGACGAGGTCATGTCCGGCTGGCGGGTGCATCCGCAGGGAGCGCAGGTCCTTTTTGCGGTGGAGCCCGACCTGACCTGTCTGGGCAAGGTTGTGGGTGGCGGGCTCCCTGCCGCGGCGTACGGCGGCAGACGTGAGCTGATGGAGCTCATTGCACCCGCCGGCCCGGTATATCAGGCCGGCACGCTGTCGGGAAACCCGCTCGCCATGGCTGCGGGATTGGCGACGCTAGAAGTCCTGGCTCGGCCAGGAGTGTGGGAGCGGGCCGAAGATTGGGCCGATCGCGCGGCCTCACTGATCGCGGCCGCCGCGGAAAAGGCCGGCGTGCCGGTTGTGGTCCAGCGGGTGGGCACCATGTTTACTCCGTTTTTTACCGCCAATCCGGTGCGCACCTTTGCCGAAGCCAAGCGGACCGATCGAGAGGCTTACAGCCGGTTCTTCCACGCGATGCTCGAGTCCGGGATCTATCTGCCCCCATCGGCTTACGAGGCTGCATTTAGTTCTTCGGTTCACGGCGAAGGCGAGCTCGACCAGCTGGAGACCGCTCTCGGGTCCGCATGGCCTCGATAGCCATTATCGGAGGCGGCATCACCGGACTCACCGCCGGGTACTGCCTGAAGCAGCGGGGAAGCAGGGTGGTGATTTACGAGGCCAGCGATCGAGTGGGGGGCGTGGTCAAATCCGAGCGGCGGAACGGCTACCTGGCTGAGCTCGGCCCAAGCTCGATGTCGCAGCCAGCGCCGTCCGTGGCCGCCATTCTGAGTGAGCTCGGACTCGAATCATCTAGAGTGACTGCCTCTCCCGCCGCACGGCACCGCTACATCGTTCGGCGGGGAAGGCTGGTTCGCCTCCCGCTGACCCCTGCCGAGCTACTCACCTCACGGCTGCTCTCCAATACAGCCAAGCTGGCGATCTTCGGCGAGCCGCTCATGGAGCCCGGAGATTCTCCAGTCGACGAGAGCGTGGCGGCGTTCGTTCGCCGCCGCTTCAATCAGGAAGTAGTGGACTACATCGTAAATCCATTTGTCGCCGGGACCTTTGCCGGAGATCCCGAACAGCTTTCAGTGCGGCATGCGCTCCCTCAGCTGCAGGCCCTCGAGCGAACCCATGGCTCGGTCATGAAGGCTTATGTGAAGCTGATGAAGGCTCGGCGAGCAACTGATCCGACGGCCTGGACCGGTGGCGTGATGTCGTTCCGGGATGGTCTGCAGGAGATCCCCGATGCCCTCGGACGCGAGTTGCAAGCAGAGGTGCGGCTCCGGGCACCGGTGACGCAGTTGCGTGCCGGACCCAAGGGCTGGACTGTAGGAGCCGCGTTTCAGACCCCCGAGCTCTACGACGCCGTCATTTACGCCGCACCGGCGCACTGCCTCGACGAGATTGACCTGGACTTGCCTGGCGGGGAACGACTATCGACTCTCTCCAGCATAGTGTACCCTCCCGTTGCGGTCCTGGCGCTTGGGTTCCGCCGCAAGCAGGTGGCCCATCCGCTCGACGGCTTCGGGGTTCTCACTCCTGAGGTGGAGCGCCGGCGGGTTCTGGGCGTGATCTTCACCTCCACGCTGTTTCCCGACCGGGCCCCCGAAGGGCATGTGCTGCTCACCGCCTTCGTGGGGGGAACCCGGGATGCGGACTTCGTCCAATCCGATCCGCAGACGCTGACGGCCCGGGTGCTCGACGAGCTTCGAACTCTCCTGGGCACGCAGGGCGAGCCCGTTTTCCGAGCCATCCAGGTCTGGCCTAAAGCCATTCCGCAATACGTTCTAGGCTACGGCCGCTTCAAGGACATCGCCGACCAGACGGAGCGCACTAATCCGGGGCTGGTTCTCGCCGGTACTTACCGCGATGGCGTGTCTTTGGCGGACGCCATGGCCTCGGGAGAACGTGCTGCCTCGCGCATCGCGCTGCTTCCAGGAATGGAGCCCTTGACTGGGAGTGTCTCGACATCGGAGCCGCATTGAAGCGTTCGAGGGGCCCACTCCGGATCGGCACCCGAAGCAGCGCGTTGGCCCTGTGGCAGACTGAGCGGGTACGCTCGCTGCTGCGCGCCGCGGGATATGAAACCGAGCGGGTGGAGATCAAGACGACCGGGGATCTCGCTCCCGAGATACCGCTCACCCGCATCGGGAGCCGCGCGCTCTTTACCAAGCAGATCGACGATGCTCTGCTCGAGGGTCGGATCGATCTCGCGGTGCACTCTCTCAAGGATCTTCCGACCCAACTCCCCGATGGGATCACTATCGGCGCGGTGGGATCGCGCGAAGACCCGCGTGATGCCCTCGTCGGGCGGGGCCCGATTCACTGGACCGACCTTCCGGACAGCGCTGTAATTGCGACCAGCAGTCTGCGACGGCGGGCCCAACTGCTGCATCTGCGTTCCGATCTCAAGGTAGTTGACCTCCGCGGCAACGTGGAGACTCGCTTGGCCAAGCTCGATTCCCACCCTCAGTGGGCTGCGATCCTTTTAGCCGCCGCAGGGCTGGTACGGCTCGGTCTGGGGCACCGGATCGGAGAGCGCTTGGCACCAGACCTGATGCTCCCGGCTCCGGGCCAGGGGGCACTGGCAGTCACCGTCAGAGTCGACGACCCCACGGTTGCAGCCGGGGCTCGCAAGGCCGTGCACGATCCAGCGACGGCGCTGCCGGTCGCCGCCGAACGCGCCTTTCTCCGCCGGTTGGAGGGCGGGTGTCAGGTGCCAGTGGCCGCGTATGCCCGGCCGAGCCCCGACGGAACCCGGGGGATTCTACGGCTGCATGGTCGCGTCGTTTCGACTGATGGGCAGACGATGGTCGAAGGTCAGGAACTCGGACCGGCGATGGACGAGGAGCAAGCCGCTGTTCTTGGCGCTGCACTCGCGGAGCGGCTGCTCGCAGATGGCGCCGGCGCCATTCTCACCGGCGCGAGAGCGGCGGCGGCACCTGCAGTGACCGCCCCTTGATCGTGGAAACCGTGGTCCTGACCGCGTCGGCCGGCACATTTCCCGGATTGGCCAAGGCGCTGAGAGACATCCCGGTGGATTTGGTGGAGAGGCCGCTGATGAGCTTCCGCCCACCGGTCGATTGGGGACCCCTCGATGCCGCGCTGGCGCGAGTGAGTACCTATGGGTCGGTTGCATTCACCTCGCCGCGCGCGGCACAAGCTCTCGTAGAGCGCATGCGAGCCCGGGCGGTGTCATGGCGTGAAGGGCCCCGGCCTGCGGTGTGGGCAGTCGGACCGGCGACCGTGGCGGCGCTTCAGGACATCCTAGGCCCGGTTCGCGTTCCTCACCCTTACCCGGATGAGAACCTCGGTGCCGCCGGCGCGCTCGCTCGCGCAATGCTGGACGCCAAGGCGGATGGCCCGGTGCTCTTCCCCTGCGGGGAGAGAAGGCGCACCGAATTGCCGGCAATGCTGCGAGAGCGTGGGATCCAAGTGGACGAGGTGGTGTGCTACCGGGCGATGCTCGCCGACGAGTCCCAGGCCCGAGCCGCCGTGGAAAGCGGGACCCTGCTCGTGGTGGCGAGTCCCACCGTCGCGGACCTGTTAGCCCGCGTCTGTCCTCCACTCAATCGGCCCGATCTCCTTGCCGTTGGCCCCACCACCGCTGCTGCGGCCGAAGAGGCGGGCTGGGCGCCCGCGGCGATAGCCGGCGAGCCATCCGCCCAGGCACTCGCGTTGGCGATCACCGGTCTGTTGGCTCGGCGCTGATCTCGTGAGCGATCTCTTCCTCCGCGCCTGCCGGGGCGAGCCAGTCGAACGGCCCCCCGTCTGGATGATGCGTCAGGCTGGGCGCTACCTCCCCGAATACCGTGCGATACGAGAGCGGGCGGACTTTCTCACCATGGTGAGGACACCGGACCTGGCGGTGGAGGTGACCCTCCAGCCGGTCAATCTCCTAGGCGTGGACGCCGCCATCATTTTCAGCGATATCCTGGTCGTTCCGCAGGCCATGGGTATGAGGCTCTCAGTGGACGACGGGGTAGGCCCTCGCTTCCATCAGCCGTTGCGCGCGCCCGCGGATTTCGAGCGCCTGCGCGAAGTCACCCCTGAAGCAGACCTGGCCTACGTACTCCAGGCCGTGCGGCTGGCCCGCCGCGAGCTGGAGGACCGGGTTCCCCTCATCGGTTTTGCCGGCGCGCCGTGGACCCTGCTGAGCTATATGGTCGAAGGCGCCGGGTCCAGGTCGTTCAGCCACGCCAAGCGTATTTTGCTCCAAGACCCAACCCGCGCCCACGATCTCTTGGCCCGCCTGGCTCATATGGTGGGCAGCTTTCTGATAGCCCAGGTGAGGGCAGGGGCTCAGGCCATACAGCTGTTCGATTCTTGGTCCGGGGCACTGGGGCCCTCGGATTTCCGGGAGTTCGCCCTTCCTTATCTAGGTGAGGCGGCCCGCATGGCCCGCACGGCTGGAGCGCCCGTCATCGTGTTCTGCCCCGGGTCGGGATGGGCGCTGGAGGAGATCGCGAGCGCTACCAGTGCGGACGTCGTTGGAGTCGATTGGCAGACCGATGCGGCAGAGGCCCGGCGGCGACTGCCGGCGTCGAGAGTGGCGCTCCAGGGCAACCTGGATCCGTGCTGGCTGTACGCGTCGCCCACGCTGATTCGGGAGCGGACGCACCGCATGCTCGATGCGTTCGGCGGACAGGGGCACATCGCCAATCTGGGACACGGCATCCTGCCGGACGTGCCGGTGGCTCACGCACGGGCGTTCGTGGATGCGGTGCGCGACTGGCGGCCGCGATGAGCCGCGAAGGTGTTCGCAGCCGAGTAGCTGCCACCGTCGAACGCCTTCACGACGAGGCCACTGAGTTCTTCACCACCTTGGATCGGAGTGGGGCGTTTCGGGAGGACCGCTGGGAACGAAATGGAGGAGGTGGGGGAGTGAGCCGGATGCTTGCCGGCGGTAACACCTTCGAGAAGGCCGGCATCAACCGCTCGACCGTGGAAGGAGTGCTGGTGCCGCAGCTGGCCCAGCGGATCGGGACCCAAGCGTTCGGGGAGCCAGCCAGTTTCTTCGTGACGGGGCTCAGTCTGGTGGTGCATCCGCTCAGCCCCATGGTGCCCACCGTGCACCTCAACGTCCGATACTTCGAGATCACGGGGCCATCGGGTGAGCCGAAGGATGCCTGGTTCGGCGGGGGAACCGACCTCACACCGACGTACCCCTATCCCGAGGACGCCATCCACTTCCATCGCGCCGTCAAGGCAGTCTGCGATCGACACCACCCGGATTTCTATCCCCGGTTCAAGACCTGGTGCGACCATTATTTCGTGAACACCCACCGGGGTGACGAGCGGCGCGGGATCGGCGGGATCTTCTTCGACAACCTGCGCGCCGGAGAAGCCGGACTCTGCCTCGAACGACTCCTCGAGTTCGTGACCGCCGTGGGGAGCCTGCTGCCGCAGGCGTATGGACCTATTGTGGAACGGAGGCGGGACACTGCCTATGGCGAGCGCGAGCGCCGCTTTCAGCTGGCGCGCCGCGGCCGGTACGCGGAGTTCAATCTGGTGCACGACCGGGGGACGCTGTTCGGGCTGCAGACCGGCGCCAGAATCGAAAGTGTACTGATGAGTCTGCCTCCGCTGGCGGCTTGGGAATATTCGCCGGTTTACCCGGCCGGCTCGTTCGAAGCGGAGCTGCTCGGTATGCTGGAGCCCCGGGACTGGGCGGGGTGAACCAGCGCCATAGCGATTCTCGCCCTCGCCCTCGGGCTCGCCGATGGCTGGAGTCACCCAACGCCGGTGCCCCCGCTCTCTTTCCCTACGCCCCGACCAACGTGGCCGCGGTCCGGCGCGGGTTGCGAGGCGTCCGCCTCAATCCGTATTCCTGGATAAGCGACATTTCCGAATGGCACCTGGCGAAAGGGGAGGAGACGCCCACGGCCTCGGCTCGCTAACGCCGTCGGCATTGTACTTGGGCCGCTGCCCTCCTAGCCCACTCGCGGCTTTGGCTGAGCGGCAGCTCATCGATCAGGCCATCAGTCGAAAAAAGACAAAATAGGCGCTGCAGTAGGCGATTAGGGCATGTGGGCTGGCCACCACATGGCGGACGTCATGTTGCTTTGGTTCTGGTGGCCTCCTCCGAGCCAATTCCCACTCTAGTCCACACTTTGCGCCCAACAACCTACTCATAACCACCTCTGCTTACCGGGCACAAATCGTGCTCTTCCGAGACGCCGCCTTCTCACCACCACATTCCCTAGTGACTTGATTCGCCCTTGACGCGCCCGCACCAACCTCAAACCTCGACGTCCTCGGCGTCAGCGCTTTCGGTGAAGTACTCCGCGGCGACTTTCTGGAGGTTCCATGTCATCTCTCCGTCGCTACTTCGCGCCGGTGGTCCTCATCCCGATCGGTCTCTCTCCGCTATTCGCACTG
>DASXRM010000025.1:0-13736 GCA_036506575.1 Gemmatimonadales bacterium | reverse complement strand
CCGCTCCGAGCGCACGGGTGAAGCGGCTCAACGCCACCGGGATCCCGAGGCCTTGCGCGGTCACCACCGGAAAGGCAGCCGCGGCTGCCCAGTCGCCCCGCTCGAGCGGAACCCGCGCCGCCATAGCGGTTTGGTTGTATGCGCCGATCAGCCTGAACTGACTCTTCGGAAGCGTGATGCGCTGGCCAGTGGCGACCGCGGCCCGCGCGGCGGAATCCCGGCCCTCTTGCAGATAGGCGTAGACGGCATAGTCCAGGGCATGAAGCTGGGCATGAAGCTCCTCGCCGGTCGATGGCATGGCTCTCGATGCGGCATACGCTGCACTGGCCCGGTATGATCTCCAGTTGGACGCCACCGTCTCATCCCAGAGGCCGAGCCGCACGAAGATGTGCGACGGCATGTGCTGGGCGTGCGGTGCTGCCGGCGCGATGCGAGCATAACGCCGTGCGGCATCCAGCCCGTGTAATGCCAACTGGGGGGAATCCGTGGAGTGGATGATGTAGTGGGCCAGACCCGGATGATTGGGATATTTGGCAAACAGAGGGTTAAGGATGGCGGCGGCGCGCTTCTGCTGGGCAAAGGTCGTGTCGGTACGGGGGGCCGTGGCCACGAGTGCCAGCGCATAGTAGATGGCGACCTCGGCGTCCCGGGGTAGATCGCGGTGCAGGCGCGCCATGGTATCGGCATACGCCTGCAGCCGTGCCGCGTTGGAGCTCGCAGCGACATCTCGGTAGAGTGCCGCGCCGGCATTGATGAATCCCTGCTCGCGCGGGGTGGGAGCCGGTCACCGGCGAACGGATTTCCCCAAGCATTCAGCGCCAGACCCCAATAGGCCATCGCGCAGTTCGGGTCGGCATCGAGGACGGCGGCGAACGCGCGCTCACCCTCGTCCCACCAGAACGAGTGCAGCACCGTCATGGCGTGCTCGAAGCGGCGCCGGGCCTGGGGCGCACACGACACGGGAAAGGCGACCCGCCCGAGCTGCCCGATCCCGTGATGGTGAGCCTCCGAGTCCTGCGCGTAGACGGCGGGCACGAGGAAGCAGGCAGCCATTAGCGAAAGGATGGCTCGCATGCTAGTCCGACCTGGTACGCTTGGCCCAGCGCACGATCGAGCTGCCGAGCACCACCGCGATGAGCCCTACTACCATGCGCGGCAAGGACCCCGCGACGCCGGCGTACGCGCCCCGGCCTCCAATCGCCAGGTAAGCAATTCCAGCGACGATCATGACCCAGCCGAAGAATACCCCGAGTCTGCCGAAGTGAAAGAGCATCTCAACTCCTCGCGCACAAGAACACTTGCCACACCAGGGTTTGCCGGAACACCATCACGCGCATGCCACCTTCGGCGAGCAGCGCATGGATCCGCGACGGAGAGTGTACGAAAGTCCGGAAAGGATTCCCGGCGCGCCGCCGCCGCAGGTTCTGCCACGCCGTGTGGATGCGCACGTACCACCGATCGTGGGGGAAGCTGATGGCATAGTAGCGCCGCGCCTTCGCCATTGACACCCGGACCATCGGATCCAGCTCGGGATAACAGCAGACGACCCGGTCCAGGGTGACCAGATCGGCATCCGGCAGCGTGGGGCTGAGCGCGAGGAAGTCCCCATGGCGAAACTGAATCCGCTCCGCCTGCCCCCGACGCAGCGATTCGCCCTTTGCGGCTTCGACGTAAGCTCTGGCTGCCTCGACATGCGTCGCCAAGCCGACCGGGCCGGCGAGGAGCTCGTGATGCAGGACCCCGATGCCGGCGCCGATGTCGAGGAGGCTGTCAGCTGGCGGCCGCAATTCTCGGATGGCCCGGAGCATCAGGCGGGCGGTGCCCGAAGGGCCCCGTTTGCGATAGCGCGCCAACTCCTCCGCCGCTCTCGCCGCGCCGAAATGCCGGTCAATGGCTTCCGAGTGACAGCAAGCCAACATTCACGCTCTCGCTCATCTTCTGATCGGGCTGGAGTCGGGCATCCCGGCACGCGCGATCAGGTAGCGGTACAGGGCCCGAAGCTCCTCGTCGGTGAAATGGCTGAATCGCTGTCGCGCCACCGGGCTCATCATCGGCAGCTCGCGATCGCCCAACGCCTTGCCCTGGCGCATGAGCCGGGTAAACGCGTCCAGCGAATATCCGGCGGCGATGCGGAGATCAGGGGCGCGATCGCCTCCGCGAAGGTCGACCCCATGGCATTCGGTACAGCTGGTCCGCGCCAGGTAGGCACCCGGCGCGGTCGAGTCGCCCGGACCGGGGTAACTCTCGCTAAGCCGCCTGGCACGGCGGACTTGCTCCGCGGCCGGGTGATACTTTCCCGTCACCAAGCCGACTCGCGCCACAGGGCCGAGATGCACCTCGGGGCCCAGGCCGGAGCGGGGCGGTATGCTCTTGAGATAGGCCAGAATCTTGCCGAGGTCACCATCGCTCAATGCACTGAACATTTCCGACGGCATACCGAGCACGCTATGTCCGTCGGGACGAACCCCCTGCCGAATGATGCGCGCCAGATCGCCGTCGGAATACCGACGCACGGCCGCGGTAAGATTCGGCGCGATCACCCGCGCGAGTAACGGATCATCAATGAGGACGCCTCCCTCGATCTCGGTTCCATGGCAGCCGCCAGAGCAGCCGCGAACCGCCGCCAGCCGCTGGCCCTCGACAATCGATTGCGAATCACCGGGCACCACGATGGCAACCACAGGCTCCGCGTACGTCCGGCGACGGATCCGCTCCGAAAGCAGGTAGATGGACAAGCTGCCGACGACCAGGAGGACGGTGCCCGACAGACACCCGAGTCGCAACCAGCGGAGGGACCGTAACATGGCCGCGATGTGACCTCACTCACGGATTCCGGCTGGCCCACGGCCTAGTCTACCCCTCGCCACAGGCCTGACCCAATAGAGTTGCACTGCGCCGAACTGGTACTTACTGCGGGAGGTGCACGATGGGGCAGAGAAACTTTGTCGCGGCGGACGCCGTCCAGCAAGCCGCGGACTCAGAGCAGCGCGAGCGACCACAGCGCAACCGCTACCAGCCGACCGCCGCCTATTCTCTCGCTGAACGGTTGAAGTCCGAGGGGGTGGAGCTGTACTCGGCCGAAGGACCATGGCGTGCTGCCGGACGTACCTTGCGGCGCCCCGCCCGGCGGAGCCTCGGCTTGATTCCCCTGGTGACTAACGGGCACACCGAGGTGATGGTGGATACCATGGAACACGCCGCCGATGTGTCCGGGCTCCTCAACTGGTCTGGTGTCAACGATCTCAACCCGGTTCCCGATCTCACCCCCCCGGCTGAGATCCATTAGGACCGCTTCGAGGCTACTCGGCTACTGTGAGGATCTCCCGATAGCCGCCCTCGGCTAGGGCGGTGAACCGCGGATACCATGCGCGCCACTCGGGATTGCTCATGAGGGCTTGCGCGGAGCGCTCGAAATCGGAGATCGAGTCGTACGTCGTTTCCAGCACCAGCGTGTAGAACTCGGGTCCTACCAGATCGGTCAATAGTCGCGTCGCATTGCGGCTCAGACCCGCTCGCTCTCCGATGGCGAGTCCTTCCTTCCAGACCGCCATCGCGTCCCGAGCCTTGCCGAACTTGAGACGGAAGACGTTGCGGACCACTATCATGAGTGCCTCCAGAACAGGAGTCTTCTACCGACCTCACCAACCTTCACTAGGTATATGTTAGGGCACTTGACGGCGGCGCGACAGCACAGTACGGTGGGCCAATGGTCTCCTTCGGGAGGAACATCATGCATCCCCGCCGCCTTCTTTCCTTTGGATTCGTAGCTCTTCTCGGCCCAGTTCTCATCCTCCCCGCGCGAAACCGCGACATCAAGCCGTGCGAGCTGCTGACGCCGGCGCAGGTGAGCACCGTGCTCCCCCAGCACGACGCCGGCATGGTGGCCGCCAACGGCGAATCGCTCATCAAGGGGGTCAAATCCTACCAATGCTCCTACACGACCCCGGCCATCAATCTCCTGACGGTGATCGTGACTGTGGCAGCCGACGATGCGGCGTTCGGCAAGATCGCCCCCTCCGAGTCAATGCACAGCGATCATCGCCAGATCAAGGTGGGTGACCGAGGCTGGGTGTACGGGGAGGACAACGACCTCAAGGTGTCGGTGGTCAAGGGGCACGCCCTGGTCGATCTCGAGCTGATGGCCACCGGCGCCCGCCAAAAGGCCCACGCGCTGGTCGAGCTGGCGCGCGCCGTGGCGCAGAAGGTGTAGCTTCGCGCCGCACGGTCAGAAGTGGGTGATGGAGATCAGCTGGTTTTTGATGCGCCCTTCCCTGGGCTGCACTTCCAGCACCAGACCGACGCCCGGGCAATAGAACTTGTGCTCGCGGTTCCCGTGCTCCAGTGGGGTTGACTCCATCGTTTGGAGACAGCCGGCGAACTTGCCATAGGGAACGTCCACCTTGGACTTGAGGCTCAGGACTCTCGCCACGTCCTCCGCGATATCTGGGGCGATTTCCTGTCGGTAGGTCAGCCCCGTCTTCGGTTCGGCCACCATGATAATGCCCGGGCGGTTGTCCCCGACCCCTGCCTCCCAGGAGCCCTCGGTGCTGATGATATTGCCGTTCTCGTCGAGCTCCTTGGTGTCCTCGCCGAAGTACCAGACGTTGCCATCCTCGTCCTTGGCCAGCCAGTCTTGAGTGTCTTCGGTCAGCTTTCCGTGGACGAACACCGCGTCGTGAACCACCGTCACGCTGACACCGAGGATCTGTTTGGTGTCGTAGGTGATGCTGACGTCGTTCAGCTCCACGCCGTCCGGGGTCTTGCTCCGGTAGTGGTAGGTGGTGCCCGGTATGAGCGGCAGATACGGGTTGGTGACGCCGGAGATGAAGTTGGCGGGATCGAACCCGGGATTAGCGTATTTGACCTCGAGGACTGGCTCGCCGGCTCCCTGGTCTCCCAGTGAGGTCGCCGTGGGTGACGGGGATTGGCATCCCAAAGCGACCATCGCCACCAGGGCGGCCAGGATGCCGGATCCTTTGGTGTAGCGTGTCATACGTCCGCTCCTCGTAGACATGTGCGGTGGGTCGAGGACCAATCCACAATAGGAGCAGATAAGGCGAAGATTCTGTGACGGGGGGAGGCGGGTCCACCGAAGTTCACGGGTGCGGGCCCCCGGCGCGCGTCTTCTCCTCGAGGATATAGTACCCCATCTCGTCCAACGCTCCCTGCATGTACATGAACGCCTCGGCCTCGTCGGTCATGGGCTGGTCGCCGAAACTGTTGAGCCACTCGGTGATCTGCTCGAAGGGCTGGTACAAGGCATCGTGCAGCTCGCGCTTCTCCCTGGCTTCTGCCTTGGCGATGTAGTCGTTACGAATGATGTCGTCGCCTATGCCCCACTTCTCCGCCAGCGGCACCAGATGCCTGAGATACGGTGGAACTCGCTCCGGATCGAGGCGGACCACCGGTCGGTTCTCGGCGTAAAGCCTGTACTTGCGCTGAAGCTCACCGGCGGGGGCGATCCCGCGCACGCGGTCACGGCGGGTCAGGACATACGCGGCCATGAGGATGGCCCCAAGGGCCAGGATGGACGACAGAAGCAGCACAGTCATCACATGCGGGTTCTACTTCCCCGCGGACGAGGGCGGCACGATTCCGTTTAGCCGCGAGTACGAGATCAGCTGACGACGGTAATTTTCTGCTTGAACATGGTGGCGGATCGTTCCAGGTCAGCGTCTCTCGTCCTGGCTACATACGCCGGTCGGAGACCCGCCGATCGGATCCGGTTTCCGGCCCAAGTCGCCGTCGCACCACGTTTCCGAGCAGCGCTCCGAGGCCCGCCGCGACGAAGCTGTAACCGGCCAGCATCACGACCCCCACGAGCCAGAGCTCGCTGTTTTCGGGACGCGTCACCACTCGCCAGAGCAGCACGAGGAACTGACCGCCGAACACGCCCGCCGCTGCGGCCCCGGGCCGACCGGGGCCGAGAAAGCCGAGCACCAGGCCACTGGCGAAAAGGGCGATCGCATACCAGGGCCCATTACCGTCCCACGGCTCGGACTGGCCGAAGAACTGGGCCGGTACCAGCCAGAGTGCCAAGCCAATGACAGCCCCGGTTAGAAAGGTGGCGAGTCGCGAGAGTCTAGGCACTTACTTGATCCCCACGACCATCGAGTCCGGCGTCTCGATTAGCATCTTGAGGCTCATAAGCCAGGTCGAAGGCGTTTTGGCAGGCCGACCTGCATGATGTGTTCGGGGTAATGGTCCGCTGCGCCAGCGACGTCATGATATGATGCCCTCCATTCGATGCCGAGCTGTAATCGGTTCTCCACAAGACTTGGTTCTCGGACTGCTCCGCGTCAAGATGGCAGTTTGGGCCTTCTCCCTGATGCATTTCGACGACTCGATCTTCGAAGGCGACCGTTGCGACTCCCGCGAGCACTAGACCGACATGTTCAACGGTGCAGCGGATCGCCCCCACGCTGGGTCCGACGTGCTCCGACCAGCGCCACCCGGGTTGATAGGTCGCGCGTCCGATCGTGAGGCCACCGAGCCGGACCAGCTCGAACCGGCCTTTCTCCATCTCCCGCACTTCATCGGGCCGTTCGAAGCGTCTGATGATGATGTCCAGGCTCAAGGGGCCTTCTGCGGCGACAATGGTGAGGGTGGATGATCCGAACTGGAGTCCATCATTCGCTACCTGTCAGGCGAACACTGTTACGCAGCACTGCGATGGCCTCGATCTCGATCAGGAGGTCGGTCCGGGCAAGGCTCGACACCACGAGCAGGGTGCCGGCGGGCGGGCGGGCCGGATCGAGGTACTTGGCCCGCAGCTCCCGGAGGGCGGGCAGGTGCTTGAGATCGGTGATGAAGGTCGTGGTCTTGACCACGTCGTCGAGGGAGCCCCCTACGCTCTTGAGCGCCCGGCGCAGGTTCTGAAACACCTGCCCGGCTTGGGCCCTGAAATCGTCGGCTCCGACCAGCTGCCCGCTGCTGTCGAGAGCGACCTGGCCCGCGATGTACACGGTTCGCCCATCCGGCCCCACCACGACGTGAGTGTAGCCGGTGGGCTTGACCAGGCTGGGCGGATTGATGTAGCGGGAAGCCTGCCCCTGGGCAAAGAGAGCGGAGCAGGGGAGCGCTGAGAGAAGCGCGAGGGCGATTCGCCGGGCAGCGATCACTTGGATGCCCTTTCTGCCGCCGGCTTGAATTCCCACAGGACGTTGACGATCTCCCACCGGCCGTTCCACCGGGCGAGGTGAAGATAGTCGACCCAATCGGCAGCGATGACCTTGGCGCTGGCCGCGCCCTGGTAGATATCCAGAATGGTGACATCCGCCCGCCGCCGGTCTAGCGGGGTCTTCTGACCGCCTCCGGCCCGGGTATACTCGACCAGCTTCTCGGCGCCCATCTGACTCAGTACGCTCTTGTTGGTCTTCGGGTCCGTCTCTACGATCCGCTTCGCGAGCTGCGGGTGAAGCGCCCGCTGCATACGGGCTGCGTCCCCAGTGTACCAACCCTGGATGTAGTCCAGGGCCGCTGCTCGAATGCCGGCGGAATCGGTCTTGGTCTGGGCGATCGCGGTCGAATGGGCCATCAGAATGCCGAGGAGTCCGATAACCGCGGCGGGGCGATATGGTGTTGGCATGGGCTTTCTCTCCTCCGTATCGAATCTTTATATGCTCTCAGAGCTGGGCAAGTCGCCTCATTCACACGACATGAATCGCCACCCGATGCCACGCATTGTTGCTGTAGCCTTTGACATTCCAGGTCTCGGTGATCGTCGCAGGCTGTGCCTCTCCCGTGGTGTCGGTGGCTCGAACAGCCAGGGTGTAAGGGCCCGGCGCCAGCTCCAAAGCGGCTTCCCAAAATGTCCAGGTCCAGGCCTCACCGGCGCGTGAGATCCGCGCTCGAATCCAGTCCTGCCCAGGGCTGGCGGACACCTCGACCGCAATTACCGCTCGACCCTCCGAGCCCATGGCCCAACCGCGAATCGGCACTACCCCAGCCGGAACAGCCTGGTTCTGCGAAGGATCCAGGATCACGGCATTGAGGGGAACCCCACTCAGGGCAATGCCGGCCGAGACGTCACGTGAATCGCGCGGGTCGACCTCCCGCTGGATACGGTAAGACTTGCTCTGGAAATAGTTGGGAGACGGCTCCTCGGATAGCCTGATCCGGCCGAGCCACTTGACGCTCCGCGCGCCGATCCACCCCGGCACGATCACTCGGAGTGGAGAGCCGTGCTGGGGCGGGAGGGGTGCTCCGTTGAGCTCCGTCGCGAGGAGCACCTCGCCACTCACTGCCTTGGCCAGGTCGATCGACCCGCCAAACCCGAACCGGTCACCGTTCCGCTCCACCTGATCCAAGCCGAGGAACTCAACGTGCCGAGCCCGCTCGTTCACCCCAACCGCGTTGATGATCTCATTTAGCGGGACGCCGGTCCACCGACCGGTGCTGGCGGGCTCCGGTCCCCAGGGTAGCTCCCCGGGTAGCGGTCCCAAGGATAGGAACTCGTCCCGGCGCAGTCCCGCGCACACCAGCGTTGCTGCTACGTCCCGCCGGGGGAAAGCACCCAGCTCCTCCAGCGAGAAACGTCTCGGGCGATCGACCAGGCCGCACACCTCGAGCCGCCAAGTCGCTGGATCGATTCGCGGAACCCCGGCGTGACTGCGGGTGAAGAAGAGATCGACCGGAGTGATGAACTGATCCGTGCGGACCGGCCAGATCCCGGTGTTGAGCCCGTCGGCATCATGGACTAATCGGTGGCCGGCCATTGGCATGATTCCATTCGTTTGTAGGCTCGTTTGCTACTTTCTCCAAGCCTCGAAGCGCTGATCCAGCACCGGGGCCATTCGGTCGTAATTCGCCCAACTATCCTCTACCCCGTAGAGGGTGTCCAGGTCACCCCCCACGGGGTCGTAGTCGCTCAGATAGTCGTTGCTCGTAATAGACGCGGGTGAACTCTTGAGCCTCCAAACGAGCGGCAGGCGTGTAAGTCATTGCGAGGGCGCGCAGAGCCCGAAGCAATCTCGACGCAAAGTCGCGGGCTCGCCGCGCGGGCCTGCGGCCCGCTCGCGATGACTACCTCAGCGGAGGATCCCAACCGCCCGTACCGGTAGATGATCGCTGGCGCCGCCCACGTCAAGTACGGTACCGGCCGCTGCGCTGGTTCCGTCCCGTTCGGCAGCTTATATCCTCGACCAGGCGCGATCATGACAGCTCCACGCCATTGGAGGCGAGCCATGTTGGCCAACTGGATCACGCTCTCGCGATTCCCGCTGCTGCTCGTCATCATCCTCGTCCTGTACTTCGGCTTACCCCTGATGAGACTCGCCGGGGTGGTGCTACTCTTCGTCGCGCTCATGCTCGACACGGTGGATGGGATGGTGGCCCGGAAGACCGGTCAGACGAGCCTCTTCGGCAGCGTGCTCGACATCGCCGCCGATCGAACCTACGAGCTGGTCTTGTGGGTGTGCTTTGCCGACCTGCGCATGATCCCGGTGGCGATCCCGTTGATCATCATCACTCGCACCACGCTCACCGACGCGCTCCGGAGCATCGGCGTGGGGCAGGGAACGGCGCCCTTCGCGCAGCATCGCACCGCACTGGGCCGGTTTCTGGTGGGCTCGACCTGGATGCGAACCGGGTACGCGGTCACCAAGGTCATCACCTTTTGCGGCCTGGCCTTGGCCGAGGCGTTCGGTGGCTTCCCAGCGGAGACGACCATGGCCCGCGCCGTGCCGCCGATGATGACCGTGCTGCAAGTCGTTGCCTGGCTGGCTGTCGGCTTCTGCGTCTTCCGCGGGCTTCCCGTGATTGTACACTCTCTGCGCCAGTATTGGAGTGCTCCGGCAGCCGCCTGAAATTCTGGCTCGATGCCGCCTCAGAGGAGCTCGGCGAGCGCGAAGTCCCCACATGGAGCCATGATGCGGTTCCCGTCGTTCGTTGCCCTGGCCGACCGCGCCAGGGAGGTGATGCTCCGCTTCCCCTGGACCATCGTGGCCGGCGTGCTTGCCGCGATTGCCGCTATCATCGCCACCACCAAATCCAGTGACCCTGCGTGGGCTCGAATCGCCATGGTGGCTGCCCTGGGCCTTCCGGTCACCGTCGCGCTGACCCTCTTTGCCGAGGAACGCGGGTGGTCCGCCGCCCGAACCGCCGCCCTCAACGCCGGTGGAGTAACCCTGCTCGGTCTGTTCTACCTGGTCTGGGCTGGGCCCGAGCGGAAGCACGAGGCGATCCGCTACTTCCAGCTCAGCGCCGGCCTGCACCTGCTGGTCGCGGTTCTACCTTTCCTACGCCAACGAGAAACCAAAGCCTTCTGGCAGTACAACCGCCGTCTCTTCCTCGGCTTTCTACGGGCGGGCGTCTTCTCCGCTGTCCTCTTTATCGGGCTGGCGATCGCTCTCGGCGCACTGGACCAGCTCTTCGGCGTCCGCGTACCGAGCGACCTCTACGGCCGGCTCTGGCTGGCCATCGTCTTCGTGGTCAACACCTGGATCTTCCTGGCCGACGTTCCTCGCGGCCTTCAGCGGCTGGTCGATGACACCAGTTACCCCCGGGTCCTCAAAGTCTTCGCCCAGTACATCCTGACGCCACTGGTCTTCATCTATCTGGTGATCCTGCTCGCGTATCTCATCAAAATTGTGGTCGGCGGTGAATGGCCCTCGGGCTGGATTGGATGGCTCGTCACCAGCGTCGCCGTCACCGGCCTGCTCGGCTTTCTCTTGGTTCACCCGCTGCGCGACGATGCCGGCGAGGCCTGGATCCGCACCTACACCCGCTGGCTCTTCATCGGCCTTATTCCGGCGGCCATCGTCTTGCTCGTGGCCTTCTGGAAACGGATCCTGCCCTATGGGCTGACTGAGCTCCGGCTCCTGGGAATCCTGCTCGGCCTCTGGCTTCTGGCCATGGCGATCAGTTATACGCTGCGACCGGACGCGGGAATCCGCCGGATCCCGGTGACCCTTGCCGCGCTGCTGCTCCTCACCTTGTACGGGCCGATCAGCGTCACCAGCGTCTCCGTTGCCAGTCAGGGAAGGCGGCTGGCGCACCTCGTTGCCGGGCCGCACGAGGGCAGGCGTACCGAACGGGAAGCGAGCGCCGCGCTGCGCTTCCTGTTGGAGCATGACGCGCGACGCCAGATCGCGTCAGCCATTCCAGGTGAGTTACCCAAGGTAAACTGGGACTCCTTGCCGGAGCGACGAGACCGGCGAGAGGCGGCTGCCACCCGGATACTTGCAGTGGCCGGCATGAGGTACGTTCCCCAGTCTTCATCCGAGCGGGAGGACTACATAGCTCTCTGGGCCCGTCAGGACACTCTGACGCCGATCAGCGGGTACGATTGGATGCTGAGGGTTTCCCAGGACGACAAGACTCCCATCGTGGTGGGGCCGGACACCCTCGTCGTTCGGTTCGATACGGTGGTAGGAGTCTTCCGGGTGAGGGTGGCTACCGATTCGCTTGCGTTCGACCTGCGCCGTCTCGCCGGCACGATCGCT
The DNA here is from genome assembly GCA_036506575.1 of Gemmatimonadales bacterium. Taxonomy (GTDB): domain Bacteria; phylum Gemmatimonadota; class Gemmatimonadetes; order Gemmatimonadales; family GWC2-71-9; genus CAVVWJ01. The sequence continues at coordinate 2,292 of DASXRM010000025.1, read as the reverse complement.
GACGATAGCGGCACTACCTGGAACAGCTTGCCTCCGGAGCGACTCCGCCTCTACGTCAGCGGCCCAAAGCGCAGAGCGATGCTGGCGCTCGAATCGCTCAACGGCAGGCGGATAGCGGATTCGGTCCGGGTAGACCGCTGGTATGGAAGGCTCTTCCTAGGAAGGGCGGACTGATCGCCGTAGCTGTCGCGGTCTTTATCTGGTTGTCTCCGCTTGCAGCATTCTGGGAATCGCTTTGCGCCTGCTAGACGCCCACCGCAGCCTGGCCCCGAACCTGGAGAGACTGGAATAGCACGCGGGAGACGGCGGCCACGTCCCGAACCGCCTGGTTGAATGCCGTCTCATTGGCCTGTGACGGAGCGTGAAAACCGCTGATCTTCCGCACGAACTGGAGGGCGGCATCATGGAGCTCCTCGTCGGTGGGAGCGTGGTTCGGGTGCCGCAGCCGCTTGATGTTCCTGCACATATCTCCACCTATACGGGTTATCCAGCCAATATACTCCTCGGTGCGCCGGTTCAAATCAATGGGGCGTGAACGGCCCGCGAGTCTAGGCAAACGCGCGCCGGCGCTTTCCGGGACAGCGACTTTCTAGGTCACCATCTCCATCTTGAGGCCGAACCGATCCTCCAGGGGCGTCGCCGGAACCGTAGTGGCCGTGCCCCGAACAATGCGCTGTGCTGTCCAGAGAGCCGCGAATGCATCAAGGAGGTCGTCATCGGCTGCTTGCTTTGGCGGAATGTCACGTCGAATAATCTCGAATGCGTCCCTGAAGTGTTCGTTCACCAGATCGAGCCGTTCTGCGCGGCCCTCGGGTGTGCGCTTGGGATGCTGCATCGGGCGACCGGCCCAGGCATAGAAACAGACCTCAGGATGTATTTCTCGCACCCGGGTCCGTAGCTCGGGGTCCGAGCGCAGGATGGCATCCACCTCCTGAATGCGCCACATGATCGCGTGCGCCTGCTTGCTCAACCGCTTCCCGGAAGCTGCGGCCGAGAGAGCACAGGCATGCGCATAGGTCCGCGCCTCTAGCGCAGCTCGGACAGGGGCCGAGAAAACGCTGCTCGAGCGCTTCGAGGTGAGGAGCCGCCGCGCTTGGAGGTCGCACTCGCGGGGCTCGGCGTCAGTGAGTCCTATGGGGATGTCCACGGTCAGAACCGCCAAGGAACGGCCCCTTTCCAGCAATTGCCGCGTACTCGGCAGGACCTCCGCGAAGATGTCCCCGGTGATGGTGTCACGCTCTATGCAGACCCAGCCGCCGGGGCATCCATCAGCACCACCGATCGTGCTCATGTCGAACCTCGCTCGTTCAAAGCCGTCTCACGATCTCACCCTCGCTCGTCATGCGGGGATGCGAACCATCCGAAGCCACCCAGCGTCGCGCCAGTCGGTTGTATCGGGCGACAAATGCCTTCCGTCGATCCCAGACCAGGAAGCAGGCTCGGTGCATCGGGGCGTCTCCAAAGCGCCAGAACGGGTCGGCTTCGTCGGCGAGGAAGTCGGGCGTCACCAAGGCATCGTCGCCGGGCCGAATGACTTCACCGCAGAGCGCGCAATACGCGCGGCCGGCTTCGATCCGCTCCCTGCCCCAAAGATCGTCCTCTGTCACCATCGGCTGCTACTCTGCGTATAAACGTAGCCAGGACAGGTCCTGATCGCGGTCATCCTTCCGGATGCGCTCGAGTTCCGCGTCCTCGGCTCGGCGAGCTCAAGGCTGGGTCCTACCACCGCAGCCGGCCAAGCAGCATGTCTTTGAACATCACGAAGTCGCCGGCCAAACTGTAGAGCGGATGCCGGAAGGTGGCGGGTCGGTTGCGCTCGAATACCAGGTGCCCGAGCCACGCCAGGCCATAACCGGCGACCGGCGCGGCCAAAAGCCAGCGCCAGTCCCGCGTCCACAGCGCTGTCCCGAGAATCACCAGGACCAACAAGGTCCCTGCGAAATGAAGCCGGCGGGTGGTTGGCTGGCTATGCTCCGCCAGATAGGCCGGGTAGAAGTCCCGGAAACTGCGGAATTCGGGGATCACATTGCCCTCCATGAAGGAAGGGGAGACACCACCGTCTCCAGCGCGGTTCGAAGCAAGGACACCGACTCCATGAGGTATCCTAGCGTGTCATCCTGCTTAACCTCACTCGATCCCCAATGTGCAAAGGACGGCCCAGCGCATCGAGCGCTCGCAATCGTTTAGTAAAGGTCACGCTCCGCCACGCCGGCTGGCTGAGCTGGCGGCTCCTCGGGAAGCCGAAGTCGAGTGCGCGCGGCGAACATCTGACCCCGAGCCGGCAGGCCCGGC
>DASXRM010000024.1:0-9166 GCA_036506575.1 Gemmatimonadales bacterium | reverse complement strand
GGAAGGGTGAGAGGTGAGAGGTAAGAGGTGAGAGGTGAGAGGTAAGAAGTGAGAGGTGGAAGCGAGGGGACGTCTAAGCTGGCCTTGCGTATTAACGGGCTGCCTTGCGTGCGCGTGGTTGAGCGTGGCTGACCATTAGGTCGCACCCTGTAGCATGCGCGACCATAAGAGTCTCATAGCCTGGCAGGAGGCCAATGCGGTGGTCCGGTCAGTGATGTTGGGAACGCGGGGGCACCGACACCCGTGTGTCGATCAGCTTCAGAACTCTCTGTCGAGCTCAACCTTCTGCCGCCGGATAGCGTTCCCGGGGCTATCCAGCGGATTACGAGATGCCAGGGATTGCTACTGGGCCTCATCAAGCGGCTTCGGAGGAGCTGACCGCATCGCCTCTTACCCCCACCCTCTCACCTCTCACCTCTCACTTCTCACCTCTCACCTCTTACCTGAAAAAACGTCATCTGCCTCGGATTGACCGGCACATTGGACCAGTTGAGCAGCCGGGGGCGGCCCTTCGCCAGCGGGCGGATCTGCAGCAGCTCGCCGACGAAGAAGGCCACCGAATCGGTTCCCCAGCGCAGGGGGTCCCGCGCAGCCTGGGCCAGGATGCCGGGTGCACCGGTACGTGGAAGGACGCACAGGTCCTCGGCCCTCTTGCAGGGCACCACCCGCGCGAAGACCGGATCCCCGAGGAGCACCGCGAGACTCGACTCGGCGACGGTGCGCTCCGCCGGCGGCACTGCTCGCGGGTCGGATGACTCGGGCGGGGCGTTGACCCGGTAGAGCTCCAGGCCGGCCTGAACGACCAGCGACGTGCCGTCTCGACTCCAGCCCACCCGCTCCGGTGGCGCCGCCCCCTTCGGTAGCCGGAGCTCCCGCTCGGCGCCGTTCAGGAGATTCAGCACCCAGACCGTCGCCGGCGTGGAATCACGGAGCGACAGGCCCCGAAGGAAGGCGACCTCGGCCCCGCCCGGCGCCAGCGCCGGCCTGAGCTCCGCGACCGTAGTAAAGGTGAGAGGGAATGCGGGCCCGCCATCCCCTCGCACGGCATAGAGGTCGCCGTTCATGCCGCTTCCGCCCACGAAGACCCCATAGGACTCGCGCCCGACGTCGATCTTGCCGCGGAGCGGAGGGAGGGTGCCGCACGCGGTGAGAGGTAAGAGGTGAGAGGTGAGAAGGAAAAGCGTGAGCGGGAAAAGCAAAAGCGTGAGCGGTGAGCGGTGAGCGGTCGTTCCCTCCCCCTCGCTCTGCTCGGGGTCGAGATCAGGAATACACCCTACCAAACCCTCCCGCTCACCGCTCACGCTTTTCAGTTCCCGCTCACGCTTTTTGCCTTCAGCAGCCACCACCCCCCTGGGTCAACCTCGATCTTCTGCGGCCTGTGAGAAATTCCCTCTACCAGGAAACGACTCTCCCGGACGTTCACGTCCAGCCGCACCGGCGTTCCGTCCACCAGGAGTATGAGACCCGGAATGCGGTAGGTCCCCCACTCCGCCGGCTGCGTCTGCCGGATATCGAGCGTGAGCTTCTTCCCCTTGTGCCGCCAACCGATATCGAGCATCGGATATCCCGGTTGGGTCAGCGACTGGCGGAAGTACCACTCCAGGTCCCGACCCGCCGCCTGAGACATGATTCGGGCGAAATCGGAGGAGAGCGCGGTGCCGTCTTTGTATGTGCTGTAATAACGGCGTAGCCCGGCGAAGAAGACCGAATCGCCGACCAGGCCCCGGAGCTGGTGCAGGACCCAGGCACCCTTCTGGTAATTGTTGCTGTTGAGGAGGCCGACGAGATCGCGAGCCGTCGTATCCAGGATGGGCTTCTGCGTCTCCGCCGACTCGAAGATCGCGGCGGCCGCCTTCCCCATGTCTGCCCGGAATGCGCTGTCTCCGTCGGAGTGAGCCCTCCAGAGAGCCGCGAGGTAGGTGGCAAATCCCTCGGACAGCCAGAGGTGATGCCAGTCTGCCTCGGTGACCGCGTCGCCGAACCACTGGTGCGCGGTCTCGTGCGCCACGATCGGCTCGCCCAGATCCTGGTCCCGATACCGCTTCTCGTCATAGAAGATCGCGCTGGAGTTCTCCATCCCGCCGTATCGGGTGCTCGACTCAACGTGGGCCAGATTGGGATAGGGAAACGGTCCGACGAGACCGCTGAAATAGTCGACGATCTGGCCGGCACGCCGGAACGGGCCATTCACCGCGTAGGCCGAATCCTGGGGATAGGTCCACACCGCAAGTGGGACGCACTTCACGTCGCAGGCCGCGTCGGCCAGGCGGGTCCGGGCCAGCCGGCCGATGCCTACCACCATGGTGTAGACCGGAATCGGCGTGTCCATGCGGTAGTGCCACACCGCGTGGCCGTAGGCCAGGGTATCGATCTTCTCCAGCACTCCGTTGGCGACTACCTGGTCCTCCACCGGCGCCTGCACGTGAAAGGCGACCGTCGCCTTGTCGCTGGGGTGATCCTGCGCGGGAAGCCAGAGGTGGGCCCGGTCGGGCCAATTGTCGGCGAAGATGGTGCGCTCGCCGTACTGATTCTTTCCGATAATGAGGCCGTCTCGAGCCAGACCGTGATACCTCACCCGGGTGGTGATGGTGTCGCCCGGCTGCTTTTGGTGCGGCACCTCCACTTCGCCCTCGGATCGAGCGTACAGCGTGCGGGAGAGCCGGGTGTTGGGCTTGCCATCGATCAGCACCCGGACCACTCGCATGGCGGAATCGAGCTCCATCTCGACCGGCTCAGTCGAGCGGAGCCGCCAGGTGGTCTGCACCTCGCCGAGGACGTGGGTGCCGCTGTCGCTGGGGACCAGGGTGATGTCGTAGTGCAGCGCGTCGTGCACCGGGTGAATGGTGTCGGCCCGGGCCGCGAGCGGCGATTGTGATTGAAGCTGGAGCAGGAGGAAAAGCATGTATTGTTGTCACCCTGAGCGTAGCGAGGGGGTCAAAGCGCTTCCTTCAGGCCAATAACCATACGACGAACACGACCGTCACCCTGAGCCCTCGTATCGGGAAGGGCGAGAGGGCCGAAGCTCCAATCGGGATCCGGCCCCCTCGGGCGCGTACGCGCCCTCAGGGTGACAGCCTAATGGTTTCGAACCTACTTGCCCAGTCGGGCCCTATAAAACTCCAGAATCCTCTTCCACGCCTTCTCCACCTGCGGTCCATCGGACCCCTGCCGGCCCGGCTTCAGGAACCCGTGTCCGGTTCCAGGATACACCTCGTAGGTGAACGTCTTCCCGGCCGACTGCATCTTGGCTGCGACGTCCGGCAGGCTGGCGTTGATCCGCTCGTCGTTCTCGCCGTAGATGCCGAGCACGGGAGCCTGGATCCGCTTGATATCGGCCGAGTCGGGTGGCGGGCCGTAGGCCACGACGACCGCTTTGAGGTTCGGGGTGTTGGTCGCGTAGCGGAAGCTCTGGCCCCCGCCCCAGCAGAAGCCGATGGTGCCGATGTGGTCCTTCTCCACGGCGGGCAGCGCGTTGACATAGGCGTAGGTGGCGTTCAGGTCGGCGGTGATGCGGTCGGGCTCCAGCTCCCCGATGAGCTTGCGGCCCTCATCCTCATTCTTGGGCGACTGGCCGTGCTTCGACGAGAGGAGGTCGGGCACGATGGCGACGAACCCTTCCTTGGCCAGCCGGTCGGCCACCTTGGGCTCCCAGTCGGTGAGGCCGAAGATCTCGTGGATCACGATGACCGCGGGCGCCTTGGTCTTCCGCTCGGGGTAAGCCACGTAGGCCCGGATGGTCTCGTTGCCCTTCTTGATCTTGACCCACTCGCCGTGGGTGGTGACGGAAACCTGCTTCGCCTTCTCCTTGACCGCATGCAGCCACATGGCTGTTGCGCCCGCCAGCGCGGCGAGCACCGCGACTAGAGCATACGAGACCGCGCCCCGAGGGCTGAAGTGCGTCATGGCAGCTCCCAGAACTGGACCTTGTTCTCCATCAGCTGGGGCACGGCGACGGTCTTGCCGTTGATCCCGATGTCCGCCGGCGAGGCGATCCCCGACGCCACCTTGGTCGAGCGCCCATTATCCACGATGAAGAGACTGGAATCGGCCCAGCTGGTCACCAGCAGTCGTCCGTCAGAGAGCACCTCGACCCCGTCTTCCTGGCCGGGGCCGCTTCCGAGCGGCCTCAGGTCCTTCGAGCCCGGCTTCCAGCCTAGGATGCCGGGTCCGAGGAACGACACGATCACGAACTCCTTTTCATCCGGATCCCAGGTGATTCCGTTGGGACCTTGCAGCTGAGGCGACTCGAGCGCGACCGTCGCCTTGCGTCCGGCCACCTGGTAGACCCGGTCGGGTCCGACGTGCTTCATCCCGGTCTTGGGATCGGGAGCCATGCCGGTGTCGGTAAGGTAGACCGCGCCGCCCGGACCGGCCGCCGCGTCGTTGAGGAACTTGGCCTGCGGCACGATCACCGAGGCGATGGGCGCCCCGGTGCGCTTGTTGAAGGCGCGAGCCGCATCGATGTCGGCCACCCAGAGGGTATCGCCCACGATGGCGAGGCCCTTGGGACCGTTGAGCGTGACTTTGTTCTTCCCACCGGCAATGAACTTGAGCGAATCGGCCGAGCCGTCGGCCTTGAGCCGGCTGATGTAGCCGTTGTTGTCCTTCTTGCCGGGGTCACCATTGACGTTGGAGACGAACCAGACATCCAGGTCGCGATCGTAGCGGGCCGACTCGGGGTGCTGAAAGTTGCCGACCTCGCCGACCTTCCTGGCGGAGCCGGTAGTGGTCTCGTTCTCGACGCCGACAGCGGAGTCGCCCACGGCGCCGGTGCGCTTGTCGGTCTGGCGGGGATTGCAGGCGCTGGAAGCCAGGCTCAGAGCGGCGGCCAGCGTCAGAGATGGGGTGAGGTAATGCCGGAGCATAGGAGCTGTCTCCAGTCAGGGGAAAAGCCAAGTATAGATGGAAGGCGGGGAAGCGGGGAAGCGGGGAGCTGGTAGGTAGGCGGGAACGCGCTCTGCAGCTCCCTTCATCCCGAGCCGCGGGATGAGGAATCTCGTTTCGGCGGCTCCTTACGATTCTTCCAGGGGCCCGCCCGCGCGGCGAGCACCGCGACCAGAGCGTACGAGACCGCGCCCCGGGGGCTGAGGTGCATCATGGTAGCTCCCAGAACTGGACTTTGTTCTCCATCAGCTGCGGGACGGCCACCCGCGAATCTTTGGGATCCAGATCGATGTCGGCCGGTGAAGCAATGCCTGACGCCACCTTTTGCGACCTGCCGTTCTGCACCACGAATAGGCTGGAATCCGCCCAGCTGGTCACCAGCAGGCGGCCATCCGGGAGAGTCACTACTCCATCCAGCTGACCGGGTCCGGAGCCGAGCGACTTCAGATCGTTGTCACCCGGCTTCCACCCGTAGATCCCCTTGCCCAGGAAAGAGACGATCACGAAGCGGCGCTCCTTCGGGTCCCAGGTGATGCCGTTGGGGCCCTCGAGCTTGGGAGAAGTGAGGGCGACCGTGGCGCCGGCTTTGGTAATCCGGAACACCTGGTCGGGGCCGGGGTGGGAGACCTCGCCCTTGGGTCCGAAGTTCACGCCGGTATCGGTCATATAGACCGCGCCGTCCGGTCCCACGGCCGCGCCGTTCAGGAACCTGGCCCGGCCCCGCATGGCCACGTTGGCAATGACCGCACCGGTGCGCTTGTTGAAGGCGCGGGCGAAGTCGATATCGGCCGCCCACAGTGTGTCGCCGTTGATCGCGAGCCCCTTGGGTGCGTTCAACGTCACGCCCTTCTTCCCGCCCTCGATGAACTTGACTGAGTACGGGGTTCCGTCCGGCCGGAGCCGGCTGATGTAGCCGTTGTTGTCGCTCTTGGTGGGATCGCCGTTCACATTGGAGACGAACCAGACGTCGAGATCGCGATCGTAGCGGGCCGATTCCGGGTTCTGTAGGTTCGGGGTCTCCCCCACCTTGCGGAACATGGCGGCCACTCTTTCGTAGACAGCAGCGGACTCAGCCAGAGCCCGGGACTCGGCGGCGGTTCGGGTGCCGCCGCGATCGCAGGCTCCCAGCCCAAGGTTCAACGCAGCCACGAGGCTGAGCGTCAGCGTTGGTGTGTGATACGAGTAGAGCATGGCAACGCGTTCTCCATCAGAGGAAAACGCAAGTATACAAGGGGAGGCGGGTAAGTGGTGAAACGAGCACGAGAGAACCTTAAGATTCCTCTGATGCCCCTCCGGCTCGTGCAATCTGGTCGCCTCGCACCCGCCCTGCATCGAACCGCCGAGCGCCGGCCAGCATCGTGTCGATCGTCTCGTCCGGATCCGCCTTGGTCCCGCGCTTGAACCGGAGCGGATTGATCCGAGCGACCACGAACGGCCTGAGATATGGGCTCTCGAACCCCCTCGCCTTGAGCCGCTTCATCGCCTCGCTCACTGCCTCGTCCAGCTCGAGCACCCGCTCGGCGCGTTCGCGCCGAGTCTCCAGCGCCTTGGGCAGCGGCGAGCCCAGAAATTTCTCGACCCGCCGGAGCACCGGGTGGTACGCCCCACCGGCGAAGCGGCCGTTTCCCTGATAGCAGAGTCCGATGGTGAGCAGCGCCGGCTCCTCGAACTCGATCTCGTAGTCGCGCTCGGGTCGGTCCTCGGTCTGGGCCAGCAGCTGCGCCAGCCGGATCACCTCCAGGGCCCGCTCGCGGAGGTTGTGCGCCTTCTCGGTGTTGAGCAGCAGGATCCGGTGGGCGACCTCGATCTCCGGGACCACGATGGCGACGGCCGACCGGGCGCCGAGTTGGCGGAGTGCAGCGAGGCGGTGGTTCCCATTCGGCGTCCAATACTTGCCCTCGTCCGACCGCACCACGACCATCGGGTCGAGATAGCGGCCCAGCCGGTCGATCGCGCTACAGAGCCGATCTACGTGGGGCTGGGAGAGGTCGCGCTGGTAGGGGGTGGGTTCCACGATGTCGATCGGGAGTGCCGCGAAGAGCTGCCAGTTGCCGCCCAGCGGGTCCTTGTAGGGGGCGAGGACGGTGCCGCCGTCGGCCTCGATCGCCTCGGCCAGGCGGGTCACCGACGTGGGCGGGGTGCCCGAGGCGATCGCCTCCGGTGCGATCCCCCGGGAGCGGGGCTCAGCCGCCGCTTTCTTCTTACGGCTAGGCTTCCCCCCGCTCGGGGCATGCTTGGCTGCCTTGGGCTCGGCCATTGGGTACCTCACTTCAGACAGGCGGTCCGGGAATCCTTACGTAAACTCAGGATAGGAGCCGACGGAAGGCTAGGTGTCGCAAATTGGCCCTCATTATCGCAATGATGGCCTTACCGGCTGCGGGTGGGAAGAGCGAAACTGGAGAGCTCCGAGGATGCGCTCAATAGTTGCGCTCAATAACGACCGGCCAACTAATGAGCAGGCAGAGGAGAGGTCGGGAGTGAGCTTACGCCAAGTTGTCTGCGGCGCCATCACCGCAAAGCAACTCCTTGCTTTTCGCTACGAAGGCTTCGAGCGCGTTGTTGAGCCGCATTTGTGCGGGCGAAATGAGGCTGGGCACGATGTCTTGCAAGCGTGGTTTGTTCGCGGCTATTCCCAGTCAGAGGCACGAGCTGGTTGGCGTACCTATCTCCTCAGTGAAATGCATGAGGTTCGAGCCCTGCACGACACGTTTGAACAGGCTCGCAATGGCTTCAACCCCAACGGCAGATCGATTCGCCTGGTATACTGCCATCTCACGCGCGACACTGCCTAAGGGACGCCACAATCGACAGAGGCAGGGCCTGGGTTTGCTGGGGCGGACGCGTTGGCTTATGCGACTGACAGCAGGAGAACCCAAGCCGCGCTATTGACTCTTGTCCGACCGCCGCTGCCCACGGCGGCCCCGCCCGGTCTGCCCCTCGCCCTGCTCCTCCTTGCGCTCCGCCGTGTACTGCTCCTCGCCCCAGGTCGCTTCGCCGGGGAAGCCGAGCCCCTCCTGCCCTCGCGCCCCGGACGTTGCACCCGAGCTGTGGCGCTGCCAATCCCCGTAATTGGGCGCGTCCTCGTCCGAACCCTCATCCGGATATACCCCGCCGCCTAGCGTGCTATAGCCACCCTCTCCACCCGTTCCCGTCCCCGGATGCCGCACGTCCCCGGGCTCGGAGAACGATCCGCCGTAACGGTCTGAAGCGTCGACGCCGGGCCCGCCATCGCTAGTGACCTCACTGGGGCTGCCCACGCTCGGATCGATCTGCTCCTCAGCCGTCGGGCCCTCCCCTCGCTCGAGGAGCTGGCTGGTGTCCTCGTCCCGCTTGATGGTTCGCCGGCTGACCCCCGGCCCACTCCGCCGCGGCGATTGGCGCCGGGTCTGGTCGCTCCGCTTACCGCCTTTCTTCCGTGCCATGTTTCCTCCTTCCGCTGCAATCCGCGAAATCCGCTCAGGCGGATAGACCCCGGAGCCGCCTACCTCGATCACTCTCTATTCTTCTCGTTGCCGCCGCGGCCGGTGATCGGGCGCTCCGCGGCGGACGGTCGACCCCGCAACCTCGGGCGTTTGCAGGAGCAAGACTGTGAGCCGGGTTACATCTCAGGACGAGAGCACTCCTATACATCGTGAAGACGTGCCCCGCGACCCCACGCATCATGGAAGGATCTAGGATGTTGACCGAGGTGGGCTGTAAGATCGATCAGAAAACGGGCGAGAAGTCGAGCTGAGGCGCCATGTGGGAAACAGCTTGGGAAGAGGCGTCGGTTGCCCGCCGATTCGTAGAACGGCTCAAGGAGGTTCCACCCGCCCAGCTTAGGCCGGCGGTGCCGCCGATGCTGGATCGAGACCCCTACCTGAGCGCCTGGACCAACGTGGAGGCCGCGCTGGGAAACGCACCGCGAGTCGACCGGGAACGGGCCCGTGCTCTCGCCGAGGAGCTCGACCGAGAACTCGCTGGCCTGCCAATGAGTGCTGTAATGGCAGAGGCCACGCGCCGTGCGGTCCGCGCTCTCCTCGCGCGGCGCTGGCTGACCACCCCGGAGAGCTTCACCTATGTGTTCGAGCCCTTCGAGAGCCTCATCCCCCTCACGTCCCTGCACGCCTGAGGCAGCGGGCGACCAAGGCTGGAGGTCATATGGATTACCTTTTCCTGCTGGGGCGGATCTTATTCGGCGGGTTCTTTCTGGTCAGCAGCTACCGCCACTTTACCCAGGCGTCGGTCATGGCGCCCTACGCCGCCTCGAAAGGGGTGCCAGCGCCGAAGATCGCGGTGCTGG
>DASXRM010000023.1:0-8755 GCA_036506575.1 Gemmatimonadales bacterium | reverse complement strand
ATGATCGGTGAGCGTGAGCCGGTGTTGGCCAGAGACGGCATGCTGCTGGGTGTAGCCAGTCTCTTAGCCGCGGCGCTCACCACCATCTTTGCCCTCGACCTTTACTCCTACACCAAGTTTCGGGCCGATCGCGACGAGGATCTGCGAGCCTTCTCGGAGGAGCTCAGCAGCAATCTCAGGCGTGAGGTCGCCCGGGCATATCGACAGCTCGACACCCTCTCTTCCCAGGCGGTGAATGATTCAACGGCAAGCTCGCGAGACTCGCTGACAAAGATCCCCAAGAACTTGTTTCCCTTCCCGTTCTTCGAATCCTGGTCACTTCTGGACACCAGCGGAATGCAGGCGCGGAAGTGGTCCACCGATCTCTTCGTACAGCGGCGGATTCCAGTCGGAGACCGCACTTACTTCCGGGAGATCGTGGCTGAGCGGGGTTGGTCGGCCCCATCGGGGAAACCCAGCGACCCGAAGTATTTCCTGGAGTCGACCGTCTCTCGGACGACGGGGAAGCACCAGGTGGGGCTCGCATTGCATTTGGCGGATCAAACCACGCCAGTTGCTACCATGGCACTGGAGATGATGTCACTCATAGGTGTGGTGCTTCCGCCAGCCTATGGGTTTGCCGTGATCGATTCCGCTGGGAAGGTCCTATTCCATTCCGACACGACTCGGAATTTAGAGGAGCGGTTCTTCACGGAGACCGATCAGAACCGGGAGTTGAGATCTGCGGTCATGGCTCGCTCCGCCGACACGCTCAATCTCAAGTATGGGGGGACCGACTACCGGGCCTACGTGGCACCGGTACCCGGGCTTCCCTGGAGCCTGATTACCTTATTGGACAAGCAGCCGGGACGGATCACCAACGCGGAATGGCTGGGAACCAGCGTCTACCTGGTGCTGGTCTACCTGTTGATTCTGGTAGTCTTTGCCGTGTTGACCCTTCTGTTCTTTCGGGGGTACCGCGCACCATGGGTGTGGCCGGACCGGCGGCTCCGCGCCGGATACCTACGCCTCATCTGGATCAATGGTCTCATCTTCCTGGCATTCTTGCTTGCCCTTTTGAATCTGGAGGGGGACGACCTGCTCGTGGCGGGGTTCGTCTTGCCGCTCCAGGCGATAGCGGCGGCTTGGGCGTGTCTCACCCACTCCCGGTATGTCTCCCGATTCACGGCCGCGCTGGCGCGCTCTACGGTGTTGGCTCTTTTCTTCGTGGTGCTCGGGCCCGCGCTGCTGAGGTCGGACGTTGCCGCGTGGCCCCACTACGCCGTCCTGGGTCTCACGGCCGGTGCCTCCTTGCTTGCGCTCAAGCCACGTCCCTGGCTTCGAAGGGACCAATCGGTCCAGGGTAGCCCTCGCCCGATCGAGCGCCCATACATCATCGCGGCAGTCCTGTTCCTGCTGTTGGCCGGCGTCATGCCCGCTGCCGCGTTCTTCAAGATCGCGCGTTCAGCCCACACCGAGATGCTGGTGAAGCGAGGACAGCTGAGTCTGGCCAAGGGGTTTGGTGAAAGAGCGGATCGGATTCGACAGATCTATGCCGATAAGCTGGGTAAGGGGAAGACAGCTGCCAGGGAAACGCGGCTTTGCGAGCGCAACGCCGTCACTCCTTTGTGCGAACTGGACCTCTATTATCGCTTCTTCTTTGGAACCCGGATAATTCCCGATAGCATTCGGCGGAGCAGTGCTGCGTCACCCTTCCGGGCCTCTGCGAATCTGGTCGGATTGTTTCTGGTTCCCTATCGTCCTCAATCATCGGTCGAGTGGCGCAGCATGTTGCCCCGCGCCGCTCACGACAGCACATGGTTCTGGGCTTCGTCCACGAATCGCCTGGAGTTTCGTGGCTCGCCGATAGCCGGGGGAGAATCCCTGGCTCTGAGCTCTGTCTTCCCGGGATTCTGGCCGGTGCGGCCGACGGAGGAGTTGACGTTATTGCTGCTGTCTGCCGCGGTTCTGATTCTGGTGGCTGGGATCGCCTTTTTCCTGGCGCGCCGATTCTTCTTGATTGACGTGACCGATCCAATCCTTGTGTCGCGCCACAGCCGTATCGCCTCTGTAGGAGGCACCAATCTATTTGTTGTCTGCCGGAACGGTTACGAGCAGGAGCTGATCGAGGCCTCCGAGGGCGGTTATACCTTCGACTTGTCAGAGCGGACCCTCTCCCGCGCCCGCGACGTACACTGGCTGATCAGGAAAGTGGGGGACAGGGATCCCGTGGTCGTGAGGCACTTTGAGTACAGGCACGAGGACGCGGCCACCGCCAAGGCAAAGCTGTCCTTGCTGGATACACTGATCTACGAATGCGGCAGCAGTGTGGTTGTAGTTGCCGGCGAGTCGCCCGATGGATCCCCTCTGGGGTTGCGTGAAGCCTGGCGGCTTGCCCTGACGCCGTCGGGGCAGGGTCTTCCTGACTCGACCGACACCCCAAAGAGCTTCATCGATACCCTAGACTCTCTCGTCCTGGTCGATGCCGGGCGGTGGCTGGAATCATCCGGTCAAGAGGACCGGCGGTGCTCTCCCAGTCGGCTCAAGCGAGGGTGCGTTCGGGGACTTATCGAGGAGGAAAGCCGCTGTGATGGCCATCTCAATAGAATCTGGGATGGATTGCAGCGATCCCTGGAACAGAGACCTCCGGAACGTGCCCAGCCAAGCCGGGAGGAGCTCCTGGACCTGCTGGGCGAGCGGGCGGAAGCCTACTACCGGGCCATTTGGGAGAGCTGCCGCACGGCGGAGCGATGCGTATTGGTGCATCTGGCGGAGCACGGGCTGGTCAACGACAAGGATCGCCGGACACTCAGGCGGCTCCTCGCCCGCGGTCTGGTCCGACGAGAGCCGCACTTCAAGGTCATGAACGAGACGTTCCGCCGCTATTTACTGGGCCACACCGCCGAAGTTGCGGCAGAGACCCCAAGCGGCGAGGCCAGTGCCTGGGACAGTGTGCGCCGGCCGGTTCTCGCGATTGTAGCCGCGTTGGCGATCCTACTGTTCGTTACGCAGCAGGAGCTGTTCAGCGCCACGAGCGCGATCATAACAGCCCTGGCCACAGGGGTGGCTTCGTTCAGCAAGATCTCGGGATTATTCGATGGCCGGCGGACGAGCAACTCCGGGAACGCGTAAGGCACCCAGAGCCGAGGGGAATCAGACCGCCGGCACCTCCAGACCGGTCAGCCTGCGATAGATCTGCTGCACTGCTGCAATCGTGTCCGCTTCCTCCGCGGTTTTGTCGGTCCGGTACCGCTTCACTCGCGCAAACCGCAAAGCCACTCCACCCGGATACTGGCTGCTCGCCTGCACCTCGTTGAACGCCACCTCCACCACCAGCTCGGGCCGCACATACACCGTAATCCCGTCTCGCGCGACCTCCAGTTCCAGCAGCTTCTTGGTCTGCCAGTCCAGCATCTCGTCGGTCATCCCCTTGAAGGTCTTGCCCAGCATCACGAAACCGCCGGCCGGGTCCCCGGCGCCGAGGTGGAGATTGCTCAGCCAGCCATGGCGGCGGCCGTGCCCCCACTCGGCCGCCAGGACGACCAGATCCAGGGTGTTCGCCGGCTTGACCTTGAGCCAGCGGCGTCCGCGGCGCCCGGCTTCATATGCCCCCTCCAGGGTCTTGGCCATGATGCCCTCATGTCCTCGCTCAAGCGCAGTCTGGAGGAAGTGTTGCGCATCCAGCTTCGAAGAGGTCGAGAGTCTGGGGACCAGCATGTTTGGAGGAACCAGGTCGACCAGGGTGGTCAAGCGGCGCCGACCCGGCTCGTCTATCAGCGGACCGCCGTCCAGGTAAAGCAAGTCGAAGAAGAAGGGAGTAAGAGGAACTTCACCGCGGGCACGCTCGACCTCCAGCCGTTTGCCGAACCGGCTCATCGTAGTCTGAAAAGGGTGCGGCATGCCATCGGCCCGAAGCGCGATCACCTCGCCATCGAGGATGAGCTCCCGCGCCGGCAGCGCGCGGACCGCTTCCACCAGCTCGGGCACTGCCGCAGTGACGTCGTTAAGCCGGCGAGAGTAGACCGCTACCTGATCGCCGGCCTTATGGACCTGGATCCGGGCACCGTCCAGCTTGTACTCCAGGACAGCCTCGCCCAGTTCGTCGATCGCCACCTCCGCATCGTCGGCCGACCCGGCCAGCATGGGATGCACCGGGCGGAAGAGTTGAGTGGCGTAGCCGGAGAGCTCCGCGGCGCTTCCGGTCAATGCCGCCTTGGCTACGGTCGTGAGATCTCCCGTCATCATCCTCGCCCGCCGCACCCGCTCGGCGGGGACACCGGCCGCCTTGGCGACCGCCTCGAGCATGAGCCCCTCGACCGCGCCTTGACGCAGCTCGCCGACAACCAGACGGAACAGAAACTCCTGCTCGACCCGCGTGGCCCGGGCCAGGAGCTCCCGCAGGAGCCGGACCCGCTCCGCTATGGAGCCCTTGCCAGCCGATACCGTGGAGATCTCCGCGAAGCTCTCGTCCACCTCGGAGAGCTCGAGCAGTGGCGATTCGGCTGAACGCTGCGGCATTGCCGCCTGGAGGGCGGCATAGCCGATACCGAGCTTCGCCTGCCGAAAGGAGCCGGAGAGAAATGCCGTGGCGATCTCGATCTCCTCCGGTGGCACGCTCGCGAGCAGCGACGCCAGCTGCCGGATCTTGTCCAACCGGCCACTTGTCTCTCCCACTCGGCGGGAGGCCTCTACCACCGCAGCGAGCTTCACCCGCTCAGCTCACTTCCGCTCGCCGGCGAGATAGACGGTCGGGGTCCCTCCGTGTCCCAGCTCGCGCTCCACGCAATAACGTCCGGCCGGCGCGTCATTCCGATGAGGCAGGGGATCCACTACCGAATCCCCCCGATCAGCCAGAGGTCGCCGCCTTTGGGCGCCGCCCGGTCGAACAGTACCCACTTGCCGTCGGGGGACCAGGTCGGATAATCGATACGCACCTCGGGATCGGCAAAGGCGAACACCTGGCGGGGCGAGTGTCCATTCACCGGATACACCCAGAGAGACTTGTGGCCCTTCACGTCCAGGACCAGTGAGCGCGACGGCGAGAACGACATATGAGCGCCGCTGGCTACATCGGGCAATCGCGTGAGCGATCCATCGTGCACCGAAACCCGGTAGATCTGGATCTGAGTGCCGCTCTCCGCCCGGAATACGATGCCCCGCCCGTCGGCTGTCCATCGAAGAAAATGCCCCCCTGCGCCGATCGAGGTGAGCCGGTGCGGCTCCGACCCATCGGCTCGCATGACCCAGACGTCGGCCCGTCCGCCTCGATCCGAGAGAAACGCGATTCGCTGCCCGTCGGGCGAGTAGAAGGGATTGGTGTCGGTCGCCGGGTCGCTCGTCAGCTGGGTGAGCCGCCCGTCGCTCACCCGCACGGCCCAGATGTCTGGGTTGCCCTGCCGCGCGGAAAAGAACACGATGGTGCGGCCATCCGGGGACCAATTGGGCTGATAGTCGCCGCCGATGCCCTCCGTGAGCTGCCGTTCGGTGCTGTCGGCAACTCGGTGCAGCCAGATGTTCATCTCGCCCAGCCGATCGGAGTTGAACGCAATCACGCGGCCATCCGGCGACCAGGCGCCCCGGCTCTCAACCCGACTCGTCCGCACGACCGGTTCCGATGCTCCGCTCGGCTGACCCGTGGCTGGCGAGACCGGCAAGCGCCAGAGATCTGAATTGATCCCGCGCACCGCGAAGGCCAACCGGCTCCCATCCGGCACCACCGCCGGCTCCACATCATCGCCCGCGCCAGTGGTCAGCTGCTCGGGGGAGCCGGCCGGCTGCTGCCGAGGGCCCACCCCGATCCGCCAGAGGTTCACTCCGCCACCTCGTGAGGAGGAGAAGTAGATGTGCCGGCCGTCCGGCGCCCAGACCGGGTCCATATCCATCACGTTGTCGTTGGTCACCCGCGTGAACGACTGCGACGCCAGGTCAACGACGACGATGTCAGACTTGATCTTCTCGATCCGGCGGAAGGCGAGCTTCGACCCATCCGGAGACCAGCGCGGGGTGGTGTGCACTACGGCTTCACTGGAGTCGGAGGTGACTTGTCGGGGGTTGCGACCGCTCGCATCTGCGACCCAAATCCGCCGCGCTCCCGCCCACCGCGTGTCGAACGCCAGGCGCCGGCCTTCCGGTGAATAAGCGGGATTAAAGGCATCCTCGATCAGCCTGGTCTCACGACCACTCGCCAGGTCGATGGTCCAGATGTCCCCGCCCTCATTGTACCACCCATTTATGTCACTCGGCTCCAGCTTACCCCGTTCGGTCCGCGCCCGCACAAAAGCCAGGTGGGCTCCATCAGGCGACCAGGCCGGCTGGATATCGTCCCTCGCGTCGTGGGAGACTCTGCGTTCGGATCCGCCTCCCATCGCGCGGACGAACAGGTGCCTGAATCCGTCACCCTCCGATACGTAGGCCAGACGAGTGCCATCGGGTGACCAGGCGGGCCACTCCTCCAGCCCCTCGCCAAAGGTGAGTTGGGTCAGCCTCCTATTGAATCCGGAGGCGATGGTTCCGCCCGTCTCCGAACGGTTGGGCAAGATCCTGCGACCGGCGTAGAAGATGAGCCCGAGCAGGGCCAGCGCAGCGAGTGCTGCCAGGGCCATCCGGCGGCGGCGAAGTGGGGGGGTACCTGTTCCCGTGCCAGGATCGAGCGCCCGGGCAAAGGTTGAGGCTGAGTCGAACCTCTCGTTCGGAGTCTTGGCCAGCGCCTTTTCGATTGCCCGCGCCACGAAGGGCGGTACTGCACCATCGGCTGCCCCGATCGGAGGCGGTGGCGCAGTCAGGTGCTTAGCGATGATCGCCTGGGGGGTAGGACCATTGAAGGGCGGCTCCCCCTTGATACTCTCGTACAGCACGCAGCCCAGCGAGTACAGATCGCTTCTTCCATCAATTTCTTCCTGCCCGGTCGCTTGCTCCGGGCTCATATACGCCAGGGTACCTACTACGACGCCTGCCTGCGTCAGTCGCTGGACGCCCGCCGCACTGATGGCCTGAGCGATGCCGAAATCCGCCAAGACGGCTTCGTCGCCTTCGAGCAGGATGTTCTCGGGCTTGATATCGCGGTGAACGATGCCGTGCTCGTGGGCGTAGGCCAGCGCGGCCAGAATGTCGCCCGCTATTCGAACCGCCTTGTCGACCGGTAGCCGCCTCTCTTTCATCAGCCGTTGCCGCAACGATTCCCCTTCCACATACGGCATGGTGTACCAGAGATAGCCGGCCGCTTCTCCGGAATCGAAAAGTGGCAGGATGTGAGGATGCCGGAGCTTGGCGGTCAGCTTGACCTCGCGCAGGAAACGCTCCGGACCGAGGGTCGCCGCTAACTCCGGGCGGATCGCCTTCAGAGCGACCCATCGCTCTTGCCGGAGATCCTGAGCCAGATAGACCCTCGCCATACCGCCGCTCCCGAGCTCACGCTCGAGTCGGTAGCGGTCGGCCAGCGCGGTTTGAAGGCTATCCGTGGGTTCGATCAACGAGAGGTGTCACTTTGGTTGCGCGCCTTCGATCGAGTCGTTCAGCTTTTCGACCGACTGGTTCACCCCGTTCTTGATCTGCTCCCAGTTGGCCGCTGTGGCGGCGGTGACCCGGGCCAGGTTACGGTCCACCGCCCGGCGTGAAACGCGGATGTTGGCGATCGCCCGGTCACTCACGGCCCCGCCGCGCGACTTGGCCTGAGCCGCCAACTCGCTGATCTGCCGGTCAATCCCGGCGAGTTCCTGGCGAATGGACCGAGCGAATTCCTGCCGTTGCTCGAAGGAGAAATCCCGGGCGGTTGAAGCCGTGTCGATCGGCTCCGGAGCCGGGGCCGGCGTGGTCGCGGTATCGCTCACCCCGCCGGTCTGGCTGGACTGCTGCCTACGGCAGCTGAGTGTGAGCGTCAGCACGAGTGTCGCGGCTGCAAGAACGAATCGTCGCATTCGGTGGCTCCTGGTGGGGCTGGTGGCTATGGGCTATGGGCTGTTGGCTACCGGCTACTCGCTATTGCTTTATGCCGCCGGTTCACTGTCTACCGTTCATGGTTCACGCTTTCAATTGACCAGGACGAAGCGCCCGCCGCCGGTCGTGGCGATCACGAGGCACATCGTTATGAAGAGGAGGTCGTAGTGCCAGCCGTCGCTCGACTTACCCCAGAAGCCGGTGTGCCACACGAAAATCTTCTTCTGGATCGCGCCGAGCATAATGAGGGTGAGTCCTAGCGCCGCAAGCTGGGGCAGCACACCGAGAGCCACCCCCAATCCACCCCCCAGCTCGGCGATACCCAGGAGGCGGGCGAAGCCGGGGCTCATCCCGATGCTCCTCCCTCGGGTGACGGGATCCTTGGCGTGACTCCACCCGCTCCAGACAAAGACCCAGCCGACGAGGAGCCGCATGAACAGGAGAGCGAGGTCGCTGAACTGATACAGCCAGGCGAGTCGCATACTCCCTCCGCAGATGCACTGGGAGCTTGGTCATTCCGAGCGCAGCGAGGAATCTTGCCTGCGCGCTTCCACCTTCTTCTCTGATCGGCGTCGGTGGGTGGGCGGCCGATTCAACGTGGCCAGCGAAGCCGCCTGGCCTGCCATTCCCAGATAACCCCGAAGCGCTGGCGTGCTGGCCTTTCGCACCAAGGCGTGCACCAGCTCGGCAGACGGCTCGGTATGAGGGTCGAGCGATCTGACCTGACCGGCCTCGCGCGCCAGCACCGGCAATCCATCACGGTAGAGGATCCGGTTGGAGGTGAGCGCCGGGATGCGATCGCCGGGCGTCACGATTCCGGCCAGGTTGAGCGGATCAGCGGCGC
>DASXRM010000022.1:0-11639 GCA_036506575.1 Gemmatimonadales bacterium | reverse complement strand
ATGGTGGCCGAGGCGGATCGCAGGCTGAGGGCGCTGGCATCGCGTTGATCCTAAAAAAGAGAGGGGCGGCTCCGTGGAGCCGCCCCACACAGTGTGACATCGCCAATTGAGCAGTTTACTTCAACTGCCTCACATTGAACTTACTCGAGGACGGAACCGGGATGTTCACACCAATGTCCGGCCGCCCTGATACCTGACTGCAGGGGGTGCTTGCTGAGGGCGTAGTCGAAGCTGCACATGCGGGCTGTATCTCGAGCGCGTAACCACCGGCCTTGTTGGTACTCATCCCGGTGAACCGGGCGATCGCAACCGGCTGGCCGTTGACGAGCTCGATCTTGGTAGATGCGATGTTGTTCGACGGCATAACGTGCTTGCCGTTGTTATTGACCAGGAGCAACATCGCCTTCGCGCCGGCGACCGGTTTTCCATCTGAGCCCACGGCGGTGACCGTCACCGGTGGAGGAATCTCCTGATTGGTGAAGGTATTCTGCGGCTGGTCCTTGAAGGCCAACGTAACTGACGACTCGCTGGTCACGTCAAAGACGCTCTTGATACTTCCGGCATTCCCCCCCGAGATAGTTCCGGTCCCCACGAGAGCCGCGGCGGCGAGCGGTTGCGGGAGCAGCCAATCGCGCCCGAGCCTCGCCAGCCGGCCGAACATAGCGAAGACCCCCCGGCTTTGATTGAGCGTACCAATGGATGACGGACAGAGGCTCGTAGCATCGCCCCAGGCGAGGGCGCCGGTCGAGGCCCCGAAGGTCTCGGTCACCATCTCCGTCGAGGTATTGTCCTCCTGGCAGGTCGTAACGAGAGCTCCCGGTGTAGCGAAGAACGCATCGCGCGGGATCGAGGCCCAGTCATAAGCTCCCGTCGGAGAACCATCAACCGGCTCGCCGTAGATCAGAACCCGCGCGTTCGGCGGGTTCAGAGTGGCGTCGTCGGGCAGAATGTCGTCCCAAGTGGCTGTCCCAAATGGAGCCACCGCCGCGACGACGGAACCGTTCAAGACGGCCTGTACTGGGCCGGGCGGGTCGCCCGGGTCGTTCGCGGGCGGTGGACCAGCCAGTTTGCCCCGAATATCGTATCCGCCGCCGGCGGCGCGGTCGAGTGCGTGCTCGAAATAGTTCGCACTCGGTGGTGACGCGAACACGTGGGTATCAGTCACGTCAAAGATGCACTTGAAGTCTTCGACGGTGAGCTCCGAGCCGACCGATGCCGGCGGTTGGGACACGGCCTTCGCCGCGACCGCGATCTCCCGCATGATATGGAAGCCGTAGGTCCGCGCCGTGGTGAGGTCGCCGGCGGCGCGCGCGTCCAGCATGGCGTTCTTATAGCCCTGCACCTTCAGCTGCTGCTGCGCATCGCTGAAGTACCCCGCGATCAGCGAGTTGAACACGGTGGGCGCGCAGTTATTGGTGGAATTTGCGGCAAAAGCAGGGGTACTCGGGTTTTGCTGCTGCGGCTGCTCGCTACACGCGGCCAGAGCCAGGCCGGTGAGGCAGCAGACGCTGCCCCAAGAAAGGCGATACATACCTACCATCTCCTCCCCAGGGGGCTGGGGGTATGGGTCCTGAGGGCTGGTACAGTGCGGGAGAATATCCGCTAAGAACCCGGTAAACGCAAATGGCGGGTTTCAGCCCCCCACGCCGGACAGCGCCTTGAACCGCGGGTCGTCCCGCAGGCTCTGGTACCACCACGACTGGTCCCGAGCGAGCGAGGCGCGGAACTGTGGGTTGGTCGCGATGTACGTGCTCAAGAGCCGGAACGCCTGAGACCGGTCTTCCAGGAGAATCCGGACGTACGTCTCCAGCAGCGCAAGATCGCGAGTCGGGTCGGTTTCCGCATCGGCCCGGGCCCGCTTCGCGACCGCATCGGCGCTGTCCTTAAGCCCCGCGCGGGCCAACGCCATCGCGACCACCATCTGGCCATAGCGGCGCTGGAACCCCCGCTGCGGGGGCGGCGTGAGCTGCACGTATTGCTCGAGTAGCTGCCACGCCTTGGGGATGTCGGGCTTCTCGCCCTTGAGGGCATAGAGCCAGATCTGGCATTCGACGAATCGGTTGTACTCCGGGAACCGGCGCCGCCCCTCGTCGCACCAGTGGTGGGCCTCCACCGCGTCCTCCAGATCGAGCGAAGCATTGAACAACCGCCAGACGGTCTGCTTGGCGGCGGTGAGATAGGGGTCGGCCTCGTACGCTTTCAGGGCGGCGAGCTTGGCCTCTCCCGTCTGCGATTGCCCCATCAAGAGGTGACTGAGCAGGGACCACGCAAAGGCGGCGGTCGGATCGCCGGCAACCGCTCCCCGAAGGTCCTTCTCCGCGCCTGCCAGCAGCTGCGCCGCCGCCGTTTGGTCGGGCTCGAGATTCAGGATCCACTTGTAATACCGGAGCGTCCCGCGCAGCTCCAGCGCATCGGGGGCATCCGGCTTGAGCTGGAGCGCGCGCTCGGCGTGCGCCATCCCCCGCTGGATCCACTTCAAGTAGTAAGGCTTATCGAACGTGCCGATCAGATCGAACTGGCGGTATGCCAACCAGCCACGCTTTACCAGCGGGGTGGCCCACTTCGGGTCCAGCTCCCCGGCCCGGGTCAGCAGGGTGTCAGCACTCGCTAGGCGGCGTGATGCCGCGGCAGTATCGGCGGCGGCCAGGAGTGGGTCCACGTCCTTGACCAGTTGTTCTGCTCGCTGAAGCAGCTCCCACGCGGCGGCGTTCTTGGTTCCGGTCTGACTCTCGCGCACCCTGATCTCCTGGCCCAGCCGCTCGCGCAGAAAGTTGGCCACTTCCTTCGCCAGGTCGTCCTCGAGAGCGAAGACCTCCTCCCGCGGCCGTTCCAGGGTCTTGCTTCCGATTTCGGCCCCGGTCGTGGCATTCACCAGCGAGACGCTCACCCGCAAGCGGTCGCCCGCCTGGGTCAGGGTCCCCTCGACCAGGCTGCCCACCTTGAGCGCCCGCCCCACGCTGTCCGGCGGCACCGGGGACTTCTTGTACGGAAGCACGCCGTTCTGGGAGATGACCTGGAGAGCGCTCACCTCGCTCAACTCGTGGATGAGCGCTTCCGTCAGGCCGTCCGCCACGTGGCCGAGAGAGTCGGATCCCCCCCGGCTGGCGAAGTACATGACCGCGAGTCGCCTCGGGTCGGCTCCGCCCGCCGCCGCGGCGGTATTGAGGGCCCCTTTGTGCAGGGCTCGCCACCCGCCCCAACCGAGCGCCGCCACCACCAACAGCGCGGCCACGGTCGCGGACCAGAACTTCACCCCGCCTTTGCGGATGGCGGCGGTGGCGATCTTAATCGGAGTCTTGCGCTCGACCGCCTTAACGCCGCGCGGTGCGCTTCCCCGTGCCCGCAGCGAGCGGGAGGAGGTCCGGCGGGCTGAGGGACCGAGATCCGCCTCGGCGAGCGCGTCGGCAAATTCCCGGACGCTGGAGAACCGGTCGGCCGGGGTCTTCTCCAGGGCCCGCATAATGGCGTCCTCGACCTCGTCGGGAACCGAGTTGCGAACCACCTGCAGGCTGGGCACGGATTCCATGGAGTGCCGGGCCAGAATGGCCATGGCGTTCGGTCCCTGAAACGGGGGCTGACCGACCAGCATCTCGTACAGCACGCACGCCAGGCTGTACTGATCGCTGCGACCGTCGACGTGCTCGCCTCCGTGTGCCTGCTCCGGACTCATGTAGTGCGGGGTTCCGACCGCCATACCCGTCTCGGTGAGCTTCTCGCCACCTGCCTGGCTCACCGCCCGCGCAATCCCAAAGTCGGCGACGAGGGCGTGGCCGTCCTGCAGCAGGATGTTTTCCGGCTTGATGTCGCGGTGGACCACCCGGTGGGTATGGGCGCGGTGCAACGCATCCGCGATCTCGCAGGTGAGCTGGATCGCCTCGGGGAGGGAGAGCTGCGCTTCCCGGTCGAGGCGGTGGCGCAGCGACTCGCCCTCCACGAACGGCATGACGTAGTAGAGAAAGCCGGCGGCCTCGCCCGAGTCGTACAGCGCGAGGATGTTGGGATGCTGGAGCTGGGCGGCGACCTTGATCTCGCGCAGAAATCGGTCGGCACCGATCGAGAGAGCGAGCTCGGGACGGAGGACCTTGATTGCTACCAGGCGCTCGTGTCTCGAATCGCGGGCCAGGTAGACGGTGGCCATGCCACCCTGGCCGATGAGACGCTCGACGGCATACCGCCCTTCCAGCGCGGCGCGTAATAAGTCGAGCGGATCGTTCACGGGGGTGCCTCAGTCGCGGTGGGACTCGTTCAAGATAGGGCCCAGCGACGCGGCAAGCCAGAACTTTGGGTAGTGTCCTAGTTTGGCCGCGTTACTGAGTTGTGAAACTCTTGGCCATGCCGAGTCCCATGTGGGGCGGCTTGTCATCGCGGTCCCGAAAAGTACATATCATCGCATAGGTCCGGCGTGGCGTGAGTTCGATTAACAGCTCGCCGTCGCTCCGCTGCCCCGGCATGGTAATGAGGATTCCCACGAGTCGGTCGAATAGGGAATCCGGCTGGCCACCGCTTCGAACGCTATCGAGAACTTGCTTCAGCGTGGTGCCTTCCTTC
Organism: Gemmatimonadales bacterium; assembly: GCA_036506575.1. Classification (GTDB taxonomy): domain Bacteria; phylum Gemmatimonadota; class Gemmatimonadetes; order Gemmatimonadales; family GWC2-71-9; genus CAVVWJ01. Next base: position 7,091 of record DASXRM010000022.1, on the reverse strand, counting down.
AAACGAAGCAAGATCATTTCGTGCTTGACCTTTCCTCTGTTCTCGAAGCTGAAAGCGGTCATTCCCGGATGGATACTAGGTGGTCCGCCGAAGGCATATTCAGTGCCTGAGATGGTGACCCGATTGATATCCGGTGCAGAACGGCAGGAGGCCAGGACCGTGGTGATGAGGATTGTGGCGGAGATGACGACGGCGATCGGCTTAGTTGGCATCTTTGGTTTCCTCCCGGTAGCCTGCACGATAGACGCCTTCACGGCATCGCGGGCTGATTTCACCGGACCTTCATGGAGTACGGCAAAGAAGCGTCGCGAACTTTGGGCAGGTCCGGCCGGCTTAGTCCTGAACGGCAACCACGGCCAGGGCATCTCGCATTTCGGCGGCCGAGCGCCAGCGATCCTGGCGGCTCTTGGCCAGGGCTCTCGAGACCGCAACCGCAAAGTCGGCTGGGGTATCGCTACGAAGGGTCCGCACGTCCGGGGCGGGTTGGGTCAAGTGGAGCTGCAGCACCACCGCCTCGTTGCGGTGATGGAACGGTGGCTGGCCGGCAAGACACTCGTAGAGCAGGCACCCGAGCGAGTAGAGATCGCTGCGATGATCGATGTCGACGGTAGCCGTAATCTGTTCCGGGCTCATGTAGGTAGAGGTGCCGACCGCAATTCCCGAGCGGGTGAGCTGATCGGTACCTGAAGCCACCACCGCCCGGGCAATGCCGAAGTCGAGCAGGATGGCGCCCTCGGCGGAGAGCACCACGTTTGCCGGCTTTACATCGCGATGGATGATCCCGCGGCCATGAGCGTGGTCCAGCGCGTCGAGCAGGTCGCAGGCGATGCGGAGCGTCTCGCCCAAGGACAACTGTCTGGTGGTATCCATGTATTCCCGAAGTGTTGCTCCCTCGACGTAGCTCATCACGTAATAGACCAGCCAGTCGCGCTCGCCGGAATCCAGCAGTCGGGCGATGTGAGGATGGTTGAGCTGGGAGGCGAGCCTGATCTCCCGCAGGAAGCGATCCGCGGCGACGCTGACCAGGAGCTCGGGATGCAGGATCTTGAGTGCTACCGGCTGGCCGTTCTCGTCCCGCGCGAGAAAGATGCGGGCGTTGCCGCCCTTGCCGATCTCGCGCTCGACCTCATACCGCCCGGTGAAGGCCTGGCGCACCAGCGCCAGCATATCGCGACGGATGCCTCGCTCCTGAGTGGGGGACCCTCAATGGTTGCCACCAGACCCGTTGCCGCGCAAGGCGGGCCGTCACTACAGCAGGATATCACTGCGGATCTGACGGCGTATGCCCCACCAGAGGGCCCCCCAGACGTTGGAGCGCCGCAGCGTGAGCCTCGCTTGACCGGTCATGCCCGGACGCCAGGAACCGCCACCCGGGAACTGGAGCCGTGCTTCCAGAGACTGCGATGGTCCGGCCGTGACCGAGACCTGTTGCAGCCGGGCGTTCGCCGGAGGGCCGATGCTGGCCTCCGGGAGCAGACGTACCGGTTGTCCCACCCGTACCGCGGTAGCCCCAGCACCGGCCAACGCGATCCGAACCTCCACAGAATCGGGCTGCCCCAACTGGAGGATGCTCTCGCCACGGGAGACCCAGCGGCCGGTCAAATCCTCGGGGCGCGCGGTGATCACGACGCCGGAGCTTAAGGCGCGGATCCCGAGTGCCCGGATCCGCTCATCCAGGCCGGCGAGCTTGGCCTCTTCGACTGACCGCATCGCCTCGAGCTGAGCCAGCTCCGAGGTCCGCTGGGCTGCCCTGGCCTCGGCCAACCGGACGGCCAGCGAGTCCGTCCTCCGCCGGCTCGAGGCTGCCTCGCGCTCGAGCCCGAAATTGCGGATCTGCAGCAGCCGGGCCCCTGCCGGGACCCGGGTTCCTTCGCGCACATTGACCCGCGCGACGATTCCGCTGTCGGGCGCGGTCAGCGAAGTGGTCGCCCGGGGCGCGACCGTGAACGGACCGGAGATGGTGATGGGCCAAGGCAGCAGCCACCCCAGGATCAGAAGAGCGGTGCCTCCGGCCAACAGCCGGGAGCGCAGCCTCCCGCCGCTCCAGGTCGTTCGATGGGTGCGAATTGCCATCGCGACCGCCTGACCCCAGCTCCGGAGTTGGGGCCGGAGCATCATCACGAGACCTGCCGCAAAGATCAGCCCGCCCAGCACGCCGAGCACGCGACTGAGCCACCCGTATGCGTGGACGGCAAAGAAGCCGAGGATGAGGCTGATATAGCCGGCCGCCAGCGCACTGTATATCAGGAAAATCCGCTGCTCCCGCTCATCCGCGGGAGGGCGGGGGACTTCGAGCCGCAGCACTCGGGTCTTGATCAGCCAGGTGAGGTAGGCAAAGGCGCGTTGGCGCAGATTCGGGACCTCGAGGTAGTCGCTCAACGCGTAATAGCCGTCCAATGGAATCAGGGGATTGATGTTCATGAACACGGTGGTGACCCCGCCGATGATGACGGCCGCAAGTGCCGCTTCGGAGATCAGGGTTCCGGGCGGGACGGCCCACCAGACAATGGCGGCGACACTGGCGATCACAAGCTGGATCCAGGAGCCCGCGGCGGTTACCCAGAGCCGGGCCCGGAGCTCGGGGAAAGTCCAGGCGTCGTTCACATTGCAAAAGAAGGCCGGCTCGAAGTACATGAGCATAGCGCCGATCTCGTGCACCTGGCCGCCGAAATACTTGCAGGTGAAGCCGTGACCCAGCTCGTGAATGGCGATTATCACCGTGCCGGTCACCCAAAAGACCACCAGGGTTCCGACGGTGAAGTTCAGGGTGTAGAGATCGGCGACACCCTGAGAGAACTCCGACCACTTGAGACCGAGAATCAGGAAGTAGAGGGTGAAGAGTAGAACCGAGATCACGAGGAAGGTGCGGGAGAAGAAGAATCGCAGGCGGGGTAGCCAGCGATCGAACAGTTTGTTGGGATCGCCGACCGACCAACGCATACGCATCAGCTCGCCCTTGAAGATGCCCCGGTTGAGCCGCCGCCGGCGCTCGGCCCGGAGCCGTTCCATCAAGAGGGTGGAGCGCTCGCCCAGCGTGCGCTCACACAGACCCATAGCCTTCAGCTTGCCGGCAAATGCCTCGACCGCCGCGGCCGACACCCGGATCCCCTCTTCCGCCAGCGCTCCCGCCGCTTCCGGGGTGGTGTGCTCCCCATCGAGCGCCTGCATGACCCGAATCTCTACCGGACGAAACCGGTAGTATTTTCGTGACTGAGGATCCTTGACGATGAAGCTCTGCTCCCCGCGGTAGGTCTGCTCCACCAGAACCAGATCGGTCCGGAGCTTGGGGCGCGGGTTCACGGCGCGGTCCGGAGTACCTTCTCACCCGGGGCGAGGCCGCTCAGGACCTCGACTCGCTCGCCCGGGATCTCGCTTCCCAGTGTGACAGCGCGTAGCGTGGTCTTGTCGTCCGCCCACACCAAAGCGTAACCATCCTCAGCGACGGCACTTCGCGGGATGGCCACCACCTGGCGCCGCGCCGTCCCCAGCCGAACGGTCACGTTGCTGCCGGGGGTAAGACGGGATCCGCTGCCGCTGAGTTGTAGAATCATCTCGCGAGTACCGCTTCCTGCGTCGAGCACCGGAGAGGCCCGGATGACCCGCGCCGCCGCTTTGGCCCCATTCGGCCCTATGACCTCGGCTGCCGTTCCGATACCGATCTCCCCGGCCGCAGACTCCGGTACATGAACGACAGCGAGAACCGGCCTCGGAGCAGTGACTCGAAAGAGCGAATCCCCCGCACTTACCAGACGATGGAGACGTGTCATGCGTCCGGTCACTACGCCGGTAAAGGGAGCGACGATACGGGTGAGGTCGTAGTCGCGTTGTGCCTGCCGTAAGGCGAGACCGGCCTCCCGGAACTCGAACTCAACCCGTTCCGAGTCCGCCTGAGTGACCACCCCGGCCTCTTTCAGCGCCCGCTGCCGCTCCGCCAACTGACGGGTGTTGGCCAACCTCTCCTGCGCCTGAGCCAGTGCGATCTCCTGGTCGGTGCTCTCCAGCCGGGCCAGCAACTGGCCCGCCGTCACCGGCGTGCCCAGATCCACCATGACCGATTTCACAACGCCGGGCGATCGGGCGTAGATCGTCGCGTCATGCTCGACGTAGAGCTGCGAAGGAAGCGTGAGCGGGGCCTGCACGGTTGTGGTCTCGGCGATCGCGATCGGAGCGCTCGGTTGCGCACTCAGAGACCCGGTTTCGGTGGGAGGCCCGGCGGCCCGCGAGACCGGCCGGCCGCCGCAGGCGACTGTCAGCAGCAGCAAGAATAGGGATTGCTTCATGGCCGTATCTTCCACCAAACGAGCTTGGCCCACCGCGCCGGAGCCCGGATCAGCCGGCCGAGCGCGCTGGTGGGCTGAGTGAGCACCCGGGCATAAGCCGCCATCTGCGGCCGGAGCAGACTGTCCGGGTTCGCCACGGAGGCCCGCACCGGGTAGCGAACCGGGGAGCCGCCATCGACCGGCAGTTGTCCGACCGAGGTTACTCTGCCGACGAAGGTGCGCTGAGGGAGAGCATCCACGCGAAGGTGGGCCTCCTGGCCTGGCCTTACTCGGGCGATATCGCGCTGGTCGACGCCGAACTCGAGCTCCAGGGTGTCGGTTCGGCCGAGGGTGAGGAGGAGGTCGCCCTCATTCAAGGAGGCGCCGACCTGCTGATCGAGGTGGGGCGTCAGCACCGTGCCGGATACCGGCGCGCGCACGGTGGTGAGCTCGACCTGCTCGTTCAAAAGGGCCAGCTCCTGGCGCAGGGCCTCCGACCGTAGCCGGTGGAGCCGCTCCCCGGCCGCATCGCCTCGGCTCGCCGCGAGGGCGGCGGAACGCTCCGCCGCGCTGACGTCTGCTGCCGTGCTGGCGCGGTCGCTCATCAGACCCGTCGCTCGCAGGGTCGCCAGCGGCATCCCGCGCACCACCTTGGCCCCTTCGCCCACCAGTATTCTTTCCACCACGCCAGGGACTAGGGCCCTCACCTGGGCCAGCGCGGTGGGGCGGAAGGTGGCGCCGGTACCCGCTACCCGGAAGGGCCAGCGCACCAGGGTCAATGCGGCGAGAACGACCACGGCGACACCGGCGTACAGCTGTACTTTGCGCCGGGGGAGCGCCAGCAGGGCCCGCTTCTTGGCGGCCAGCGCGCCCAAAGCATCCACCATGGGTACCTGGTGGTAGAGCTGGGCATTGCGGAGAGCAACCGCAGTCTGGTTGGCCAGGATCCCAGCCAACTCCAGTTGGGTCCCGGTGGCAAACTCCGGCCTCCCAGCCTCGAACACCAGGACACCGAGAACCCCCTCCTCGTCCTTGAGCGGGAGGTACAGCCCGCTCTCGACTCCATCGGCCTCCAGGTCGCCGCCGAAGATCGAAACGAACATCCGCTCGGCATCGGACGATGGCGCGGCGCGGTCGGTGAGATAGAGCTGCTCTCCGTGACCGGCCGCCCAGGCCGCCCGAGCGATCAGGTCCTGCAGCTTAGGGTCTTTCGGCGCGACCTCGTCCTGCCCCGCAACGGCGCGGATCTCGCACTGCCCCTTCTCGTATAGACCGACCGCCCCGCGATCGAACGCGAGGGCCTTCGATGCCAGGTTGACCACCGACCGCAGCACCCGGTCGAGATCCAGCGTGGCGGTGATCTCCCGACTGATCTCCAGGAGCAGGGCGAGATCGCGAGCCCGGGTTTCGACCGTGTGGAGCTGAGCATTCCGGAGCGCAGCGGCGGCGCTGGCCGCCAGTCCCTCCAGGAGCTCGCGATCTCGGGCATCGAAGATGCCATCCCCGGTCAGCTTGTTGGAGACCTGGATCGACCCCACGAGCACCCCGCCGGCGACCATGGCTGTCGCCATGACAGTCAGGGCCAGCATTTCCCCGGAGTCTACCCGTGCTTGGTAGCGGGGGTCCTCCACGGCTCGGGTAACGATCGTGGTCCTAGGTCGTTGGGCGACGTCGCCCACGAAGCCGGTCCCGATCGGCACCTTTGCGCCGACCAGCTTCTGGCCCGCCCCGCCTTGGGCGAGACGGCAGCACAGTAGGTCGCCCTCGGCAATCCAGAGCGATCCACCTTCGGCCCCCAGGGTGGCCAGCACCCGCTGAAAGATTCGGGGCAGGAGCTCGTCGAAATCGAGCGACGCACTGAACTCCAGGCTGATTGAGTGCAGCAGCCTGAGGCGCTCTACCTCTTCGCGCAGATCCTCAGCGGAAGCAGCGGTGGCGCTAAAGGTGTCCGGCATTAGGTCAAGATGTGGAGAAAAACGTCACCTAGCAAATCGGAGAGGTTGTGCCCGCCAGACACTCGAATGCCGGAGCCCCTCTGGGAGGCCCGGCACTCGAGCGTTCAACCTGAATCGATGCTCTTACTACGGCTTCGCTGGTAGCGGAAGCTTTCCCGGTGCGATCCGCTCTTCGAGCTCCTCGACGGACAGCTCTACCGCCTCGGCCTCTTTGCCGGTTGCGGAGCGAACCTGGGCCTTCTGTTCGGGGGTCAACTGGATCCGAAACTGATCTTTGGGGTTCTCCATGACATCCTCCTGGGATTGTTACGAGTGTGGCAGTGCGGTAATGGGATGTGGCTAAGCTCGCGACCTAGCGTGAAAAAATCGTGAATTATGCCGGGTATATCTTTCTCACCATGGGGGCGATCCGCTCCTCGAGCTCCTCGATCGACAGCTCGATGACTTCAGCCTCTTTCCCCGTGGCCTTGCGGATCTGCTCCTTCTGCTCCGGGGTGAGGGTCATCCGAAAGTTCCCTGAGGTGGTCATTGCTCTCGCTCCTGTTGAGGCCTTGGTCGTCGTCGAAAGCATGAGCCAATCTGAGACCCCATCGTGAAATCAGCGTGAAAGCCCTCTTGCCGCGGCGTGAATTCGTCGTAACGTTGTAGCTCCCCTTCCAGGCACTTCCGTGGCAGATGTCGTGCTGACGCTGCTGGGCCCTCCGTCGGTTTCGCTGGCGGGAAAGGGGGGCAGCACGCCTCAGCTCAGCGCCAAGGCACTGGCGCTCCTCGCCTACCTGGCCCTCGAGCCAGGCCCTCACTCCCGAGAGGAGTTGGCCGGACTCCTCTGGGGCGAATCCTCCGACGCCGAAGCGCGAGCTTCCCTTCGGCAGGCTGT
>DASXRM010000021.1:0-14170 GCA_036506575.1 Gemmatimonadales bacterium | reverse complement strand
TCCAAGGCCACCGGATTCCCCATCGCACGCATCGGCACCAAGGTGGCGGTGGGATACCGTCTCGACGAGCTGCCTAACGACATCACCAAGACCACCCCCGCGTCGTTCGAGCCGGTGCTGGATTACGTCGTCGTGAAGATTCCACGATTCGCCTTCGAGAAGTTCCCGGCCGCCGACCCGACGCTGACCACCCAGATGAAGTCCGTGGGTGAAGTCATGGCGATCGGCCGCACTTTCAAGGAGGCGTTTCAGAAGGGGCTGCGCGGACTCGAGGCGGACCGGACCGGCTGGGTAATCGGCGCCACCCCAGCCGATGACCGGCTCAGCGACACCAGCCGTGAGGCGGTGCTGGCTGCCGTTCGGACCCCGACACCAGAACGAATCTTTCAGATCAAGTACGCGCTCCAGCTCGGTATTTCGGTGGACGCTCTGGCGGAAAGCACCGGGATCGATCCCTGGTTTCTCTATCAACTCGCCGAACTGCTCGAGGCGGAGGAGGAATGGCGGGGAAGCGCGAAGAGCTTGCCCCGAGCCGAGCGAGGAGCGGGGCAGCGGGGCAGCGCTGGGATACACCGCGGGCAACTGCTCAAAATGAAGCGGCTGGGCTTCTCCGACCGGCAGCTCGCGGATCTGCGCGGCACCACCGAGGCGGCCGTGCGGGCCGAGCGCCACCACCTCGGCATCCGACCCGCCTTCAAGACGGTTGATACCTGCGCCGGCGAGTTCCCCTCCTCGACTCCTTACCTCTATTCATCGTATGACGAGGAGAATGAGGCCCACGCCAGCGGAGAGCCCACCGTGATCATTCTCGGCAGCGGCCCGAACCGGATCGGCCAAGGGGTCGAGTTCGACTATTGCTGCGTTCGCGCCGCCATGGCGTTCAGGGAGATGGGGTACCGGACGGTCATGGTGAATTCCAATCCCGAGACCGTCTCGACCGATTTCGACATCTCCGATGCCCTGTACTTCGAACCGCTCACCCTGGAAGATGTGCTCGAGGTGGTAGCGGTTGAGCAGCCGCTCGGCGTGGTCGTGCAGCTCGGCGGACAAACCCCGCTTCGCCTGGCTCGCGGCCTCGAGCGCGAGGGTGTGCGAATACTCGGCACCTCGCCCGAAGCCATTGACCTCGCGGAAGACCGGGGGAGGTTCGAGGCGATTACCCGAGAGCTCGGGGTGGCCCAGCCGCCAAACGGCGTGGCGCACTCAGTGGATGAGGCGGTCGCCGTGGCCGCGAGGGTGGGCTACCCGGTTCTGGTTCGCCCGTCCTATGTGCTGGGTGGCAGGGCGATGGAGATCGTCTACGACGACAGCTCGCTCCGAAGCTACTTCGCCCGGGCCGAGCGGGTCGCGCCCGAGCATCCGGTGCTGATCGACAGCTTCCTGGAGGATGCCTTCGAGGCCGATGTCGATGCCATCGCGGATGGCACCCGGTGCGTCATCGGAGGGGTGATGCAGCATATCGAAGATGCGGGGATCCATTCCGGCGATTCGGCCTGCGTGTTGCCACCCTATCTCATCACCGAATCACAGGTCGATGAGATGCGCCGGCATACCCGGGCCTTCGCCGAGCGACTGGGTGTAGTCGGCCTGCTCAACGTTCAGTTTGCGATCAAGAACGGCGTCGTCTACGTCCTCGAGGTGAACCCCCGAGGGTCGCGGACGGTGCCCTTCGTTTCCAAGACCACCGGTGTGCCGCTTGCGAGCCTGGCCGCCGCGGTGATGGTCGGGAGGACCCTGGAAGATCTCGGGCTGCATGACGACGTGCTCCAGCCCTACGTGGCAGTGAAAGAGGCGGTCTTCCCCTTCAGCAAGCTTCAGGGAGTCGATCTGATTCTGGGGCCGGAGATGCGCTCGACCGGTGAAGTCATGGGAATCGCCGATTCCTTCGGGATGGCCTTTGCCAAGGCTCAGATCTCGGCCGAGGGAGCGCTTCCCCTGGAGGGGGCGGTGTTCGTGACGGTCAACGACCACGACAAGGCAAACGTGGTCCCGATCGCGCGAAGGTTTCACGCCCTCGGCTTCCGGATCCTGGCTACCGAAGGCACCGCGCGCTATCTCCGTGCCCGTGGCATTCCCACGCAGCGAGTTCTCAAGGTCTATGAGGGGCGCCCCAACGCCATTGATCTCCTCGTGTCCGGCCAGATCCAGCTGCTCATCAATACGCCGTTGGGTAAGCTCACGCAGCAGGATGACTACACCATTCGGCGAGCCGCTCTCCAGCATCGGGTTCCCTACACCACGACGCTCTCGGCGGCCTCGGCGGCCTGCGACGCGATCATCGCCCTCAGGAGCCGGGCCGGGGAAGTGCGGGCGCTGCAGGAGTGGCATGCGCTCGCCCGTGAAATGTCGCCCGAGTGGACAGGGTGACGGCACGGAACCCCAGCTTCATTGCGGCACTGCGGGACCGCGTCCGAGGCTCGGTGCGTGAGGCCGAGCCGGTGGCACGCTACTCCACGTATCGGATCGGCGGGCCCGCTACTGTGCTTCTGCCCAAGGCACCGGAAGATGTCGGCGCCGCCCTGGCGCTGGCTCATAAAGCCGGGGTTCCCTGGTTCGCTATCGGGCTGGGCTCGAATATCCTGCTCCCGGATGAAGGATTGGACGCACTGGTGATCAGGATGGGCAAGGGGCTCGATCGCCTCCAGCGGGACCAGGATTCCTGGATGGTGGGCGCAGGGCTCCCCGCGCCGTTGGCAGCGCGCCGGACTGCGGAGGCAGGGTTTGCCGGTCTCCACATCTTCGTCGGGGTGCCCGGCACGGTTGGCGGGGGCGTCTATATGAATGCCGGTTGTCATGGCGGCGATTGGTCGGAGGTGGTCGAGCGGGTGACGATCGTCGATGGCTCGGGACGGGACACCGTGCTGGGGCGCGGCGAAATCCCCTTCAGTTATCGCCGTAGCGGGCTCGACGGGCGGATCGTGTTGGAAACCACCGTACGGCTGCGCCAGGAAGAACCGGCCCGGCTGGAGGAGGCGGTGGCGGAGATGTTCGAGTGGCGCCAGCGGGGCACGCCCTTCAACCAGCCATGCTGCGGGAGCGTGTTCAAGAATCCGGCTGGCCCCAGTTGGAAGCGGGAAGACGGCCCTCGCACGGCGGGACAGCTCGTCGAGGCTGCCGGCCTGAAAGGCTTTACCATTGGCGGAGTGCAGGTCTCGCCCATGCACGCCAACTATTTCGTCAATACCGGCGGTGCCACCGCAGCCGACGTTCGTCGCCTGATAGCCCATGTGCAGCAGGCGGTCAACGAGCGGTTCGGAGTGCGCCTGGAACCGGAAGTGAAGCTGATCGGGAGCCGGGGCGAGTATCTGAACAGCGTGAACGGTGAACAGTGAACGGTGAACGCGGGTGGCGCGGAGGCTCCCGTTCACCGTTTACGGTTTACTGTTCACGTTTTTAAGGACGACCATGCCCGACTATTTCGTCCACGAGTCCTCCTACGTCGATGATGGCGCGGTGATCGGCGCCGGCACCAAAATCTGGCATTTCTGCCACATCATGCCGGGAGCCGTGATCGGCCAACGCTGCAATCTCGGCCAGAACGTCGTCGTCATGCCGGGCACCCGGTTGGGGAACAACGTGAAGGTGCAGAACAACGTTTCCATCTACGAAGGGGTGGTGCTCGAAGACGATGTCTTCTGCGGCCCGAGCTGTGTCTTCACCAACGTCGTCACTCCTCGGAGCCACGTGTCACGCAAGTCCGAGTATCAGCGAACAGTGGTGCGACGGGGGGCCTCGATCGGGGCCAATGCCACTCTCCTCTGCGGCATAACGCTCGGTGAATACAGCTTCATTGGGGCCGGCGCGGTGGTTCGCAGCGATGTACCTGCCTTTGCCCTCATGGTCGGGGTTCCCGCGCGGAGGGTCGGCTGGATGTGCCAATGTGGCGTGCGGCTTCAGGTTCGTGAGGGGCGGGGAACCTGTGGCGTGTGCGGAGCAACGTATCGGGAAACCGAAGGAATTCTGCGACTGATTGACCCACCCGAGGCACTCGGCTAACTTCCCTAGCTGCCGACGGTTCCGCGTTACAGCGCGCCCGGGCTCGGCCTCCATCGGCCGGAGCGCGGGCGCTTTCCACATGACCGCTCCACCCTACGTGGGATGGAGCAAAGGCGCAGGCCTCTAGTGAGCGTACCGCTGTTGGATTTGGTGGCACAGTACCGCGAGATCAAGGACGAGGTTCTCGCGGCCATGATGAAGGTGATCGAGCGCCAGGCATTCATCATGGGGCCTGAGGTGGGGCAATTGGAGGCCGAGATCGCCCGGCTGTCCCACGCCAAACACGGCATCGCTTGCGCCAGCGGCACCGATGCCCTGCTGCTACCGCTGAAGACACTCGACCTCCGAGCAGGCGACGAGGTGATCACCACGCCGTTCACCTTCTTCGCTACCGCCGGGACAATCCACAACACGGGCGGCACCCCGGTGTTCGTCGACATCGATCCTGTCACGATGAACATTTCACCGGCCGCAATCGAGGCCGCGATCACCCCGCGAACCCGTGCGATCGTCGTGGTTCATCTCTTCGGTCAGATGGCAGCTATGGAAGAGATCGGGGCTATAGCCGGTCACCATGGGCTGCCGGTCATCGAAGACGGGGCTCAGAGCATCGGCGCCCGGCGGAAGATCGACGGCGTGTGGCGGATGTCTGGCGAGTTGGGAACCGTGGGAACACTGTCCTTTTTCCCCACCAAGAACCTGGGTGCCTGGGGTGACGGAGGCCTGATAGTAACCCAGGATGACGCGCTGGCAGAGCGGCTACGTCGGCTTCGGCTGCACGGGGGGTCGCGCCAGTACCTCCACGAGGAGGTTGGGACCAATAGCCGGCTGGACACGCTGCAGGCGGCAGTTTTGCTGGCTAAGCTCCCGCATCTGCAGCGATGGACCCAGGCTCGGAAACAGAATGCAGCCCGCTACACCGCCGCGTTCAGCAGCCATCCGTCCGTGTGCCCACCGGCGGCCGATCCGGCCAATGATCACATTTTCCATCAGTACACCATCCGGGTTCCCCAGCGTGATCAGCTCCAGGATCATTTGAAGGCCAAGGGAATCGGCCACTCGATCTATTACCCATTGGCTCTCCACCTGCAGCCCTGTTTCGCCTACTTGGGATATCGCCGAGGGAGCCTTCCAGTCGCCGAAGCCGCGATGGATTCGGTCATCTCCCTCCCGGTTTATCCGGAGATGACACGCGACCAGCAGGATACGGTGATTGAAGCCGTTCAATCATTCTTCGCATGAGTCCGAGTATTGCGCAGGACCTGATTACCAAGGCGGAGCGTCGCCACATCCTCTTCGGGATCGTCGGACTCGGGTATGTGGGGCTGCCACTCGCGGTCGAGCTGGCCCAGGCCGGTTATCGGGTGCTCGGGTTTGATGTCAACCCGGACGTAGTCGATGGGCTGAACAGCGGCCGCTCCCACGTGAAAGATGTGAGCGACGCCCAGCTCCAAGGTGCCATGCAGTGCGGGCGCTTCAGTGCCACGACGGACATGTCACGCCTCTCGGAGCCGGACGCGGTTTCGATCTGTGTCCCGACTCCGTTGTCCAAGTTTAAAGACCCGGATGTCAGCTACATCGTCGCGGCCACGGAATCGGTCAAAAAGCGACTGCGGCGAGGCCAGGCCATCATCCTCGAGAGCACCACCTATCCCGGGACTACTCGAGAGATCATGCTCCCCGCGCTCGAGAGCACCGGGCTACGGGTGGGTCAGGACTTCTTTCTTGCGTTCAGTCCCGAGCGAGTCGACCCCGGCAACTCCCACTACGGCACCCGGAATACGCCCAAGGTGGTCGGCGGCATCACCGCAGACTGCCGCCGGGTAGCCGTCGCGTTGTATCAGCCCGCGATAGACACGCTGGTCCCGGTCTCTACCACCGAGGCGGCAGAGTTGGTCAAGCTGCTGGAGAACACCTTCCGCAGCGTCAACATCGGTCTGGTGAACGAGATGGCGATCGTGTGCGACAAGCTGGGGGTAGACGTCTGGGAGGTGATCGAAGCAGCCTCCACCAAACCATTCGGATTCATGAAGTTCCTTCCCGGTCCGGGGCTCGGTGGCCACTGCATTCCCATCGACCCCCACTATTTAGCCTGGAAGATGCGTGGCCTCAACTACAAGACCCGGTTCATCGATCTGGCCGGTGAGCTCAATACCGAAATGCCTGAGTTCTGGGTCCGGAAACTCTCCGAAGCTCTCAACAGTCAAGGCAAGGCCGTTCGGGGTGCCTCGGTGTTGGTGCTCGGCGTGGCATACAAACGAGACATCGACGATATCCGGGAGAGTCCGGCGCTGGATATCATTCGGTTGCTCAAGGGTCAGGGGGCCCGGGTCGCCTATTCCGATCCCCACGTGCCACGGTTCCGCGAGGATGGACAGGAATTCAGGTCGGTGGAGCTGACGCCCGACGCGGTCGCGGCGGCGGATTGTGTCATGATCGTGACCGATCACACCGCGGTGGATTACCACATGATCAAGCGGAAGGCAAAGCTCGTGGTCGACACTCGAAACGCACTACCGAAAGAGGGCTGACATGCACGTGGCGGTAATCGGAAGCGGCTACGTCGGCTTGGTGGCTGGGGCCTGCCTGGCGGAGACGGGCAACGACGTGACCTGTGTCGACGTGGATGCGGAGAAGATCGCGCGGCTACAACGGAACGAGATTCCGATTTATGAGCCGGGTCTCGAGCCGATGGTCAAGCGCAATCAGGACGAGGGGCGGCTCACATTCACTACCGACCTCAGCTCCGCGGTCCGGAGCTCTCGGGTCATCTTCATCGCGGTCGGCACGCCGCCGGGCGAGGACGGATCGGCCGACCTGAGCCACGTCCTGAGCGTGGCCCACGCGGTTGGTCGCCACATGAACCAGCCTAAGGTGGTCGTCACCAAGTCGACCGTCCCGGTGGGGACAGCAGAGAAGGTCCGCGCCGCCGTCCGCTCCGAAACCGAAATCCCGTTTTCCGTCTGCTCCAACCCGGAGTTCCTGAAGGAAGGGGCGGCGATCGAGGATTTCATGAAGCCCGACCGGGTGGTCATCGGCGTCGATAACGATGAGGCTAAGGAGGTCATGGGAGAGCTGTACGCACCGTTCACCCGCCAGGGCGGGAATCGGATCCTCTTCATGGATATCGCGTCGGCCGAAGTCACCAAATACGCCGCCAACGCCATGTTGGCGACCCGCATCTCGTTCATGAACCAGATGGCCTTGTTCTGCGAGCTGGTCGGCGCGGACGTCAATCACGTCCGGCTTGGAATCGGATCGGATCAGCGGATCGGGCGCGCGTTCCTCTATCCGGGTCCTGGGTACGGCGGGTCCTGCTTTCCCAAGGACGTCAAGGCGTTGATCCGGACCTCCGAGGATTTGGGCCTTTCCCTCGATGTGCTCAAGGCAGTCGAGCAGGTCAACGAGTGCCAGAAACAGGTCGTGTTGCAGAAGGTGCTGCGCTATCTGGGCCAGGATCTGAGCGGGAAGAGCGTAGGCATCTGGGGACTCGCGTTCAAGGCTGAAACGGACGACATGCGCGAAAGCCCCGCTATTCCAGTAGTCGCAGGCCTGCTGGATGCGGGCGCCCGGGTTCAGACTCACGACCCCAAGGCCACCGACTCCGCCCGCACGATCTTCGGAGACCGGGTGATGTATGCCGCCGATCCGTACAGCGCAGCCCACGGTGTCGATGCGCTCCTGGTCATGACCGAGTGGCTGGTGTACCGCAATCCGGACTTCGAGCGAGTGCGGAAGTTGGTTCGGAGACCGCTCCTCATCGATGGCCGTAACCTCTACGATCCTGACCGCATGGCCGCGCTCGGATTCGAGTATCATGGGATTGGCCGGGGCCGCAGGTGAGTCGGGTTCTGGTCACGGGCGCCGCCGGTTTCATCGGATCGCATGTCGTCCAGGCGCTCGCTGGCCAAGGTGACGAAGTCATTGGAGTAGACAACTTCGACCCGTTCTATCCGCGCTCCATGAAGGAGCGCAATCTGGCCGAGATCGGGCGGATGCCGGGGTTTTCCTTTCGGGAGCTGGACCTCCTCGAGGTCCCGGCCATGCGGGCGCTGCTCACGCCGGATACCGTCATAGTCCATCTCGCGGCCAAGGCGGGCGTGCGGCCCTCTTTCGCGGATCCGGTCGGCTACGCGCGCACGAATGTCGCCGGCACGGCCGCCATCGCCGAGGCGGCCCGGCAGGCAGGAGTGTCCCGCATCGTCTTCGGCTCCTCCTCCTCCGTGTACGGCGACAGCACCCCCGTGCCGTTCCGGGAGGATGCCGCCGCGGTGGTGCCGGTCTCCCCGTATGCCGCTACCAAAAGAGCGGGAGAGCTCCTCCTCGGGTCAGTGGCTCCCATCTATGGCTTCCGGACGGCATCGCTTCGATTGTTTACCGTCTACGGGCCGAGGCAGCGTCCCGATCTGGCAATTCACGCCTTCACCCGTAAGATGGTTGAGGGGCGCACCCTGACTCTCTTCGGCGACGGCACCCAAGCCCGCGATTACACATACTGCGACGACATCGTCGCCGGCGTTTTGGCAGCAGTGGCCTGGACCGCGACGGCTCCGGTCGGGGTAGAAATCTTCAATCTCGGCGGAAACCATCCGATCGCGACCGAGGCCATGGTCGCCGAGATCGCGCGGGCGGTGGGGGTGGACCCCAAAGTGGAATGGGCGCCGATGCAGCCGGGCGATGTGCAGCAGACCGCCGCCGATCTGACCAAATCGAGCGCGGTGCTCGGCTATCAGCCGAAGACATCGTTTCCCGAGGGTGTTCGTTGCTTCGTTCGATGGTTCAGGGAGGCCTATGGCCGGGCAGACTGAGCTCCTGTTGGCGCGAGCCCGGGAGCGATTCGTGGTGCAGGACTACTATGGTGCCGTCCACCTGCTCGAATCGGTCATCGACTCGGGGCGCGCCTTCGCCGATGTCCACCACCTTCTCGGGGTCTCCCTCTCGCTCCTGGGCCAGGCGCAACGCGCCCTGAATGAGCTGGAGCGCGCGCTCGAGCTGAATCCCAGATACGTGGAGGCCCTGATCCACCGCGGGCTGGTGCTCAACGAGTTGGGTCGCACCGATGAGGCCGAGGAAGCCTTCACTCTGGCGGCGGCAAATCTCGCGAAGCCCACGGCTGGCCTGCCGGTTCCTATTGCGGCCCAGTTGGCCAACCGGCATGCCGACTTGGCCGAAAGCTACGCCGGCGCGGGTGCGCTCGACCGCGCTATCGAGCAGTACCGACGTGCTCTCGAGCTCGGGCCTGAGTTTCACGACCTACGGTATCGGATGGCCCGCTTGCTCCTCGAGGCCGGCCGGCCCCTGGAAGCACGGGAGGAGCTGGAGGAGGTTCTGCGAGCCCACCCGGGCTTTATAGATGCCGAGGCTGCGTTGGGGCTCGCTCACTATCTGTCGGGGGACGCGGGTGGCGCCCGTGACGTGTGGCAGGCCTGTCTGGCTCGGCGTCCAGAGAACGCCCGAGTCGAGGCGTATCTCGCGATGCTCACTCGGGCTGGACAGTGAGCTCAGGTCGCATCCCGGTGCTTGGAGCGCTACTCGGAGCGGTCGCCATCTGCGGGTGCGGCCAGGCCAGGGATCGCGAACGTCGGGGGGACCAGGAGTACGGCGCGGCCCGCTACAGTGAGGCGCTGGCGGAGTATCGCGCGGCGGTGGCCAAGGATCCTGATGCGCGGATATGGGCCAAGGCCGGAGCCGCGGCCCTCCGCACCGGTAATCTGGAGGTCGCGTCCGACGCGTACCTTCGCCTTGCGGCCGAAGACCCCACCCGGGCCGAGGAGGCCGCCGAGGGTCTCGAGGCGGTTGCCCGGGCAGCCGACCGGGCCGGAGACGGGAAGAGGCTCGAGGCGGCGGTCATCGGCCTGGGAATGATCGCCCCCAATCGCTCCATCGGACGCTACGCGCTGGCGGTGATCCGCCGGCCCGGAGCCGAAGCGAACGACCTGGTGGGTGTGCTGCCCGCGGCGATCGCCACCGCTCCCGACGCCGAAACGGTAGACTCACTTCTCTTGGTATACGCTGCCGCGCTTCGGGAAACCTCCGGATGCGACCAGGCTCTGCCTCTCTTCCAAGCCACCGTCCGGAGAACCCGACTGACGGCGCTGCGCACCAGAGCCGAAGACGGTGTCGCGGGCTGCTCGTTGGCGCTCGGACTTCGCGCCGAGGCAGCGGGAAGGCCCCAGGATGCGGCTCTGTGGTTTGCTGCCGCAATACAAATCGATTCCGGGACGCCGGTCGGAAGACGAGCCCTGGTGGGCTATGGAGACGCGCGGGTCCGCCTCGGCGATACGCTTGCTGGAGCACTGGCCTTCCAGGCGGTCGCGTCCGACCCGGTCCAGAGCGACTCCACCAGCCGGATGGCCAAGGATCGTCTCGAAGAGCTTCGCGCTCGCTCGCCGGGTGACTCGCCTCGCACGATTCTCCGATGACCCATCGGTCACTGCTCTGTGCCCTGGCGTTCGTGGTGGGCTGTGGTGGGAACCGGGGAGCAGATACGCGGGCCGCATCTCCTGCTCCGGTCTCGGCGGCCGGCGCCAGCGCGGCGGCCATCGATTCCGTGTGGCGCCACGCCGAGCAGTCGGTGCGTCACGGCAAGTGGGGCGAGGCCGAGAAGCTAATCAACCGCGCTGTGCTCGAGTTTTCTCCCGGGGACCCGCGTATCGCGCGGGCCCATTTCTACCTGGGTGAGGCCCTGTTCGCTCAGGGGAGGCAACTCGAGGCGGCGCGCGAATTCCGCAAAGCGTCGGACGAGACTCCCAACGACCCCATCGCGCCCGAGGCGCTGCTCCGGCTGGGCGACGTCTACTCCGATCTTTGGCGCCGGCCGGAGCTCGATCCCACCTACGGTCAGACCGCGCTCTCTACCTATCAGGAGCTGTTGAACCGCTATGCCGGCAGCAGCGCGGCCAAGCGGGCCCAACTACGCATAAGCGAGCTGAACGAGCGGTTTGCCTACAAGGCGTACAAGGCCGCCTTATTCTACTATCGATTGAAGGCCTACGACTCGGCGATCCTATACCTCAAGGATCTGGTCGCCACCTATCCCAAGACCGGCGTCGTTCCCGCCGCGTTGATCAAGCTGGTCCAGGCCTACAAGGCTCTGGGCTACCGCGAGGATGTCCAGGAGACCTGCGGCTATATCCGCCGATTTCATCCCCGAGCTCCCCGAGTCGGCGAGGTCTGTCCCGCCAGCCCTGCCGGTGCCTGATCGCCGGATGATCGGCCTATTCGGCGGATCGTTCGACCCGGTTCATCACGGACATCTGATCGTCGGACTGATTGCGGCGGAGAAGCTCGACCTCGAGGTGCTCCGTTTCCTCCCCGCCCGCGAACAGCCGTTCAAGCAAGGTCGCCATCGTGCCGCTCCGGAGCACCGGGCCGCTATGTTGTCGCTCGCCATCTCGGGCATGCCTCGCTTTGCGGTGGAGACCAGCGAATTGGACCGACCTGGTCCGTCCTACACCGTGCATACCTTGCAGCAGCTGCGGGACCGGGAGCCCGGGCCTGGGTTCATTCTGCTGCTCGGTGCCGATGCCGCCGCTGAACTGCACGCCTGGCGTGAGGCCGCACGGATCCCCGAGTTGGCCCGGGTGGTGGTATTTGCCCGGCCTGGATCGACGGTTCCCCGCTCGCCCTGGATCACGCAGACCATCGAGGTGCCCGCGATCGATATTTCAGCGACGGAAATACGCCGGCGAGTCGCCCGAAAAGAGCCGATTCGGTATTGGGTTCCCGATCCGGTCGCGGAGTACATCGCAAGACACCGGTTATATTTGGACCCAGAATGATCAAGACATTAATGACAGCGGTCTTCGGTTCGCGGTTCGACCGGGAGCGCAAGCGCATTCAGCCGATTGTGGAGCAGATCCATGCTCACGAGGAGCGGCTCCAGGGGCTGAGCGAGGCCGAGTTGAAGGCCCAGACCGGGCTATTTCGGGAGCGTCTGGCAGAGCGAACCGGCCCGCTCAAGGCCGAGCTCGACCAGGTACGGGAAGCCAAGCACGGCTGCGCCGACCCGGTGGAGCGCGACCGGCTCGAGGGCCGCTTCCACGAGCTGGAAAGGCAGTACAAGAAAGAGCTCGCCGACGGACTGAATGAGCTCCTGCCCGAGGCCTTCGCCACCGTCCGCGAGGCCTGCCGCCGGCTGCTCGGCACCACGCTACAGGTCACCGGGCACGAAATCGTCTGGGACATGGTGCCGTACGACGTGCAGCTTATCGGCGGCGTCGTCCTGCACCAAGGCAGGATCGCCGAGATGGCGACCGGTGAGGGCAAGACCCTGGTTGCCACCCTGCCGCTGTATCTGAACGCGCTGGCCGGCCGGGGCGCTCACCTGGTTACGGTCAACAACTACCTGGCGCGCCGGGACTCGCAGTGGATGGGGCACGTCTTCAAGTACCTTGGCCTGACAGTGGGCTGCCTCGACGACACCGAGCCCTCGTCCCAGGAACGCCGGGCCGCCTACCTCGCCGACATCACTTACGGCACCAACAACGAGTTCGGCTTCGATTACCTGCGCGACAACATGGTGTTCTCGCTCGACCAGCGAGTACAGCGGGAGCATGCGTATGCCATCATCGACGAGGTCGATTCGATCCTCATCGACGAGGCGCGGACTCCGCTCATCATCTCGGGTCCGGTGGGCAACGAGAGCGATGAGAAGTACGCCCAGTTCGACCGCCAGGTGGCCGAGCTGGTACGCAAGCAGACCGGCGTGGTGAACACCTTGCTGGCCGAGGCGGAGCGGCTCCTCGCGGAGCCGAAGACCCGGGACGACGCCGCGCTCAAGCTTTATCAGGGCCAGCTGGGAATGCCGAAGAACAAGCGGCTGCTCAAGATGTTGAACGAGACCGGGATCAAGCAAATGGTCCAGCGGATGGAGCTCGACGCCATCGCCGACCGCAAGCTGCCCATGAGGCAGCAGCGGATGCGAGATCTCGAAGAGACGTTGTACTTCGTGCTGGATGAGAAGGGGCACTCGGTGCACCTCACGGACCGGGGTGCCGAGGCGATGTCGCCGAACGATCCCGGCCTCTTCCTGGTGCCGGATATCTCCGAGGAGATCCACCGAATCGACAAAGACCCCGACCTCACCCCCCATGACCGGATCGAACGGCGGCGGCAGGTCGAGTCGGATTACGCGATCAAGAGTGAAAAACTCCACATCATCCATAAGCTGCTTCAAGCGCACGTGCTGTACGAGAAAGAGGTGGACTATCTGGTGCAGGATGGCCAGGTGGTGATTGTGGACGAGTTCACCGGCCGGGTCATGACCGGCCGGCGCTGGGCCGATGGATTGCATCAGGCTGTCGAGGCCAAAGAGGGGGTGCAGGTCAAAGGCGAGACCCAGACCTTCGCCACCATCACCATCCAGAACTACTTCCGGATGTACGACAAGCTCGCCGGCATGACGGGTACGGCGGAGACCGAGGAGACCGAGTTCTACTCGATTTACGGGCTCGAGGTGAGCGTTATCCCGACCCATCGGCCCATCAAACGCCTGGACCAAGCCGACCGGATCTACAAGACCCGGAAGGAGAAGCACGACGCGATCATGGACGAGGTCGAGCGGTTGCGCGGGCTCGGCTGGCCGATCCTGATCGGCACGGTCAATGTGGATGTCTCGGAGACCCTCTCGCGCCAGCTCAAGCGCCGGGGGCTCAGGCACGAAGTGCTCAACGCCAAGTACCACCAGCGTGAGGCCGAGATCGTGGCGGGTGCGGGGCAGAAGGCGGCGATCACGATCGCCACCAACATGGCGGGGCGGGGTACTGACATCAAACTCGGCAAGGATCTCGATCTCACCCAAGCCGAAGCTGGGCTTCAGATCATCGGCACCGAGCGCCACGAGTCACGGCGCATCGACCGGCAGCTTCGCGGCCGCTCCGGTCGCCAGGGCGATCCAGGACAATCGATCTTCTTCCTCTCACTGGAAGACGATCTGATGCGGCTTTTCGGGTCCGACCGGATCGCGCGGTGGATGGATAAGAGCGGGGCGGAGGAGGGCGAGGTCATCACCGGCGGTCTGGTAACTCGGGCAATCGAGCAGGCGCAGAAGCGGGTCGAGCTGCAGAACTTCCAGCAGCGGAAACGGCTGCTGGAGTATGACGACGTGATGAACCAGCAGCGTGAGGTCATTTACTCGCTCAGGCTGTTCGCCCTCGAGCGCGGCGAAGAGCTC
>DASXRM010000020.1:0-4124 GCA_036506575.1 Gemmatimonadales bacterium | reverse complement strand
CGCAGCTGGTCTTCCAGTGTGCCGCTTGGTAGCGGCCGCCCGTTGAGGAAGTAACGGCCGGCCTGGTCGATGCCCAGCACGATCTCGTTGTCGCCCTCGGGCCGGGGATCGAGGTTCTTGCCCTTCGGAAGGGTGGCCTTGAACCCAGCGGCGATGAGCGGCGTCACGATCATGAAGATGATCAGCAGCACCAGCATGACGTCGATCATCGGCGTCACGTTGATGTCGGCCTTGACGGCCGAAGGGCCGGCGCTACCCGTGGATATGGCCACTGCCGGTCACCGCCTTCTGGGCCTGGAATTCCTTGGTGAAGATCGAACGCCCGAACTCGCTCCCCACGCTCTTGATGAGATAGTCGATCAGCTCCTTGGAGCCGTAAGTCATTTCGACGGTCAGGTTCTCGATCTTGGTCGTGAAGTAGTTGTACGCCCATACGGCCGGGATCGCGACCATGAGGCCGAACGCCGTGGTGATCAGGGCCTCGGCGATACCGGCCGAGATGCCCGCCAGGCCGCCGGAGGCGCCCTGCTGGGCCATACCCACGAAGGCGTTCACGATACCCATGGTGGTACCGAGCAGACCGACGAACGGCGCGGTGGAGCCGACGGTACCCAGCACCCCGAGGCCGCGCTTGAATTCGGAGAGCACGATCAGCATCTGCCGCTCGACCGCGCGCTCGGCGGAATTGATGTCCGCCGCGGTGATCGTCGCCCGGTCCCGCAGCAGCGGCTTCACTTCGGCGAGCGCCTCGCCCACGACGCGGGCCAGGTGGCTCTTCTTGTTCTTCTCGGCGAGGGTGATGGCCTGGTCCAGGTTCTCTTCCTGGATCGCGCGGGAGAACTGGGGCGCGAACTTCCGGGTCTCACGCTCGCTCTTCTTGAGCTGGACCAGCTTGGTGATGACGATGGTGAGCGAGTAGATGGACATGATCGCCATGATGACCACGATGCCCTTGGCGAAGGCGCCCATCTGTGCCCAAAGGTGAAGTAGATCTACGCTCATGTTGTGAAGCCTCCAGGGGGAACGAAGCTACTGCTGCTTGAACGAGACGGCCTGCTGGACCAGCTGGCGCACCGGACGGCCCTTGAACCGAGCCGGCTTGAAGATGCTCTTGAGGATGGCCTCGTGAGTCGGCTCGGCAAAGGCCGGGTGCGTGGTCTTCATGACCTTGAAGGATGCGACCTCAACGTGACCGGTGGTGTCCACGATGAACTGCACCTCGACCCGGCCGGTGATGCCGGCGCTGGCCAGAACCGGCGGATAGCGCGGCTGCGGCTGAGAGATTACCTGCACGGGATCATCCAACTGCGCCTCCAGGAACACCTCGCCGGTTACCGGACCGGTGCCGCCCACGATGCCCTTGGCGATGCCGCCCTCGACTCCCTTACCGGTGAAATCGCGAGGATCGAATGGCTTCTGGCTCAGATCGACGGGCGGAATGTCCTTGGGAATGTCAGTCGGCGCCACGACGGTCTGGAACCCCTTCGGCGGTGGGTTCGCGGCCACCACGACGTCGGGTGGGGGCTGCTCCGGCGGTGGCTTCGGCGGCTCGGGTGGCTTCAGGAAAACCATTGTGGTATCGACGGGGCGGTTCTTGATGGTCTCCGCGACGCCTTGGGTCGCCTTCACCGCCCCCACAATGATGAGGCCGTGAACCAGCAAGGACAGAATCGTCTGTCCCAGGGTCCGCTGTCCCTTCTGCTTGGATTCGATCAGGTTCTCGAACACGCAACTACCTCCAGGGGGAGGGTGATCGTGCCCGGAAAGTAAGGCCGGCCGAAAACATCTTCTTTGCCCGCAGATGTCATTTCGATTACAACCGCATTAGCGGTCCGGAGCCGATCCGCAGGTCGGACACAAGCCTACTGGCGAGCGCGGTACTTGCCCGTGATCTGACTCACACGGCCCTATGTTACCTGCACCGTCGCTTTTGGCAAGCGAACCGAAAAAGTCGATCCCCTTCCCGGCCGGCTCTGCACCGTGATCGAGCCGCCATGCGCCTCCGCGATCCACTTGGTGATCGCCAGACCCAATCCGGTACCGGGCCGGGCGCCGGTCCGCGAACGCGCAGGATCGGCACGCCAGAACCGCTCGAAGATGTGCGGTAGGTCGCCGGGGGCGATGCCGATCCCGGTGTCGCGCACGGTGAACGTGATCCACTCGGCTTCCTCGTCGAGAGTGAGGGTGACCGTTCCGCCTTTGGGCGTGTACTTGATGGCGTTGGTCACCATGTTGAGCAGCATCTCGCGGATCCGATGCCGGTCGACGGCTAGCCGCACCGGAGTGTCGGGCATGGTGTGCAGCGCCGTCACTCCCGGATCTTCGCCCAGCATGCCTGCGGTCTCAGCCACATCGGCGACCAGCTCCCGCAGGTCACTCTCCTCCAGGGCGAGCGGCGCGCGGCCCTCGTCGGCGCGGGCGAGGGTGAGCAGGTTCTCCACCATCTCCGTCATCTGATTGATCTGAGCCAGGGTCTCATCGAGGGACTGCAGGATCTCGCCGGGCGTGGCCGGGTGAGTCAGGGCTCGCTCCACCCCGGCGCGGAGCACCATCAAGGGTGTCTTGAGCTCGTGGCTGGCATCGGCGGTGAAGCGATGCAGGCTGGCAAAGCTCTGCTCCAGACGCGCGAGCATGCCGTTCACCGTAAGCGCCAGGCGGGCCATCTCGTCCCCCGAGAGGGGCACGGCCAGGCGGCGGTGAAGGCTGGTGCCATCGGAGATCGCGTCCACCTCGTCCATGATGACCTGTACCGGTCGAAGGCTGGTCCCGGCCAGCCAATAGCCGACCAGGCCGGCGCAGAGGAGAATCACCGGCCCGATCAGCAGCATGGATTGCAGAAGATCGGCGGGGCCGAAGGACGCCAGCTTGAGTGGGGTGGCCACCAGCAGCCCACCGATGCCGGGACCCGCGCTCGTCACCGGCACCACCAGATAGCGCACGCTTCCAACCGGCGGCCCCAGAGCGAGCACTCCCGAGTGCCGGGTGAGAGGTAGCGTGTCCAGTGGTGCGGTGAGCCGCTGGAGGGCGGGAGCGTTGAGCGCCCGGGTGACGTCCGAGAGCGCCAGCACCTGTCCGGCGGTGTCGGCCACGATCAGGTAGTCGCGGGCGGCCTCGAGATAGGCGCTGATCCCGGGATCGAGTGCCGGGTTCAGATTGGCCATCGTCACAATTCGGCCGAGAACTTTGTAGGACTGGGTCAGCCAGCGGTGGGCCAGATCGGCTTCGAGGCTGAGTCGTTGGTCCAGCTCCCGGGTGCTCGCTTGACTGCGCTCGAGGTACAACGCGGTCCCGAACATCAGCACCGTCACGGCAAGGGCCACCGTATACCACACGGTGAGCCGCCGACGGATGGTGGCCATCTAGGACTTCACGACGTATCCGACGCCGCGGACGGTGTGCACCAGCTTGTGCGGGTGAGCCGAGTCGACCTTCTTGCGCAAGCGGTTGATCACGACGTCCACGATATTGGTGCCTGGATCGAAGTGATAATCCCAGGCATACTCGGTGATCAGGGTGCGCGACATGACCCGACCGGCATGGCGCATCAGGTATTCAAGTACGGTGTACTCCTTGGGGGTGAGCTCGATCCGCTCGCCGGAACGCCGCACCTCGCGGGATTCCATATCGAGCTCCAGGTCCCCCACCCGCAACACCGGAGAGCGGATTTGCTTGGGGCGCCGGCCCAGCGCCTCGACCCGGGCCAACAGCTCCTCGAAGGCAAACGGCTTGGTCACGTAATCGTCCGCCCCCGAGCGGAGTGCCTGCACCTTGAAGTCCACCGCGTCCTGCGCCGTGAGGACCAAGACCGGTGTTGTGTTCCCGCGGTCCCGTAACATTTTCAGGACCTCGAGCCCGTTCATCTCCGGCAGGCGCAGGTCGAGCACGATCAGATCGTATCTTCCCCCGGAGGCCAGCCGGAGCCCTTCCATGCCGTCCTCCACCAGATCGGCGTGGTAGCGCTGCTCCTCCAAGCCTCGCTTCACGTACTGGCCGACCGTCCGATCGTCTTCGACTACGAGGATCTTCATTGATGCACCGGGAGAAACACTCGGAAGATGGACCCTCGTCCCGGCTGGCTGTCGACCTCGATCCGGCCTCGATGGTCTTCCACGACTCCATAGCAG
>DASXRM010000019.1:0-29437 GCA_036506575.1 Gemmatimonadales bacterium | reverse complement strand
AACCCTGGCGGCGTATCGCCATGCCGTGGCCGCTGGATATCGCTTCTACTCATATGGCGACGCGATGGTGATCATTTGACCGGGAGCGCCGCGTGACTTTCTCCAACCCCGCGGGCAATGCTTCGGCCGCCGCTTCCGGATACGTCCGCGCCCTGCTGGATCTGCTGGGATCCCGGGATCCCCTCGAGGTACTCGGCGAGCTGCTTCCCTGGCTGATGGATCGCATTGGCGGACTGACCGAGTCGACGCTCCGTCAGCCCGAGAGCCCGGGCAAATGGTCGGTGATCGAAGTGATTCAACACCTCGCCGACAGCGAGCTGGTCGCGGGCTTCCGAACCAGAATGGCTCTTACGGAAGATCGACCTGCGCTTCAGGGTTATGATCAGGACCGTTGGGCGGGTGAGTTTCACTATCGAGACGTGCCGCTCGCCCTCGCAATGGAACAACTCCGGGGCTTGCGGACGTCAAATCTTCACCTCTGGCGGCAATTGACCCCGCAGCAACTCGAGCGGGTCGGCCTCCACAGCGAGCGTGGTCCCGAGAGCGTGGGCCACATCCTCCGGCTCATGGGGGCCCACGATCTGGTGCATCGGCGCCAGATCGACAGGATCCTCTCCTCACCGACTTGATGTTCGAGTACCAGGTCGAGGGAAACGCGGGCCCCGCCCGCGCGGGCACTCTCACCCTGCCTCATGGCCAGGTCAGAACTCCGGCGTTCATGCCGGTCGGCACTCATGCCGTGGTCCGGGGGCTGAGCGCAGTGGATGTCCGCCGCGCGGGTGCCCAGATCATTCTGGGGAACACCTATCATCTGCATTTGAGGCCCGGCGAGACGGTGGTTGAGGCAATGGGAGGGCTCCATCGCTTTACCACCTGGGATGGGCCGATGCTCACCGACTCGGGCGGATTTCAGGTGTTCTCGCTCGAGGGGTTGCGCCGCATCGAGGAGCACGGCGTCGAGTTTCAGAGTCACCTCGACGGCACGCTGCGTACGCTCACTCCCGAGCGTGCCGTCGAGATCCAGTGGCAATTGGGCGCCGACATCGCGATGGCCTTCGATCACGTCGTGCCGGGACAGTCCTCGTTCGAAGCCGCCGCCGAGGGGATGGAGCGGACGCTCCGTTGGCTGGATCGTTGTAAGGCAAGGCATGCGGAGCTGGTGGGAGCGGAACGGCGGAACGGCGGAACGGCGGTAGCAGAGCTCGACTACCGCCTTGCCGCCTTACCGCCTTACCGCCAAACATTATGGCCCATCATTCAAGGCGGCGTTCACGACGAGCTTCGGATGCGCTCTCTCGAGGGCACTCTCGAACGCGGTCCGTGGACCGGCATCGCGATCGGAGGGCTTTCCGTCGGCGAGCCGAAACCGGTGATGCATCGGATTCTCCAGCTGTTGGAGCCCGCTCTGCCGGTAGAGGTCCCCCGTTATCTTATGGGGGTCGGGTTTCCTCCCGACCTGCTGGAGGGAATCGCTCGAGGGATCGATCTGTTCGACTGCGTGGCGGCCACGCGCAACGGCCGCCACGGCACGGCCTGGCTGCCGACCGGACGGCTCAACGTGAGAGGCGCGGCACTCAAGCATTCGACCGGGCCGCTCGATCCCACCTGTGATTGCGAGACGTGCACCAGGTATCCGCGGGGATACCTCCGGCACCTGTTCGTGGTCGAGGACATCCTCGGGTTACGCCTGGTCTCGATCCACAACATTCGATTCCTGGTGCGGCTGGGCGAGCAGGCCCGGGCACACATCCTGAACGGCACGTTCGATGGCTGGCGCCGCGAGTGGCTCAGCCATTACTACGCCCGAGGAGACTGAGAGATGCTACAGAGCGGCTCCGGCAGCGGGATGTCCGTACTGGTGCTGCAGATGCTCGCCATCGGGCTGGTGTTTTACTTCTTGATTCTGCGCCCCTCGGGACAGGCGAGAAAGCGGCATGCCGAGCTCCTGACCAAGCTCAAGAAGGGCGACGAGGTGATGACGAGCGGAGGGATCATCGGCCGGGTTAGGGATATCAAGGAGATCGACAGCGAGGGTCTCAAGGAGGTGCGGGTCACGCTCGAGAGTGGGACCGCGACGGTGGTGGTCGAGCGTTCACGCATCGTCCGGGTGGGCAGTAATGCCCCCGTGCCCGGGCCGCCGCCAGCATGAGTGTACTGCCGCTGCACCTCCTCGGTTCCCCGGTGCTCAGGCAGCATAGCACCGAGGTGAAAGCCGTCGATGACGAGATCCGACGGTTGATCGATGACATGTTCGAGACCATGGACGCCGCAAAGGGGATCGGTCTGGCGGCGAATCAGGTGGGGATCGCGCGGCGGGTGGCCGTGGTCGACGTCGACGACGACCGTTTTGCCATGGTGGATCCCCGGGTGGTCGAGACCGAGGGACGCTCCGTCGCCGAGGAAGGCTGCCTCTCGATCCCCGACATCTACGGCGACGTCTCCCGGCCCGAGCGGGTGGTGATCGAGGCGCTCGACGCCGGCGGCAATCCGTACCGGAAGGAAGCGACCGGGCTCAAGGCGCGTGCCATTCAGCATGAGATCGATCATCTCGACGGCATTCTCTTTCTCGACCATCTGAGCCTGATCAAGCGCCAGATGCTTCTGGCCCGGTGGCGCCGGGAGCATAAGGATGACACGGGCTTCACCAAAGAGGTGTCGGCGGCATCTGCCCGGTCGGAGTGATGCGGATCGTCTTCTTCGGGACGCCGACCTTCGCGGTGGCGTCCTTACAGGCGCTGGTGAAGGGCCGCTTCACCATCGCCGGCGTGGTTACCCAGCCGGATAAACCGCAGGGACGTTCCCGCTCCCAACTGATCCCTCCTCCAGTCAAGATCGCCGCTCAAGTCGAGGGGATTCCGGTTCTTCAGCCAGTACGGCCGGTCGGGGACGTCTTCACTACCAGCCTGCGCCGTCTCGAGCCGGATCTGGGGATTGTGGTGGCCTACGGCCACATTCTCCGGCCCGAGATTCTCTCCCTCCCTCCCCGCGGCATGATCAATGTGCACGCTTCCCTGCTCCCCCGTTATCGGGGGGCTGCGCCGGTGCAGCACGCGATTCTGCGCGGTGAGACGGAAACCGGCATCAGCGTCATGCAGATGGAAGAAGGACTCGACAGCGGCCCCATCCTTCACCGGGTCCCCACCGCAATCGGTCCCGAGGAGACCGCCGGAGCTCTCGCGGCACGCTTGGCGGACCTCGGTGCCATGGCGCTGGTTGAAAGCTTGTCCCTGATCTCCGGGGGTGTCGTTCGAGCGCAGCCCCAGGACCATGCCCGCGCCACCTATGCGCCCAAGATCGATCGGGAGATGGCGCGCCTCGCCTGGCAACGGGATGCGACCAACCTGGTTCGGCAGGTCCGTGCCTTCGATCCGGCCCCGGGCGCGTGGACCACGCTGAATGGGTGCATTGTCAAGCTGTTCGGTGCACGTGAGGTCCCAGGCACAGGTGAACCAGGGTCGGTTCTTTCTGCCGGGGACCGCCTGGTAGTAGCGGCCGCCCGCGGAGCTGTCGCTGTGAAGGAGGTCCAGCCGGCCGGCAAACCTCGCCTCTCAGTGGAAGACTGGGTGCGAGGACGGGGAATTTCTCCCGGGCAACGGCTGGAATGAGGCCGTTGCCCCGGGTGCACGCCTTCACCGACGCTGGGTTGCTGGGCGATCCCGAGCTGGGTATCAGGGCAGCCGCCATCGCCGCGGCCGGGCCCGCCATAGCCTTGCACGCTCGGGCCCGGGGCGCCGGCACACGGGTGCTCACCGCGGCAGCGCTACGGCTGGTTGCTTTAGCGAGACCGCCGGAGGCGGCCGTGTTCGTCAGCGGTCGCAGCGATATCGCCGCGGCGGTCGGAGCTCAAGGGGTGCAGCTCGCAAACGACGACATCACGCCAGCCGATGCTCGGCGAGTCCTCATCCATGGCTGGATCGGGCGTTCGGTGCACACCAGGGATGAAGCGGCCTCGGCGGTGAAGGAAGGGACGGATTTTCTGGTGGTCGGCAACATATACAAAACCGAATCTCACCCGGGCCGGCCGGGCGCGGGGCTCGATCTGGTGCGAGATGCGGCGGCGTTGGGAGTGCCGGTCATCGCCATCGGAGGGATCACGCCGGCGCGAGCCTTCGAGGTGCGAGCAGCGGGTGCGTATGGGGTCGCGGCGATCCGAGCGCTGTGGCATGCTCCGGATCCCGCCGCGGCGACGCTCGCGATGCTGGCCCCCTGGGTAGGCGGCCCATGAGCGAGCTCGAGATCATGGTCAACGGCGAGCCCCGGCGGGTGCCCGGCCCGGCTACCGTAGCCGATCTGCTGCGCCACCTGGGCCTCGACCCCCGCACAGTGGTGGTCGAGGTCAACCGGGAGATCGTCCGGCGTCCCCGGCTGGATGCAACTGCTCTCGCCGATGGCGATGCGGTCGAGCTGGTCCATTTCGTCGGGGGAGGGTGATTTTACCGCTCACCGCTTACCGCTTACGCTTATCTTTTCAGTATGACCACAGTTCCCGCAGAAATCACCACCGACCTCCCCCTGACCATTGGCGGCCGCAGCTTCCGTTCCCGGCTCATGGTGGGGACCGGCAAGTACCGAGACAACGCGGACATGGCGCGCGCCATCGAGGCGTCGGGGGCGGAGATCGTCACGGTCGCCGTCCGCCGGGTGGACCTCGATCGAACCAAAGCGGAAGGAATCCTTTACCACCTGCGGCCGGATCAGTACTTCCTGCTGGCAAACACCGCCGGCTGCTACACGGCCGATGAGGCGGTGCGCTATGCGCGGCTGGCCCGGGAGGCGGGCTTCAATGAATTCATCAAGCTGGAGGTGATTGGCGATCGTGAGACCCTGCTTCCCGACACCGCCGGCCTGCTGACCGCTGCCCGCGAGTTGGTCCGTGAGGGCTTCGCGGTGCTGGCGTACACCAACGATGATCTGGTCACCGCTCTTCGGTTAGAAGACGCCGGGTGCGCCGCCGTCATGCCCCTGGCATCTCCGATCGGGAGTGGCTTGGGTCTCCTTACTCCCTACGGCATCCGCACGATCAAGCGCCGGCTGTCGGTACCGGTGATCGTGGATGCCGGGGTGGGAACAGCCTCCGATGCTTGCCTTACAATGGAGCAAGGGGTGGACGGGATTCTCATGAACACTGCCCTGGCGGAGGCCCGCGACCCGGTTGCCATGGCGTCGGCCATGCGGCTCGCCGTGGAGGCGGGCCGACTTGCCTTTCTCGCCGGCCGCATGCCCCGGCGCGAGGTCGCCATGCCCTCGAGCCCGACTCGAGGAATGCTGGGATAGATCGTTGTCTCTTTCACCACAAATATCCTTCGTGACCTTCGTGTCCCCTCGCCCCGCTCGGGGCAGGCTCTTCGTGCCTTCGTGGTGAATTTGGCCATGAACAGCCCTGCTGGCATCGAGTCGCGTCGGGCGGCCTTGACGATCTTGGAGCAGGTGCGCGAGGGAAAGCCGTTCGAGGCGGCGCTCGATCGAGGCCTCGGGGAGTTAGCAGACCCCGACCGGCGGCTGGCCCACGAGCTGGCCGCAGGGGTCCTGCGACAACGAACCGTTCTGGATCAACGGCTCGCTCCCCTGGTGCCCCGGGGTTGGGAGAGCGTGGCGGTTGATCTGCAGGACATTCTCAGGCTGGGCGCCTATCAACTCACCGCACTCCAGCGGGTGCCCCCGCATGCGGCAGTGGATACCAGCGTGGCGCTGGCCAAGGATACCGGCGGGGTCCGGGCAGCGGGATTCGTGAACGCGGTGCTGCGCCGCCTCACCCGTTCCGGGGTCGCCACCGCTACCGGCGACGATGGCGATGTCCCTGCCCTGGCGGCCGAGTACTCGCATCCGCTCTGGCTGGTGCGGCGCTGGGTCGAGGCATTCGGTGCCGAGCAAACCGAAATCCTGCTACGCTGGAACAACGAGCGGCCGCGGCTCGTCCTTCAGCCTGCCCGCGAGGATCTAAACCGCTTAGAAGCCCGGTGGCGGGCCGCGGGGATCGTGGTGGAGCCCGTCGCCCACGGCGCCGGAGTCGTCACGGATCGACGCCGTCCGAGCGAGCTCCCCGGCTACCGCGAAGGCGATTTCATCGTCCAGGACCCGGCTCAGGCGCTTCTGGCGCGGTTCGTGGATCCACCACCCGACGCCGTCATCTATGACGCCTGTGCCGCCCCAGGCGGAAAGACCATCGCGCTGGGACGTCGTTCAGGGAGGATAGTAGCCGGCGAGGTCAGCCCGCTCAGGGGGCGGCGGCTAGCCCAAAATCTGGCCCGTGCCGGCAGGGGACGCGAACATGTCGTCATTGCCGACGCCAGACATCCGCCGGTTCGATCGGTGGATGTCGTTCTGCTGGACGCTCCCTGCCTGGGCACCGGCACCTTCGCTCGGCACCCCGATGCTCGCTGGAGGGTGACCCCCGAGGCGTTGGCCCAACTTCAGCGAGTCCAGGCGGAGCTGCTGCAAGGCACCGCCCAAGCGGTGGTACCGGGCGGGCTACTGGTCTACTCGACCTGCTCTTTGGAGCCGGAAGAGAACCGGGCACAGGTAGAGCGGTTTCTCGTCCGTCACCCGGAGTTCCATAGGGAGTCCGGAGGAGCCGTTCCCGATTCCTTGCTTTCGGCGGAAGGAGACCTGATGATCCTGCCGCAACACCACCGGATGGATGGGGCGTACGGTGCACGTCTCAGGCGGAGTGCATGAGAGCCCGGCGCCACATGACCTCAGGAGGGCCACTCTTTCAGTCCCCTCAGTGGCGTGCCTTTCTCCGCGATATGGGCCTCATCGCCGCCACCTTTATCCTCGGCTATGGCATCTCGGCGCTGTGGCTGACGCCCGGATCTATGTTCAGCAAGGACCATGCTCTTCCCCGGGTGTTGGAAATGCCGGAGCCGAAGGCCAGGCAGAAGCTCACCGAGCTCGGCTTTCGCCCCCGGCTCGATGGCGAGCGGCCCAACGATTCCTTTCCCACGGGCACCGTCATCTGGCAGGATCCGCCGCCGGGTACCGTGCTACCGCCCAACAGCGTGGTGCAGCTTGTTCTGAGTGCGGGTCCAGCCCTCGTCGCGGTGCCTGATGTGATCGGGCTCAACGTTTCGCAGGCCAGCAAGATCCTGGCTGCAGCGGGGGTGCGGGTGGGAGCGGTGGACTCCACGTCAGCGGGTAAGGAACGGGGGGTCGTGCTCGCCACCCGGCCTGCAGCCGGCGTAGGCCGACCACGTGGAGCCGCGGTGGCTCTGGTCGTGAGCCGCGGTTCCGAGAGTGAGTCGCCGTGACTGCCAGGATCGCACCGAGCGTCTTGAGCGCCGACTTGGGACGCCTGCGCGAGCAGGTCGAGAGAGCGCTGGCCGGCGGAGCGGAGTGGCTCCACGTCGACGTGATGGACGGGCACTTTGTGCCCAACCTGACCTTTGGCGTCCCCATGGTCCGCGCGCTACGGCGGCTCACCGACCGGCCACTGGACGTTCACCTGATGGTGGAGCGTCCGGAGCACTATATCGCCGAATTCGCCGACGCCGGCGCCACCGTCTTCACCTTTCACCCCGAAGCCACGGTGCACGTTCAACGGCATCTCGCGGCCGCACGGGAGCGCGGTATGCTCGCCGGCCTGGCCCTGAACCCGTCCAGCCCGCTGACCCTACTCGACGAGGTGGTCGACGATCTCGATCTGGTGCTCGTGATGTCGGTTAACCCGGGCTATGGCGGCCAGAGCTACCTTCCGCACTCGACCGAGAAGATCCGCCGGGTACGCGCACTGCTGGATCGGCGAGGGGCCCGGGCCGCCCTCGAGGTGGATGGTGGCATCACCACCGATACCATCGGGGCTGCATGGGGAGCGGGTGGGGACACGTTTGTCGCCGGGACTGCGGTCTTCGGCGCCGCCGATCCGGCTCAGGCGGTGAGTGACCTGAAGCGGCACTGCTCGGTCAGGGTTTGATAGGCATGTCGAAACAATGGATTCTCGTCGCCGCTGTTCTGGCCAGTCTGCTGGCCGGTGCGACGATTCTGGCCCGATTCGGTCCCGACGTCCAGCAGGTGGGGGTCGGAGCCCGGGCGCCGGATTTCCGCGCCATTGATCTGGCCACCGGCGACTCGGTTTCACTCCGCGACCACTA
This sequence comes from Gemmatimonadales bacterium, assembly GCA_036506575.1. Lineage (GTDB taxonomy): Bacteria > Gemmatimonadota > Gemmatimonadetes > Gemmatimonadales > GWC2-71-9 > CAVVWJ01. Next base: position 21,350 of record DASXRM010000019.1, on the reverse strand, counting down.
TCGGGGCGCCGTCACCCTGGTGAACGTCTGGGCAACCTGGTGCGAGCCGTGCCGGGTCGAGATGCCCGCGATGGAGCAAGCGTACCAGGCTCTGGCCCCGCAGGGATTCAGAATAGCCGCCGTCAGCATCGACGAGGGCGATGCCGAGGACGTACGGGCGTTCGGTCGAGAGCTGGGGCTCAGCTTCGACCTCCTCCAGGATCGCAGCAATCGAGTGGTCAAGATATACCAGACCACCGGTGTGCCCGAAAGCTTCCTCCTCAACCACGAGGGCATCATCGTGAAACGGATCATCGGCCCCCATGACTGGAACTCGCCAGTGAATCGTGCGCTGATCGAGCGGCTCCTCGATGAGCCCAGGCAGTAGCCGGTTTGGGCAAGTTGATCCTGGGCATCGAGACCTCCTGTGACGAGACTTCCGCCGCCATCGTGCGGTCGGACGAGGGTGCTGCCTCCCTCGCCTCGGTGGTGATCCTCTCGCAGGACGTGCACCGCATCTTCGGCGGGGTCGTGCCCGAGCTCGCCAGCCGGGCCCACGTGCAAGCCATCGGGGCGGTGGTCGAGCGGACCTTGACGGAAGCCGGCATCGATCTCCCGCAGCTGGAAGGCATAGCCGTCACGGCTGGACCCGGCCTGGTGGGCGCGTTGCTGGTCGGAGTCATGTATGCGAAGACGCTTGCCTTCAGCCTCGACCTGCCATTCATCGGCGTCAATCACCTCGAAGGTCACCTCTTTGCGCCGACCCTGGAGGACCCGGAGCTGGAGCCTCCATTCATCGCCCTCCTCGTGAGCGGTGGACACACGATGCTCCTCGATGTGCCGGCTTGGGGTGACTATCGCCTGTTGGGACAGACCCTCGATGATGCAGCCGGCGAGGCGTTCGACAAGGTCGCCAACCTCCTTGGGCTCGGATATCCCGGGGGCGCGGCCATCGAGCGACTGGCCCGGGAAGGAGAGCCGGGCCGTTTTCGATTCCCCGCTCCCATGCTCCAGGATCTCGAGCGGGAGGGCCCCAACCGCTACGCCTTTTCTTTCAGCGGGCTCAAGACCGCCGTGCTGCGCGCGGTGCGCGCCAGCGAGCCATCAGCCGGTGGGCGGCAATCTCTGCCGGGCTCGCGAGCCGATGTGGCGCGGGGCTTTCAGGATGCGGCGATTCAAGTGCTGGTCGCCAAAACCGCTCATGCGGTCGAGACAGCAGGCTACGATGTCGCAGTGGTGGGTGGCGGCGTGGCGTGTAACCGCGCGTTGGTGAGCGCACTGCGGGAGCGTCTGGCGGGACGGGCCAGACTGAGCGTAGCTTCACCCCGGCTCAATACCGACAACGCGGCCATGATCGCCGCCGCGGGAGCCTGGCGGCTCGCTCGGGGCGAACGGAGCGGCTGGGAGCTCGAACCGCGGGATGACCTACCCCTGCCAGGACTCGCCCTTCACTCTTTCGGATCGAAGTCATGACGATATACCCGTTCATTGTCCACCTCGGACCCCTCGAGGTCACCGGCTACGGGCTCATGCTGATGGTGGCCTTTCTCATGGGGGGCTGGCTCATAGCACGTCAACTTCGGGAGAACCAGCTCCGGGAGGATTATGCCGCGGACATCGTGGCGGCTGCGGTCATCGGGGGGATCATCGGGGCCAAACTGTGGTATGTGGCGCTGACCCGCGACCCGGGGGCGCTGTTCTCCCGAGGTGGCCTGGTGTGGTATGGAGGGTTCATCGGCGGGGCCATTGCAGTGATACTCAATGGCTGGCGCTTGGGGGTTCCCTTGCGCTGGACCATGCAGATCGCGGCTCCGGCTCTGGCGGCAGCCTACGCCCTGGGACGGGTTGGGTGCTTTCTGGTGAATGACGACTACGGACGCCCCACCAATCTCCCCTGGGGCGTGAAATTCCCTGAGGGACTACCTCCCTCCACCGCCGGAAATCTCCACCAGCTGTTCGGCATACCGGTTGGTCAGGGTATCGACCCATCCACGGTCCTCGCGGTCCACCCGACCCAGCTCTACGAGGTCGCGGCAATGTTGATCGCGTTTGCCGTGCTCTGGTCCCTGCGTCGGGGGGGCTACCCGGTGGGCTGGCTGTTTGGTCTATACCTGGTCCTTGCCGGCGTGGAGCGGTTTCTGGTCGAGATCGTGCGCGCCAAGGATGACCGGTTCCTGGGACCGTTTACTTTGGCCCAACTCACCAGCGTGATCATCGTCGCTCTGGGTACTCTCCTCTTAGTCGCCTGGCGGAAAGGCTCCAGTCCAGACACCGGGGCCTACCTGGAGACTGGCAGAAGAGCCTCTGTGTCAAAAATATAGACGTTTCCACAACGCTAGTATCTGCAATAACTTACCGCGGAATCCCGGGCTTCTGTACAGCCTCTAGACGAAAATTGCACTCGGACGTCCTCCCACCCGACAGACTCACCCCGTTGATGCCATGGGAGTTAGCCCCCAAAGCGGCAATGGCACTCCCCTTGCTGAAAAGAGAACAGGGAGTCGAGAGACTTCAAACTAAAAGTGGTAGGTCGAAGAAGGGTGGAGCGGGCACTTCGGCCCGTCTCCGTAAACTCAGGGGGCGATCTACCACTCATTTACGCAAGCGGCCCGCCAAACCGGCGGGCCGTTTGCATTATCGTAGGTCCGGGGTCCAAGTCTACGTCAGCAGGTCTCGATCGGCCACGAGAATGCCGTCGCTGTCGGCGTAAAGAAAGCTTCGGCGCGTAAAAGCCACCCCTGCAAAGCTCACGCTTCCTCCGATGTTTCCCAGGCCCTGCTTGCTGCTCCGCCTGGGGGTCGTATTCAAAGCTCGTATGCCGATCAGAACTTGGTTGAGCTCAGCGGAGTCGCGCACGCAGCCGTTGATGAGCACGCCGGCCCAGCCATTGGTGTGAGCTAGGGAAGCTAGCCGCCCCCCCACCAGGGCACACCGGAGCGAGCCGCCCCCATCCACCACCAGCACCCGGCCCCGTCCTTCACTCTCCAGCGCCTGCCGAACCAACGCGTTGTCCTCGAACACCTGTAGCGTCTCGATCGGCCCGGCAAATTTGGTCACCGCTCCATACTCGCGGAACCACGGCTGGGCGAGTTGAACGCACTCGGGATAGGCGTCACATAGGTCTGCGGTGGTGAACTCCACCTACCGCTTCCGAGCGCGAGACTCCGGCGCCTCCGTGAGATTCGACTTCATTCGCTCAACCTCGGCCCGCATCTCTCCCAGATCGGCTTCCATGCGCTCCAGCGAGCGCAGGAGCTCGAGGCTTGCCTGCTGAGGTATCGGAGGTGTCACCGGTACGTCCGGCATGGGCCGCAGCGGCTCAGGCGGGATGGTTCGCTGGCGCCTGGGCTCCACCGCGAAAGTCCAGACCAGTGCCAGCACCAGCAGGGCCAGCAGCAGCCCCTGAACCAGAAGAGACTCGACGGTGGGATAGATGCCCAAGGCCGGCACGCGGGGAGCGCCAGGGATGATCGTCGTGGGCAGGAACCCACCTTCCTGCAGCTCAGCGACTCCCTTTCCGCCGAACACGAAAGCCATGTAGTACAGAAAGGCGCTGGTCACCCCGAAGAACGGCTTGAGGGGGAGCCGGAGCCCGAACCGACTGATCCCGACATAGATGGCCATCAGGACCAGCGATCCCAGTAGGATTCCGGCAAGAATCGGCGCGGTAGCCGCGCTGGATCCGCCGGTGAGGAAGAGCGCCTTATAGAAGAGTACCGTCTCGAAGCCCTCGCGGTATACCGCCAGGAATGCCACCGACGCGAGCGCAAGGCCGGAGCCGCTGGTGAGTGCATCCTGAATCTTGCCCTTCACGAAGCGATTCCACTTCGCCACCTCCATCTTCGAGAGCAGCCAGTAACTGACGTAGAAGAGCACGACCGTGGCCACCACCATGGTCGCCCCCTCGAGCGCCTCTCGCTTGGCAGGCGTGAGCTCGAAGATCGTTTCCACCGCAAAGGCGGTGAACAGGCTGGCGATGACCGCGCCCCCAACCCCGACATTGATGTCCCGCTTTCGCTGCGCGGCCCCCATCTTCACCAGAAAGGTCATCAACGCGCCGACCAGCAGGATTGCTTCCAGACCCTCCCGGAGCAGGATCACAAAAGACTGGAGGAACAGGTTCGCCGGAGAAAGTTTATCGCCCAGAGTGCGCTCGGCGTTCTCCAAGCCGGCGTCGAGCTGTCTCCGAATGTGATCGAGCTCCGAAACGGTAGCGCCACCGGCTGCCCGGGAGCGCAGCGCAGCGAACGCCGCCTCCAACTCCGAGGCCAGGCCAGGGTTCTTGGCCCGCACCGAACGCTCCACCTGCTCGAAGGTCATGTATGCGTCGAAAGCGCGGGTGCTCGCCGACGTATCGCCCTTGCGGGCCAGGGCGTACGTGGACTCGATCTGGGCGCGGACCCGGGAGAACACCTGCGCATTGTCGCTCGCGGAGGCGTCAGGTTGAAAGCGGCGAACGGCTGCAACTCGGCTGAGAGCGGTACGGGAGGTGTCAGGCGTGCCTAGAGCCGCCAGCAGCTCGACGTCGGACATCCGGCCGGTCGTGCCAAAGGCCTGCAGCCCCGGAGGCACTGCACCGGTTCCCTTGGGTAAGCGAAGAAGTGTGGCATAGAGGGCGGCCGCCCAGCGATCGCTGGCGGGGAGGCGGGCCTCGAATGCCGGCATGGCCGTTCCCACCACGCCGATAGTGATCCTACGGTAATAATCGAGGGGAGATTGGTCTCTGAGAGAGGCTGCATCTGCAAGATTGGCCGGCTTGGGATCGAGTCCTTTGGCCAAGGGGCCGTCGCCACGACCGAGGCTGCCATGGCAGGATGCGCAGTTGGCCTGATAAACCGCCGCTCCACGGGCCAAAGAAGGCGTTTCTGGCGGTATCTCGTCGAGCGGGACGCCGAAGTGGCTCGACAGTGAGCCGGCCAGCCGTTGCACCCGCGCGGCCATCGAATCGGGATCCGCCACCTGGTCCACCATGTGAATGAGCGAATCGATCCCGGAAAGCGCGCCCGGCCGCACGCCAGCGGGGAGTAGTACTGCGGAGCGCCGGGACTCCCTGAGGAAGAGCCGCGCTTCGTCTACCTCCGCCTGCGACACCACCCGGCCATGGGCAACCCCTAGGCGATACTCCTGAGCTGCCAGCTGGGCAGTAGCGGCCAGACGCCGGACTGCCGGAGCCTGGTCCGGTACGCTGTCTCGTTGCTGCGCTGGCCTGAGGAGAGTAGCGACCAGAAGTACTGCGCCGCCGATGAGAATCATTTTCACCCGGTTTGAGTGGTGACCACTCAAACTAGAGTTATCTGGTCGGAATTGAAAGAGTGCTGCTACGGCGCCTGAATGATGGCGATAGCTCCGGCGGAGAGGGCCGAATGGGTCAGTGAGATCTGGATCTGGAGCCCGCCGTGTTCTTCCGAGAGCCGGGCGGCGAGGCCATGCAGCAGTATGGCCGGCCGGCCGTCGGCGTCGCGTGACACTTCGATCTCCCGCCACCCCACCCCTCGCGCGCCCGGCAAGGCCTGCAGTGCCTTGTAAACCGCCTCCTTAGCCGCGATCCGCGCGGCGGCGTGGCCGGTCGCATCAGGTCGGGTCGCAAGGTATTCGCGCTCGCAATCCGAGAAAAACCGGCTCATTGCCCGCTGCCCCTTGTCTGCCAGGAGCGTTCTGACGCGCTCCAGATCTACCAGGTCGATTCCGACCCCGACTACCACCACAGACGAGACCACCAGAGCTCGGCGAGTCCACGCAATACCGTCGGCACTGGCAGATACCCCCCCAGCACCAAACCAAGGTACGTCACCGTCAGAAGCACAAACAAAGTCACTACCCAAAGGGGCCAGCGGCGCCTCCGCCAGGCGCGAACCCGCTCGATCTCGGCCCTCCAGCGGACCTGTTCTGTCCTGGCCGCGTCGGCCAGCGCGAGCCAGGCAGACTCGAGCCGACGCGCCACAGTAGCCAGGGCGAGCTGCCACTCTTCTTGACCAAGGCGGCCGCGGGGACCGGAAGCAGCCGCGGCGGGCACCGTCTGTTCGAGGGCATCAAGGGCACTGACGAAGCTCGCTCCGCCACTGCCCAGACGTGACCCGATGGCTCGAACGTCTTCGGCACTCAGCAAAATTTCAGGGAGCCGGCGGGGCGGGAAGTGGGACTCGGCCGCCGCGTCACGCAGATGCGCGTTCACCGCATCGGCCAGGCGTTGAGCGGCTGCGGCGACCGCCCGCTCCCAGATATCCAGCCAGGCCACTCGCCCGAGTGAAGCGATGGCGCCCTGTCGATCACCGGAAGCGGCGAACGAGCGTGCCGCCCCGGCAACATCGAAAATGCCAGTCACCAAATCCAGGCGGATGTCCTCGAAGCCAATATTTAATCCGCCACGCTCCGAAAGACTCGCCGGCGGATCGCTGAGTCTCCCGAGCGACGGCCCCAGCTCCGGGACGATCCAGGCATCGGCCGTTGTGGGCGGCATAGTCATCCTCGTGGATCGGCCGTCATTGCAGGATGGCGTCGATTACGCGCTCGGTGTCACTGAGGTCCTCGAATACCGCATCAGGACGGCAGGCCATCAGGTCGGAGACGGAGTAACCCCCAGTGGCTACAGCGACGGCCCTGGCACTGATGCACTCGCCGCAGGCAATATCGGCAGGAGTATCACCGATAATGACGACCTCGGCTCCAGAGGGCACCCGGCCGAAATAGGGGGCGGCCCGCTGAGCCGCTATGGGAGGCAACGCCGGCCGGTGGGCGGCATCCGAGCCGTAGGCGCCTACCCGGAAACGGGAGGGGTCGAGGCCCGCCGACCGCAGCTTCAGCGCGGCTCCCTCGGCCAGGTTGCCGGTCAGCAAGCCGAGGAGGACTTCGTCCTCCGCTTCCAGTCGCTCGAGCAGCCGGTGTACGCCGGGCATGACAGTGGTACGAGTGGTAGGACCTTCGAGCTCGCGGGCGAGCAGCTCGACATAGCGCCGGCAGATCGCGTTGATCCGCTCCGAAGCCGGCGGGTCCCGCTGACCGGCAGCTTTCAGCAGCTCGGCCACAATTTGTGGATCCGTCTTGCCATCGAAACGCACCCGGCCCAGGGCGGTGTGGTCTCCAACCTCCTCACCTATGGCGGCTATGATGGCACGGCGCCCAGCGCCGGCGGTCAAGAGGATAGTGCCATCGATGTCGAAGAGGACGAGTTTCCTCACCTCTCCTCCAATCTACGAACCGCGACAAGCCGCTCCCGTAGACTGGCTGCCCGGCTCCCCGGCGGCCAAGGCTCGACCAGCATGCCGCCGCACGCCAGGGTGGAGTGGACCAGAGTGTCGGCCTCCCCGGCAAAGGCGACATGGGTGATGGCGCTGCCCGACTCACTGCGAAAGAAGAGCAGGTCGCCCGGCTGGATAGCATCCAATGAGACGACCGTTCCCTGAGACATCTGTTGGGCCGAGTCGCGCGGGAGCGCGATTCCACGAGCCGCAAAGGTCGTCTGCACCAGACCCGAGCAGTCCACTCCCCAGGGAGTAACGCCCCCCCACTGGTACGGGCTCCCACTGAAGTACTCGAAGGCCCAGCGCTCGGGTGCCTTGGCTCGAGCCGCGGACACCACGTGACTCATCTCCCGAATGCAGCCCTCCGTCACCCGGCCCCGCCGGCCATCTGGCAAGACGACCAGGTCGTCCTGCAAGCCGACTCGCGCTCGAAGGGGGAGCGCCGTCTGGGAGCCGCCAACCCGTACCACGGCGCCTTCGCTCCAGCCGTTCGCCCGGGAGCGCCAATCGGTGGCGGCGGCATCTTCGACTTCGCTGAGATAGCCGGTATTGATCCAACCATCGTACCCGTCCGCATGGGTACACACCCGGAGCCAGTCGCCGCTGCGTTCCACCAGTGAGGCGGTCTCGCCGAGTATGAGCTGGCTTACCTGTTCCGCACGTACTGTAGGCTGGGCGTGAATGGGTGCGACGGCGGCTCGAGCTATGACGGAAGGCATGGCGAGAGGCTGCTCAGCCGCCCTTTTCCGGCTGAGGACGTTTGTCACACTCACTGCACAGAGTGACCCCGCGGAAGCTGCAGATCAGGCAGATGAAGGTGCCGCATTTGGTGCAGGGATATCCCTCGGACGCCCGCTCCTCCCGGCCGCAGGCGCGGCAGGTCATGGCATCATACTCGTGGAGTTCGGCCATCGGCTGCTCAGGCAGTAAGGTTGTATCGCTTGATCTTGTTGATCAGCGTGGCGCGAGAGATGCCGAGCTCGATCGCCGCTCGCGTCCGGTTCCCGGTATGGTGCTTCAGAGTCCGCTCGATGTGTTGCCGCTCGAGATCTTCCAGGCTCAGAGGGGTATGCCGGCGGTCGCCGACACCGGGACGGGCGCGAAACTCCCCCGGCAAATGCTCTACGCTTACCGCCGGTTGCCCCCGACCCAGAATGAGCGCTCGCTCGAGGACGTTCCGCATCTCGCGGACGTTGCCAGGCCAGGGATAGGCGAGCAGACGCTCGAGGACCTCGGCGGACAGCGCCGCCGGCCCATCCGGGAGCTCGGCCTGCAGATCGCCCATTAAGCGGGTGATCAGGGCCAGCCGGTCCTCCCGTGATCGGTCCCGCACCGCCGGCAGCGTGAGCGGCATGACGCTCAGACGATAGTACAGGTCTTCGCGAAAGGCGCTTCCCTCGACTTCGGCCTGAAGATTCTTGTTGGTAGCTGCCACCAGGCGCACGTCCACCGTGATCTCGCGGGTACCCCCGAGCCGCCGGAAGGTCTTAGTCTCGAGGACCTTGAGCAGTTTCGGCTGGAGCTCCGGTGCCAGGTCTCCGATCTCATCGAGAAAGATGGTTCCGTGGTCCGCGATCTCGAAGAGGCCTTGCTTGCGATCCTTGGCGTCAGTGAACGCCCCCTTCTCGTGTCCGAAGAGCTCAGAGTCGAGGAAAGTGGCGTTGAGTCCCGCACAGTTCACCTCCACGAACGGCGCCTTGGCCCGGGGGCTCAGGTCGTGGATCATGCGCGCGACCCAGCCTTTGCCGGTGCCGCTCTCGCCGTTGAGAAGCACGGTGGTGCGCTCGCTCTGTGCCAGCAGCGCCACCTGGTGCGCGAAGTCCTGCATGCCCGACGAGGTTCCCAGCGAATCCAGTCCGTGGCCGGGCGCGCTCTGCACCAGCAACGCCTCATTGATCCGGCGGAGCCGCGCCTTGTCCGCCACTCGCGCGGTGGCCGCGGCCAGGTGCTCCATGTCGACCGGTTTGGTCAGGAAGTTTTCGGCCCCGAGCTGCATCGCTCGCACCGCGGTCGCAACGTCGGTCTGGCCGGTCAGGAGGATCACCGAGGCATCGCGTTGCCGCAAATGCTCGAGCACTTCCATGCCATCCATACCGGGCAACCCCAGGTCGAGGATGACGACTTCCGGCCGCAGCCGATCGAAGGTGGCCAGCCCTGCCTCGCCGCTCAGCTCCCGGGTCACCTCATACCCAAGGCGCTCAAAGTAATTCCCGATGCTGCGCAGAACGTCGACATCGTCATCGATCAGCAGGACCGAGCCGGCCATGAGGATCCCTTGGATCTAGTGGTGAAGAACCCACCAGAAACTAGTCACTCGCCGTTGCTACGCCATGGCTCCTCGGGTGCTCCCCGGCACCATGATGCGGATCGCCCCCGGCACGACGGTCGCGGTGAACGGCGTCTCTCCACCCGGCTCGCCATCCAGCTGGACCGGCTGAACCCGCTCGGACTCGACCCGAACCTCTCGACCTCTGGCATGCCCGACGAAGGTGCCCCCACCCCGGCCCTGCCCTCCGGGGCCGACCCGCAACAGGTCCCAGACCGCCCGGAGGCTCTGGGAAAAGTTATCGGCCCGCAGGACCACCACGTCCAACAACCCGTCATTGGGCGAAATGCCGGGGCCGAGCCTGACGAGGGGAGGAATCACTTCGCCGCAGTTGGCCACCAGAACCATCGCGGCATGCGCTTCGTATTCGACACCGTCAATGGTGATGACGTGGCGGGTGCTTTGAATGTCGGCAATGAGCCGGAGGCTGGTCGCAACGTACGCGGCCATCCCCCAGCGTCTCTTCTGCTCGGAAAGCGTGGCCGCCATGACCCGGGCGTCGTAACCCGCTCCGCAGGCGACCGCGAAGTAGTGAAGACCGGTGGGCCGCTCCATGCGCCCCAGATCAAAGAGCCGTGGCTGAGCAGTCACCAGCGCTCGAGCGGCTCGGCCCGGGGACGCGGGAATCCGCAGATTCCCGGCGAGGAGATTGCCGGTCCCGCCCGGGATCACACCCAGAGCGACGTCGGTGCCGACCAGGGCGGCCGCGGCCTGCATCGTGGTTCCGTCACCTCCAAATACCGTCACCACATTCACCCCTTCCGCCACGCCGTATTCCGCCAACTCCCGGGCATGTCCCGGGCCTCCAGTGGCGAGAACCTCCACCTCCCAACCCGCCTCACGCAGCGTGCTCGCGACCGTATTCACCGAGACCCGTGCCGTGCGCGCCGCGGCCGGATTGGCGATCAGCAGCGCACGGGTCACGTTTAAAACTCCCGTTCCCACCGGATATCGGAGCCGATCTGATAGGTATTGGTGGTGACGATGCCGAAGTCTCTCCGGCAGGACTGAAGGTTTGGTTCCACGCTGGTCTGAAGACTCCACTCGCGGCTGAACCGGAACTCGAGACTGGCGCCCAGGTTGCTGTAACTGAACTGGCCCAGGTTCTCGGGACAGAAGCCCGCGTTCAAGGTCAGGAAGGTCTTGCTGCCGAGCTGCCACCCGGCCGCGAGCTGGGTGAGCGCCGGGGCCCCGCGCCCACCAGACACTCCGGGACGAATCTCAATGAGATCGAGTGGGACCCCCAGGTCCTGGATGAGGGCCCGCTCCAGCTCACTCGAGAGGGCACTGGAGAAGTAGGACAGGCCGGTCTCCAGCGCGTTGCCCTGCCCCAGCCGGGCCGCCTCATTTGCGGGGTAACCGGTGACCAGATAAGAGACCAGGTCGGTCTCCGAAATCGGCGGATTGAAGGTGCTCTCCAGGCTGACCTTCGGCGCGTAGAGCGTACCGGTGATGTTGGCGATCACCGGAATCTCCTCGCCGCGCACGGCTCGTACCACATGGACCGCACGTATGTCGAGCGCCGCGTTCAAGTCGCCGAAATACCGCACCGACCCCCGTTCAACGGTGAAGTCCCGGGTTACCGGACCAATCTTCAGCGTGTAGCTGCCACGGAGCGCGTCCAGGGTGCCCGAAGGTGTATAGGTCTTGGCCGCCTTGCTGATCTGGACCTCCCCACCCAACTGGATATTGGCCTCCGCGGACCGAAGCCAAGCGTCCGACCCGAGCTGCACCCGCAGGTTTTGGATGGTGAGCGAATCGAGGAACCGATTCTGAAACTTGGCCCCCAGATTCTCGCGGCGAAGCAGCGTGGTGTCTACCAGGTCGGCAATGGTCGGGTCCTCCAGGTCGATGATCCGTTTGCTGACGAGGTCGGCGAAATAGAGTACGCCACTGTTCGCGGTCAGGGAGCCGGTCAACGTGGAATGAAAGAGCGGACCCTGCAACCGAAGTCCACCGGTTCCGGTGAAGGTCAGAAAGTTCCGGACATCCAGCGCCCGAAAGGCATCGGCCCTGAAGTCGAGATCCAGCACCGGGCGCGACAGGTCCACCAACTCGATCGACCCGGAAATGCCCAGGCGGCCGCCGCTCCTCAACTCCACGTTATTCAGCACCAGCGAATCGCCGTGGAATGTGGCGCGTCCCTGGAGACCTTCGTAGCGAACACCGAGCCCGGGAACAGCCATCGAACCGCGCCGGATTGCCGCGCCGCCGGCGAACTCGGGCGCTTCCCAGGTGCCTCCCACGTTGACATCGACCGAAAGCATGCCCTGCACGCCGGTGATTCCGGGAGTCAACGCTTCAATGATGCCGAGGTCGACGCTGTCGCCGCGGGCGTGCACGCTGAGCGGCCCTTGAACCTGCCGCTGCTTAGCGCCGCGGAACGCGAGATCCAACGGCAGCTTCGTCTCGATCTGCAGAACATTTTCCCCCGTCCTCCAGAGAAGGAGGGTGGCCTCGAGCCTGCGGCCGGCATAATCGACCACCCCCTGGACAAACGGAGCTTGAAAATCGCCGAATCTGCCCGCATCCAGGGTGGTGGTTCCCCGGAAGGTCGGGGCTTCGGCAGTGCCACCCACCCGCAGGTCGAGCCCCACTTCCCCGGCCACGCCGGCAGTATCCTGTTGGAGAAAGCCATAGACGTCATGCAGGTCCAGACCCAACAGGCGCAGCACCAGGGAGCCTTCGGACGAGGCGGGGATCCGGCCACCCATCTGAATGATCCCGGACCCGTCCTCGGTGCGCAGGGTGAGCGGACTGATCGCCGGGGCGGAGTCGCTCAGCGTCACGGCGAAGCTTTGATCGAGCCGATAGCGGTGCGCCGGCAGAGCAAAGGCGAGACTGTCGAACATCGCCACCTGCGACCTGTCGTGTCGCCACCACCGTCCCGCTCCGTCGACCCGTGAAGCGGTGCCGATGCCTGAACCGACGCTCCACTCCAGTGAGTCGGCCCAGCCGCGGACCTGGCTCCCGACCTGGTGGAAGATCCACTTGTGAGCCGCGATGGAGTCGGAGCCGATGGATGCGGTCAGTTGCGGGCGCCGGCCGCCGATCCAGGTAAAGGCACCGGTTACGCGAGGCGAGCTGATCCGCTGCCACTCCAGGTTCTGAAGCAGGAGGTCCCCGCTCATGTCCAAGGTGTCGAGACTCCCCGCGAGCTGCACCTGGCCCTGAGCGGTTCCCCCCAGTGGCCGGCTTTCGGGCGAGGCCTCGCGGGTCTGCCCTGTGGTCGCCAGCAGCAGCGAGTCGAATGCGATGAGACTGTCGGCGGCCAGGGTAAATGCCATACGGCCGACATGCGGTGCCGTCCAGCCGAGGGTGCCCGAGCCACCGACCCGAGCGCCCTTCCAGACGGCGTACGCCGTGTCCAGCCGAATCACGCTGTCGTGTAATCCGGCGATGGTGTTGACGCTGTCGAGCGTCCATTCCCGCACCCGGCTTCGCGAGAGAGCCAGCCGAAGCTCGCCCTCGGGCGCATTCAGGGTATCGCTCCTGCCGGTCAGATACAGCTCCCCATTAAGGCTGGAAGGAACTCTTCGGCCGGTAAGCGCCGCGAGATCCAGGCTGGAAAAGCGTAGCAGCAGGTCCTCGGCGCCCCACCTGGGCGGCTGCAGGGTTGCGAAACCGTGGGCCTCCACGGTTCCGATCTGTCCGGAGAGGGATGCGTCCACCGCAAGCCGTTCCAGGGTGCCCTGGCTGCGGAAGTGTCCCCGCACCTCGCCCCGGGCTTTCAGAGAGGGAAACGCTCTCCGGATGCCCTCGAACGAGAGAGGATCCAGGGTGACATCGGTGGCCAGTCCCAGCACGGGAAATCGGGTATCCAGATGGACCGTGCCTTCGAGCTGGCTGGGCGGCAGGTCGAGGTCCTGGTGTTGCGCGGTCCCGTCGAACGTGACGTTGCGGAGCGGGCCATTCAGGGTGCCGACGGCGGTGAGCCGGCCCGGGAGAATCACCGCGGGAGCGATGCGGCGCACCGTCCGCAGATCGATGTCGGATTGCCGCACCCCGAAGTTGGTGAACGTCAACCCGCTGTCGCGTGAGGCTCCAACTCCACCTTCGCCTGCGATGGTCGTCAGCGGATTGCCCGGTACGCTCGCATCGGTGAACGCCCATTCCAGACTCAGGTCCAGCGCGTTGAGAAATCCCGATCCGCTGAGTTTGCCGGTTACTTTGCCCGCGAACGGCAACGTGTCGAGGTAAGGCCTGACGGCCTCGAGGTCGAGATTGGCCAGCCGAACGCTCATGTCCCGAACCCCCAGTCCCCGGCGCTTATCCGTGATGGTGACCAACTCGCCATCCACCTGTCCGAGAACTCCCCGAAGGTGCAGCTCGCGGATGTCATAGGCCGTGCGGGCGCCGGTCTCGGATCGGGCAGCAAGTACCCCACGCCCGGTCATCGAGGGAAACTTGGGCGAGACCCAGTGCAGATCTTCGAGATTGACGTGCGGAGAGATCACCTGGAAATCGAACAGGATAGTGTCGCGAGGCCAGGTCACCGCGCCGCCCCCGGAGAACCGCGTGTCGGGCAGGGCGCCGCTCGACAGACTGAAGACCGCACTGTCACCCCGGATCCGGACCCGGCCGACCGCATTCCTCAGGGTGATGGCGGGATCGTTGACCCGAGTAGCGAGGGAGTCGAGGTCGATGGTGAAGGGCTTCCGGTCCGGCGTCGCTATCTGGAGACGGGAGACTCGGGTGGCGAGATCCGAGAGGAGGATGACCCGGCGCAATCCCTCGGGGCTCTGCTCGATCGTGCGTCCCGGCTTGGCTCGTTCGGCGCGCAGGGCCGAGTCGACGCTGACCTCGGTGATCGCTGATTTAGGAGGGTTCCACGGCAGAGCTATTCGCAGCGTTCCCGCGGTCATCTGGACGTTATGGAATTCCACCAGGGGCGACTTTCCACCCTTGGAGCCCTTCCCGATGCCGAGCACCTCCTCGTAGTTCATCCGCCCGTTGCGATGCTTGATCAACTGAATGGTAGGCCGCTCCAACTGTATGCCGCTCAGCACCACCTGGCCGGCCATCAGATTCGGCAAACGGTAGCTGACCCGCGCGCGGGGCAGATCCGCCAGCAGCGCCCCACTGGTATCGCGCACCACCAGGTTTTCGAGGGTGAGATCGTAGAGGAACGAGCCGGAGATCGCTCCCACCTTGACTGATCCGATGACGATGCGGTCGAGCATGCGCGACACCGTGCGGGCCAGCAAATCGCGCCCAGGCGGGGTCAGGGTCATGGACGTGACCACGCCGAGCACCATGGCGATGGTGCCGACGAGGAAGACGAAGAGGAATCGCGCGAGCCGTCGACGCATCAGAACGCCTGTCCCACGGCGATATGAATGGTGTACTTCCGATTTCGGGACAAGACGTAGGCGTCCTCTCCCGGAACCGGCGTCAGATTGCCCAAGCTGTCGGCCTGAAAGAGCGCGCCTGGTTGGAGCCGGTACGGATTGTAGGCCACGTCCAGACGGGCAGGGCCGAGGGGAGTGGCTATCCGGATGCCGACGCCGGGAGTCACCCGGACCACCCGCCCCGCCTGCGCACCTTGCCGCTGCCAAACACCTCCCGCATCGACGAAGGTTGCGAGCCGGAGACGGGAGCTGAATATCGGCGACGGTACCCGCATTTCCACATTCCCCAGCACGAATGTATTGCCCCCTGTTGCCGCTACGCGCACCGAGTCGGGAACGTTGGCGAAACCGGCGCGGACCACGTAGATCACCGGCCCGAGCTCGTTGCGCTCGAACCCCCGCACGTCGTTGGGGCCCCCGGCGTAGAAGCGCTGGTCCGGCGGGATGAACGCACCCGACACATTAGCCACGTCGAGCGTAGGGGAGAAAATGAGTCCTCCCCGCAACCGCCAGCTCAGCACCACATCCCGAGAGAGCGGCTGGTACCAGGACATCCCCCCGACGAATCGGGTGAATTGCTGCAGGCTCGAGGAGCCGATGAACGTCGAGCTGTGAGTGACTTCCAGGGACCCGATCGAGCCCCGGGTTGGATCGATCGGGCTGTTTACCTGGGGAAAGGTGCCCAGTGCCGTAAGAGTCGCCAGCACCAGGTTCTTTCTCAGGGGCGCCACCACATCGCTGGTACACGCCCCGAAGACGGAACAGAAGCTCAGCGCGGTGGCCTCGGTTCTTCCATAGGACAGGGTATATGTGAGCGAGAGAGGATTCCGTCGGCGGGGAGTAGTCCGCGTGAGCGCTATACTGGCGCCGGTCTCTTGGCGAAGATAGACCTTGTACTCGGAGCGCCGCTCGGTAAAGACCGAAACCGTGATGGCGTTATTCGGGGAGAGAAAGGCAGGCCGGCGAACCGATGCACCCAGATAGAAGTTGGCCTTGGCCGAGCCGACCGAGTCGTCTCGCGACGTCCGGCAAATGTTCTGGTCCAGTCCCCAGTCGACGGGATCCCCCACTCCGACCTTGGAGACCCGGCTGGTAAGATCGAGAACCCGGCCGGCTCCCAGGAAATCCCGCGAGGTCCATCCCAGCGACCCACGGAAGCAGTCGTAGGTGGCGTAGCCCAGCCCGCCTCGGATCCGCCGTGGCTTGCTCTCGTTGACTTGCACTATCAACGGGACCGAGTCCGCGCCCGGACGGTAGACGGCGGAATCGATGTTGACGGTGGCGAACCGAAAGAGGTCCGACTCATAGAGGTTCCGCTGGCTCTCGAACAGCTCTTCCAGGGAGTAGCGCCGCCCGGTCCGGGCCACGAGCAGCTTGCGCACCACCGCCGTGTCGACGCGTTGCGCTCCGACCACACCGATCCGGCCGATCACCGCCCGCCCATCGGGTGCCGTCTCCAATGTCACCGCGGCGGTCTTGGCTTGCCGGTTGGACTCGAATGAGGTAAAAACGGCGGCCGATGGGTAGCCCCGGTCTCGCAGGCGGCGGCTGATCGAGTCGGCACTCGCCTGCATGGCGAACCGGTTGAATGGGTCACCTTGTTGCAAGGGCAGATCTACCAGCAGCCCTTTGCGCAAGCGGTCGCGCAGGGAGTCCAGGCCGGTAATCGTGAGCGAGGTCACCAGGATCGGCCCACCCTCCTGGATCCTGAAGGTGATATAAGCGTCTTCCGGGGTGCGCCGAACCAGCGTGTCGATGACCGCATCGGGATACCCGCTGCGACGGTAGAGGACGCTGATCCGCACCACGTCGCGACGAAACTCCTGTTCGTCGAAGTAGCGCTTGGCCCCCAACCCGAGCCAGCGGAAGAGGAAGTTGCGCGCGAACCAACTCGAGTTGGTGGTCGCGATGGCCGCCGCGAGGACCTCATCGGGGAGTGCCTTGTTGCCTTCGAAGGTAAGCTGGCGAACCACGCGCGCAGGCTGCTGCGCCGCAGCGACCGAAGCCGATGCCAACAGCACCAGGATCCATAGAAACCTGCCAGCGGACCTCATCGGTAGCCGGATGGATAGGACTGGAGCGGAATCCCGCAGGTCGCTGCGGGGCGGTGGTGCCGGGGCAGTTGCGTGGGAATGCCACACTCCAGGACGAGGGTTTACGCCCGCTGGCCCACCATGACCAGATTGACGGCATGCTGTAAGCCCGGTAGTTTGACCATCTTACGCCGTGGTGTCAACATCAGGCGGGGCAGCGGATCGACCGGGCAACGGGGCAGCTTTGCTGTCGCGCGCGGGATGGTCTGGTTAGTTTTTGTGGCCCCGCTACATCCCCTGCCCTCCCGCCCGACCGACTCATGCGCCTGCTGCTCCTGGCAACCGCTCTCACTTTCACGGCCTGCGCCGATCAGGGCGGAGGGACAACCCTCGACTACTATTTCACCTACGATCCGAGGTCGCTGGATCCGGCGCTCTCCACCGACGTCCCCACCGGCGAGGTCGTTTCACTGCTCTTCGACAACCTGACCCAGTTCGACCCCGACGCCCAACTGAGTCCGGGGTTGGCCCGAGCCTGGGAGACGGATGCGACCGGCCGAACCTATACCTTCCACCTTCGTCAGAACGCGACCTTTCATAACGGGCGGCCGATCAAAGCGGCCGACGTACGCGCGTCGATGTTGCGGGCCCTCGCGCCAGGGACCACCGGGGGACGCAGTTGGCCGCTCTTTCCCATCCGAGGCGCCCGGGCCTACGCCGCCGGGCGAAGCCAGGAGGTCGACGGCATCACAGTGCGAGACGATTCGACCGTGGTGCTCACTCTGGAAGAGCCGCTCAATCTTTTCCCCAAACTGCTCGCCATGCCGGTGGCGGCGATCGTCCCCACACCGACGCCGGCCGATTTCGATCAGCGTCCCAACGGCAGCGGTCCCTGGAAGTTCGTTTCCTGGTCTCACGACGACGCGATCGTGGTCGCCAAGAACGAGAGGTACTGGGGAGGCGCCCCCAAATCCGACACGCTTCGCATCCGGATCATCCCCGAGCCCCTCACCCAAGCCGCTGAGTACGAAGCCGGTCACCTGAGTGTCGTCGAGGTGCCGGTCGGGGAAACCCGTCGCTGGGAAGAGACCCACGCCAAGGAACTGCAGCGGCGCCCGGCGCTCCGGGAATACTATGTCGCCATCAACACGACCCGGGGTCCGCTCAAGGACGTTCGAGTGCGCCGCGCCCTCAACCATGCCTTGGATGTTCCGACCCTTCTCACTACCATCTTTGCCGATAGAGGGAAGCGTGCGGCGGGATCCCTGCCGCCGGGGGTCGCGGGCTACGATTCAACCCGGGCCCCCTACGCCTATGATCCGGCTGAAGCCAGGCGGCTCCTGGCTGAGGCCGGATACCCGAACGGTTTCGCTGTCAGACTCTGGCGAACCCAGCGCGCCGAACTCGCCCGGCTGGCCCAATCGATCCAACAGGCTCTGGCCGACGTCAACGTCCGGGTGGAGATCGTGGAGCGCGATGCCTCGAGCGCGCGCGCCGCGGTTCGCAACGGCGAGGCCGACCTTTTTCTGACCGACTGGTGGGCCGATTACCCGGACCCGGAGAACTTCAATTACCCACTCTTCCACTCGCGCAATAAAGGCTCCGGGGGCAACTACGCCTTCCTCTCCGATCCCGGCCTGGATTCGATGATCGTTCGCGCCCGCGCCACCACCGATGAAGCCGAAAAGACGCGCCTGGCACGGAACATCGATGCTCGCGTATTCGAGCTGGCCCCCTGGATCTTCCTCTGGTTTCCGATCGAGATTTGGGCCGCCAAACCCGAGATGCAGGGCTGGCGAGTGCCTCTGATTTTCACCGGGCAGCGCTGGATGCAAGTAGAGCGGACTCGGTGAATCGGTTCCTCCTTCAACGATTGCTCCTGCTCGTTCCCACGCTGCTCGGCGTGTTGCTGGTTACCTTCCTGCTCCTCTATGTGGCGCCCGGTGATCCGGTGCAGGCGATGGTTGGGGAGCGGGCCGATCCCGAGACCCTGGCCCGCCTGCGCGCGGAACTGCGTCTGGATGACCCACTCCACCAGCAATTCGCCCACTACGTAAGCGGCGTGGTACGGGGTGACCTCGGCACTAGCTATATCACCCGACGGCCCATCCTCCGAGACCTGCTCGAGCGCTTCCCCGCCACCCTTCGTCTGGCCGGCGCGGCCATGCTCTTTGCCGCCATTGTCGGCATCAGCATCGGGATCTATGGAGCGTGGCGGCCCGGCACCTGGACCGACCGGCTGGCCGCCTTCGGCGCCTACCTTGGAGTGTCATTTCCGGTGTACTGGGTAGGCCTGATTCTGATCTTGGTCTTTGCGGTGAACCTCAGGTGGTTGCCACCTTCCGGCTCGGGTGGCCTGGTCTACCTGGTGCTGCCGGCGCTTACACTGGGAATGCGCTCGGTTGCATTCCTCTCGCGCATGACCCGCGCGGCGATGCAGGAAGTGCTGCAAAGCGATTTCGTTCGCACGGCGCGTGCCAAGGGACTGTGGGAGACACGGGTGGTGCTCTCTCATGGTTTTCGCAACGCGCTGCTTCCCGTCGTCACCGTCCTGGGCCTGGATTTCGGCAGTTATCTCACCGGCTCCATTCTGACCGAGACGATCTTCTCCTGGCCCGGAGTAGGGCGCTATGTCCTCACCGCGATCGACAAACGTGACCTCCCCGCGGTACAGGGGAGCATTCTCTTTCTCAGTCTGGTCTTCGTGATCGTCAACCTGCTCACCGACATTCTTTATGCCCGAGTGGATCCGAGGGTGGCGTTTGATTAAGGGCGGAGAAGGCGGAGAGGGCGGAGCAGGCGGAAACCGCATGTCCCAGAGAGCGGCGCAACTTCAGCGATACCTGTCCGCCCTTTCCGTCCTCTCCGCCTTCTTCGCCCTCTCCGTCCTCTCCGTCCCCGCGGTTGCCCAAAAGGACCTCAAGCACCGCATCGATGCCCGCCTGAACGCCGCGCCCTTCAACCGGCAGTTCTGGGGCATCGCGCTGATAGACGAAGGTGGCCGCCTCCTCTACGGCCGAAACGAGAGCCGTCTCTTCGTGCCGGCCAGCAATACGAAGCTGGTGGTGAGCGCCGTGGCGGCAGCGCTCCTCCCGCCCGATTGGCGGGTAAAGACCAGCCTCTACGGTGGCGCTATCGTAGGCGGAGTGCTTCAGGGTGACCTGGTGCTCTACGGGCGGGGAGACCCGACGATTGACCGGCGATGCTACGCGACTGACAGCACGCTTGCGGGAGTCTGCGACACCGATCCCTTCGCTCGTCTGCGACAACTGGTTGACGCCTTGCGAGCCAAAGGGGTCCGGGCCGTGGCAGGTGACGTCGTGGGCGACGGGAGCTACTTCGAGCCGACGCTGGTGCACCCCAATTGGGAGGCCTTCGACCTGAACTGGTGGTATGCCGCCCCCGTGTCGGGGCTCGGCTTTCACGACAACAGCGTGGATTTCGACTGGCAACCGGGCCAAACGCTCGGGGCGCCCGCGCTCATCACCATGACCCCCGATCTCGGCGACATCGGATTCGAGAATCGCACCGTCACCGTGGCACCTGGCGGCGACACGGATGTCGGCGACCGGTTCTTTCGCCAACCAGGAACCCTACAGATCTGGGCCGAAGGGAACGTCGCGCTGGACAACCCACCACGCACCGAATCGTTCGCGCTTCCCGATCCCAATCTTTACGCCGCCAGAGCGCTGCGCCAGGTGCTCGCCGAGGCTGGAATCTCGGTCACGGGAACCACCCGCTCCACCACCGATTCGCTGCTATACGCCCGGATGCGCACCGCCGCCCCCTTAGCGGAGGTTCTATCACGCCCGCTGCGAGATTGGATCTTCCCCATCATGAACACCAGTCAGAACTGGTTTGCCGAGATGCTCTTGAAACAGCTGGGCAGGCAGTTCGGGAAAGCCGGGTCCTGGCCCGAGGGTCTCGATGTCGAGCGGCGTTTTCTGATCGACTCGGTCCGGGTGGATTCCACCCAGTTCTCGCTGAGCGACGGCTCCGGGCTCTCCAGCAGCAACCTGGTGAGTCCTCTGGCCTTCACTCAGCTGCTTCGCTTCATGCGCCGTCACCCCCGGTACAGCACCTTCGCCGCCGGCCTGCCCCAGGCCGGCCTGGTCGGATCGCTGAGGACCCGCTTTCAGGGGACTCCGCTCGCCGGACGGGTGCGGGCCAAGACGGGGAGCATCTCCCGAGTGCATTCCTTGTCCGGCTATATCGAGTTGGGCGGTGGTAGAGCACTCACCTTCTCGGTGGAAGCCAATCATCACGCGGAGCCGAGCGCGACGATGCTGGCCATGATCGATAGCGTGGTGGTGGAGATGGGGGGAGGTAAGAGGTAAGAGGTGAGAGGTGAGAGGTAAGATGTAAGAGGTGAGAGGTGAGAGGTGAGAGGTGAGAGGTGAGAGGTGAGAGGTGAGAGGTGAGA
>DASXRM010000018.1:0-5101 GCA_036506575.1 Gemmatimonadales bacterium | reverse complement strand
CGAAGCTCCAAGACGTTTCGGGCGAATTGGGGAGGACCGGGTCTCAAGCAGGTCCTAGGCCACACCCCATCATCAATGGTTTCAAGGCGCTAGACCCTCTCCCGCCGACCTCGAGCCGGGAACTCCGCAGGTTTGTGGCAGATGTCCTGACTGGATTGGGTGCTACCCATGACTCACTCCGAGGATCGGAGCGGGAGTGCCGGTCGCTGCCGCCAGGCCGCAGTGACCGTGATGGAAGCCTCGAGAATTTTCCGCGGCGGGCTTGGGTCCTGTATCACGCAATCGCAGAGGGATCGGGTATGAGACACCAGGTGTGGAGCTTGCGGGTCGAAGTGGCCGAGGGGTAGTTTCGCCCCATGACCATGCCGCAGGGCTCGCCCAAACCCTCCCCGGCATCTGCCGAGCGACCGCCAGGCGGCTATACGGTGCTGGTGGTGGACGATGAGGAGGCGGTCCGGCGCCTGGCCAGTCGTATGCTCACCTGGAGCGGCTACCAGGCGCTCGAAGCCACTCATGGTCGGGAGGCCATCGCCACCATCGAGCAACACGCCGGTGGCATTCACCTGGTGCTGACTGATATCAAGATGCCCGGAATGAGCGGCCGGGAGCTGGGCCGCCAGGTGGAGCAGCGCTGGCCAGGTAAGCCTATCCTTTATATGTCAGGCTTTGCCTCGGAGGTATTTCAAGGCGGGCTTCTGGAACCGGGCGCTCCGTTCCTTGCCAAGCCGTTCACCCAGGAGGACCTGGCTCAGAAGGTACGGGGACTGCTGGGGGGGTAGCCTGGTAGCGGAATCCGAGGCGCGGGGACCGCAGATTTCTGTTGCGGGGGTTCTGCAAGTTTTTGCCGGGGCTGGCTAACTCGCGTCATGGTAGACCCTCCAAATGGCACAAATGTTGATCTTTAATGTGTGTTCTTCTAGCCTTTACCCCAGTATCTATCTCGTGAAATGAATCGGGTTATGACAGCAGGGGGAGTGGTGGTTGCGGCACCGCAGATACCCCCGCGTCGATCTGGGGGGCGGGGAACTCCGTTGCGTATAATTTGTCCCACCTATTGGTACCCGCAGCACGCCAACGACACTCAGGCCACCTACGTCCACGACATAAACCGGCACCTCGTGCGTCGGGGCCATTCAGTCATCGTGGTCACCCCCGGTGATCGGTCGCTTCCCCGGTCGGACATGTTCGATGGCGTCAAGGTTGTGCGGTTCCCGCTCGAGCTGCCGCCGGATCTGACCTACGGCCGGGTGGCGCAGAGCCGGGTGAGCTGGCTCGGCAGATTCGCGCGGGTGGTGGTCATGGTGCACTACGTAGAAGCCCAGCACCGGGCCATTGTCGCCGAAGCTCGCGAAGCGGGTGCCGATGTCATCCACGCGCACTGGGCCATTCCGACCGGCCCAGCCGCCGTCGTGGCAGCGCGCAAGCTCCACCTTCCCAGCGTCATCACGATGCACGGTGGCGACGTGTACGTGAATCCGGAACAGGGATACGACTTCCCGACTCGCTGGTACGTGCGCCCGGCTTTGCGCTGGACCCTCCAGCATGCCGGCGCGCTTACCGCCATCACGGAAGACTGCCGGCAGCATGCGCTACGCGCCGGCGCCCCCGCGGAGCATATCCGGTTGGTGTTCAATGGCACCGATTTGCGCCGCTTTAGCCCGGGCGAAGAGGGCAGCCGCTGCGATCCGCGGTTCGGTCCTCACATGATATTCGCGTGTAGGCAGCTTTTTCCTCGCAAAGGGATCCGGTTCCTCCTCGAGGCCGGCGCGGCGTTGAAGCCCCAATTTCCCGATCTCAAGATCGTGTTGGCGGGGGACGGCTTCGAGCGCCCCGAATTGATTCGCATGGCCGGCGAGCTCGGCATCGGGTCCGACGTCACCTTTCTCGGCTGGGTCCCCAACGTGGAGCTTCCCCCCTACTATCGGGCGGCCGCGGTGTCGGTCATCCCATCCCTGGAAGAAGGGTTCGGGATTCCGGCAGCCGAGGCGATGGGTTGCGAGGTGGCCGTCGTTGCCAGCGATGCGGGTGGCCTCCCAGAGGTGGTCGAACATGGCGTGACCGGCCTGGTCGTTCCCCGGGGCGATTCCAAGGCCCTCGCCCAGGCGATCGGATCCCTTCTCGCCGATCCCCAGCGCCGGCGCAGCATGGGTCAGGCTGGACGGGAACGGGCGCTCCGTCTGTTTGATTGGGACCGGTCCGCGCAGCAGTTCGAGGAGATCTACCGTGAAGTCGCCAGCCGGATGACGCGGTGACCGAGCGGCTGTTGGCGTTCCGCTGGGACGTCGATCATCGTGTGTGTGCCACCGACGGGCTCCCCCGGATCCGGGCGGTCTGCCGCGACTTCGGTGTGCCCAACACCTTCTTCGTGAACATGGGGCGATCCACCAACCTCCTCGAGTGGATCGGCCAGGGCACCGCGCGCTCCAAGGCCAAGCTTGCCGATCGCGAGGCGGTGCACCTCATCAGGAAGACCGGTTGGCCGCGGTTCCTCCTCGAGACCGCGCTATCCCGCCCGGTAGGCCTCTCGTTCGTCCCTCTGTTGCAGGCGCTTCAGGCCGAAGGACACGAGCTCGGTCTCCACGGCGGCATGGATCACGTCGTCTGGAGCCGGCGCTTCTTTGAGCTGCCCGATAGCACGCTTCAGGCCGATGTCGAACAGTCCTACGGCCATTTCGTCCGGCACTTCGGCAGGCCCGCAGGATTCACTTCCCCGGGTTTCTACTCCGATGAACGGGTAATGGCTCTCCTCGATCGGCTCGGCTTCCTCTATAATGGCGATGCCATCGGCGGCTCGCCTCGCCGAGCCTCCGTAGCTGGCAAGCCCGTGGGTCACTGGACCATCCCGGTCACGCTTTCCGGCCCCCGCACCATCCCCTTTCTCGAATACCATGGCGCTCGGGGAACGCCGGAGCCGGAAGTGCTCCGCCTGCTGGGTCAGCATCTCGACGAGCA
Organism: Gemmatimonadales bacterium; assembly: GCA_036506575.1. GTDB lineage: Bacteria > Gemmatimonadota > Gemmatimonadetes > Gemmatimonadales > GWC2-71-9 > CAVVWJ01. The sequence continues at coordinate 2,149 of DASXRM010000018.1, read as the reverse complement.
CGAGTCGGTCGTTCTGTATGGGCATCCCTGCTACGAGGGGGTGCGGGACCGGTTACTGCGCCAGGTTTTTGCGGCCGTGGTGGAGCACGGCTTCCGCTTTGTCACTCTGCAGACCATGGCGGAGCAGCTGCGGGCGGTCGCAGCCGGTCGATGATCCGGGTTCTCAGCGTCTTCGGGACCCGCCCGGAGGCGATCAAAATGGCGCCGGTCATACAGGCGCTCCAGAATGCCTCCCAGCAATTCGAGAGTGTCATCTGCGTTTCGGCGCAGCATCGCTCCATGCTGGACCAGGTCCTTGATGTCTTCGGCCTCGAGGCGGATCACGACCTCGACCTGATGACCGCCGGCCAGTCGCCGGCCGAAGTGACCGCTCGGGTGCTCGAGCGCCTGCCCCCGCTTCTCCGCCAAATCCGCCCCAACGTCCTGCTGGTGCAGGGCGATACCATGACCACCTTCGCTGCGGCCTTCGCCGCGTATCTGGAGCGGATCCCGTCGGGGCACGTCGAAGCGGGGCTACGCACCGGCGATAGATACCAACCGTTTCCCGAAGAGATGAACCGGGTGATGACTACCCGGCTTGCCTCGATTCATTTTGCTCCCACGGAACAGGCCCGCGCGGCGCTGTTGGCGGAAGGAGTGCCCGCGGCGGACGTGCATCTCACCGGAAATACGGTGATCGATGCCCTGCTGCAGACCGTGCGAGAGGGCTACATCTTCCGATCGCCTCGACTCGCCTCCCTCGACCCACGCCGACGACTGGTGCTCGTCACCACTCACCGGCGCGAGAGCTTCGGGGCGCCGCTGCGGTCGACCTGCGCCGCCATTCGGGACCTCGCCGAGCGCTTTCCCGATCTCCAGTTCGTGCTTCCGGTTCATCCCAATCCCGAGGTCAAGGAAACGGTCGAGCAGCTCCTGTGCGATCTACCGGGGTTGTACTTGATCGAGCCGGTGGATTACCTGGAGTTCGTGCACCTGATGAATCGGGCCTACCTGGTGCTCACCGATAGTGGTGGGGTGCAGGAGGAGGCCCCCTCGCTGGGGAAGCCCGTGCTCGTGCTCCGCGAAGTCACGGAACGTCCCGAAGGAGTAGCAGCGGGCACTGCCGTGGTGGTAGGCACCGATCGGGAACGCATCGTCAACGTCGCCACCGAGCTGCTGACATCGAGAGCTGCCTACGAACGGATGGCCAACGCGGTGAACCCCTACGGTGATGGTAAGGCGAGCGGCCGGATCGTGAAGGCGCTGGCGGAGCGGTTCGGGTGAGACTCCTGGTCACGGGCGGTACCGGTTTCATCGGCTCCCATCTGGCGGAGGAGGGTCGCCGGCGGGGAGCCCAGGTGGTGGTCCTTGGCCTGACCGACCGTCCGGAGGAAAAGGCCAACGCCGAACTGCTGTCCCGTAGCGGAGCGGAGGTGCTGTCGGGCAGCATCACCGACCCTGAGCTCTGCCGCCAGGCGACCCGCGGAGCAACCCATGTGTTCCATCTTGCCGTGGCAATGCGGGAAGGCGGCAAGAGCGACGAGTTCTTCGAATCGATCAACCTCGACGGCACTCGCCATCTGCTGGAGGCTGCGAGCGTGCAGCGGGTCGAGCGCTTCGTGTACTGCAGTACCATCGGCATCTACGGCCACCGCGCCCCGGGGATTACCCGGGAAGACTCTCCGCTCGCGCCAGGCAACATCTACGAGCGCACCAAGGTCTCGGCCGAGCGTCTGGTGCGCGAATTTGCCGAGAAGTGCGCCCTTCCAGCGGTCGTGTTGCGGCCGGCCGATGTGTACGGCCCGCGAGACCAGCGCCTCCTCAAGCTCTTCAAGGGCGTGAGCCGCGGGCGGTTCCCGCTGTTCGGGCCGGGTGAGGGACGCCGGCACATGGTGTACGTGGACGACGTGGTCTCCGCTTTCTTCAAGGCGTGCGACCGGGAGGAGGCCGTCGGCGAAGGCCTCATCATCGCCGGACCCCGGGCCTGCACCCTCCGCGAGCTGCTGGACGAGATCACCCGGGCCACCGGTAGCAAGCGGTACGGACTACGGCTGCCTCTCGCGCCCATGCTTGCCCTGGCTGCGGTGGTCGAGGATGGGTGTGCGGCACTGAAGATCGATCCGCCCATCTATCGGCGGCGCATGGATTTCTTCCACAGCGACTCGGAGTT
>DASXRM010000017.1:0-1980 GCA_036506575.1 Gemmatimonadales bacterium | reverse complement strand
GTCGGCCCGGCTCTTGGCGCAGAGCAGCCGGGACGCGGGGGACTCGGTATAGAACACGCCCATTGTTTTGCCGGTGCGAAACAGCGCCTTGGCCCCTTCGTCTTCGCCGGCGGCGGACGAGGTGTAATCGATCCGCTGGCTGGTATTCCCGTGGACCGCCTCGATGGCATCCCGGATCACCGCGAGCGAGCGATTGCCCAGCAGATCGATCTTCACCAGGCCGGCGTCTTCCGTCCCATCCTTCTCAAACTGGATGACTGGGACCGGCAGATCGGGGTTGTGGTCCAGCGTCTTGGCGGCGCGCTCCACCGGCACATAGTCGGTGAGCGGGGTCGGCGTGATCACGACTCCACCGGTATGGACCGACAGGTGGCGCGGAATTCCAACCAGTCCCTCGGCGATCCGGGCGAACTCCTGCCAGTTGCTAGCCAGATTCAGCCCCTGGAAGTTCGGGTGAGTCGCCAACAGCTCCGGCAGGCGCCGTGCGCCATCCTCGAAGAAAGGGATGCGCCGGGTCACCTCTCTGATCTCGCCGGCCGGCCTCCCGTGCACCTTGGCCACTTCGCGTAGTGCGCCGCGGGGCTGAAAGCAGTTATGGTTGGCCACCATCGCGGAGTGCAGCCGGGGATAATGCCGGAAGACGTACTCCAGCACCTTGTCGCGCTCGTCCCAGGGGAAGTCGAGATCGATGTCGGGTGGATCGCGGCGCTCCAGATTGAGAAAGCGCTCGAAGACGAGCTTGGATCCGATCGGATCCACGTGGGTAATGCCGAGACAGTAGCTCACCACCGAGTTGGCGACCGACCCGCGGCCGCAGTGGGTCGGCCCGTTCTGAACGATGTCTCGCACCACGAGGAAATAGTCGGCGAATCCCTTCTGGGCGATGACACCGAGCTCCAGATCCAGCCGATCCTGCAGCTCGGGTGTGATGAGCGGATAACGCCATCGGGCTCCCTCGAACGTCAGCTCCCGAAGCTGTGCAAAGGCGCTGCCGGTGTCGGCAATACGAGGTGGTACCGTGCGCTGCCCGATGGGGATGGCATAGACACACCGTTCCGCGATCTCCTCCGCCGCCCGCAGCGCCTCGGGACAATCAGGAAAGTGCCGGGCCAGATCATCGCCCGGGTGGAGCCAGGCCTGCTGGGGCCAGACCTCCTCCGATGGAAGCGACGAGAGGGTGGTATTCAGCGCGATGGCGCGCAGCAGACGATGCCGGCTCCAGCCGCCCGGATGTGCAGCCACGACCCCGGTGGTCGCGACGGCAGGGAGGCCAAGCCTGCGTGCCGTGGCGAGCACCGCATGGCGTCCTCTGCCGGGCCGTAGCTCGGCGTAGAGGTTCTCCGGCCCACTCAGGCGGAGCGCCTCCTCGAGAAAGCCGGTGTCGCGGGAGAAGAGGATGAGACCGTCGCGGTCGTGCGCGATCAAGGCGGACAGGCGGACAGGCGGACAGGCGGACAGATCCAAAGACTCAACATCTCGTTCATTCGTACGCCCAGCCGTACCTATGTCGAGTCGTACATCCGTCCGCCCGTCCGCCCGTCCGCCCGTCCGCCAGTGTATTCCCGTAATAACCCGGCACAACGCTCCCCAGCCACGCTCATTCTCCGCGAGCGCCACCACCTCCTGTCCGTCCGCGACGAGGTGGGCGCCGAGGATGGGGCGCACGCCCACGGCGGCACAGGCGCGTTGAAATTCGACCGCGCCGTAGACACCGTTGGTGTCGGTGCAGGCCAGTGCCCGAAAGCCACGCTCGGCCGCTGTCTCGGCGAGCACCTCAGGACTGGAGACGCCGAGTCCAAAGGAGAAGTGGGAGTGAACGTGAAGGTGGGTGAACATACTTTAAAAAAGCGTGAGCGGGAAAGAAAAAGCGTGAGCGGGAAACAAAAAGCGTGAGCGGTGAGCGGATCCCTGGCTGTCACCCTGAGCCGCAGCGAAGCGCAGGCGAGGGGGCCTCAGGGTGACATACAACGGAACTCGAGA
>DASXRM010000016.1:0-11781 GCA_036506575.1 Gemmatimonadales bacterium | reverse complement strand
CAGATCCGTTTCGGGTACCCGCGCAGCGGGTGCGCGTGTTCATCAGTGGCTGAGTTGTGCGGCGCGGGTGGTGATCTTCGGTTTAGCGCCACCCGTCGGCGCCCAGGCGCCTCTACCGCCATTGCCCGATAGCGCGGGCTGGGGGGTGCACGTGCTGGCCGTGGCGCGCGACGCACAGGGCGCGATCTGGGTAGGCACCTACGGCAAGGGAATCTACCGGCTCCCAGTTGGAGCCGACGCCTGGCAATCGATTCGGCACGATACCACCGGCACGTCGATCTCGTGGGATTTCGTCCATGCCCTGGCCTTCGGTCCTCGGGGAGAGATCTGGTACGGAACCGTCGGAAACGGCTGGGGACTCTCTACGGATGGGGGCGTCACCTGGAAGAACTGGACCTACGAGAAGCTGGGCCCCGAGTGGCAATATGTAGCTCCCTCGGGAATTGTCATCCGCGGCGATACCACCGTGATCGCAACCGCGGATGGCCTGCAAGTGACGACGGACAATGGGGGAAAGTGGGTCGCGCTGGCCGACGCGATCGGACCCCCGGCACGGGGACCGGCGGACACGGTGTACCGAGTCCTGCTCAGCGAATATGTCCGCCGGGTTGCCGCAGACCGGCGGGGCTGGCTCGTTGCCACCCTGCGGGGAAACCAGCGGCTCCGTCGAACCGCCACTGGCTGGGAGAGCCAGCCCCTCACCGCGGCCGCCTTTCCCCCGGCGAATGCACTGCTCATCGGGCGGCAGCTAATCCGGGGCACCCCATGCGGGCTGCGGCCGGTCGCTGACACGCTGCCCTGCCTCCGTCAATCCGCCCCGGCCGCGGAGGCGCCCCGCACTCCACTCACGACCTGGTTCCGCCGGCCGATCGCCCTCACCGACAACAGCTTCATCGACCAGACCTACCGGTACGGCTCGACCATGGGTGGGAATTTTCAGCAACATCAAGGCGTCGAATTCAACAATCCTGACGGTACGCCCGTGTTCGCCATAGGCTCAGGTAAGGTGGTATACGCCGGACGCGCAGAGCAGGGAGCGCTCACCGTCACCATCCGCCACGACACCACCGTCAGCGCCCACGGCAGGAGATATCGAATCTTCTCGACGTACTATCACAACTCCGCTCTCAAAGCCAAGCTGGGCCAGCGGGTCGCCAAGGGTGCGCTCATCGCCCGGGTGGGGAACACCGGCCGGGCCACCAACGATCATCTGCATCTCGAAATCTCCGCTTCACCTATCGACTCCATCCAGGTGGTGGTGGATTCCTTGCAGCGCTTCCCTCCCTACACCAGTAATCCGGAGCTATGGATCGAGCCGCTTCCAGGGACTGGAATCGTGGCGGGGCAGGTATTCGACGCCGCGGGTGCCCCGGTTGCGCAGGCGCGAGTCTACGGGATCGTCAAGCGAGACCCGGCCGAAACTCCGTTCTCCTTTGCCGAGACCTACGGTGACAAGGCCCATCCGCACCCCCTCTACGGGGAGCACTTCGCGGTGGGAGACGTCCCGCCCGGGACGTACGTCGTCGGAACCGAGATCGAAGGCAAGAAGGTTTTTCGGACAATCACGGTGGAGGCCGGGAAGCTGAGCTGGGTGGTTTTTAAACCGTAGAAGCTCACGCCTTACCTACCATGTTCATCGAGCTTACCGATCATCTCCGCTGCCCCGTGGATCACGACGAGAGCTTTCTCGTCCTCCTGCCCGATCGGATGGAGGGTCGCTCGGTGCTCAGCGGCCAGCTCGGCTGTCCGGTCTGCGGTCGAACGTTCGAGATCGTGGATGGCGTGCTGGACACCGGCCCTGCGCCCGACGTAATCGACTCGCGGGGAACTGCCTTGGACGCGGACGGGCTCCTTGCGTTAACCGGCCTGCACGGGCCGGGGGGTTACCTTGTGCTGGTCGGGCCAGTCGCCTCGCTCTGGAGGGAGATCGGCGAGCTGAACCCGGGAGTCGCTCTGGTCGGGATCAACCCCGACCGGGCCGTGACCGACGCGCCGGCGCTGAGCGTGCTCCGTGGCGGACGAATTCCTCTCAAATCGAGGGTCATGCGGGGCGTTGTGCTCGGTAGGCCCTACGCTGACGATCCGTACTGGGTCGGGGAGGCAGCGCGGGTGGTTCTTCCCGGACTCCGTGTGGTCGGCGAGGGCGCCGATCCGCCGGCCGACACGATCGACCTCATGGCCAGTGCTGGAGGGGTATGGGTGGGAGTCAAACGGCGGTGAGGTCGCCGCTCGATGATCAGCCTTCGGCGTAGAGCGCTTCGATAGCCGGCCGATGGTGCTGCTCCACTACCCGTCGTTTGATCTTGAGGGTTGGCGTGAGCTCGCCTGCTTCAACGCTGAAGTCACAGGGCAAGAGCAGTAGCTTCTTGGGTACCTCGAATCTCGCGAGGTCACGCAGTGTGGTTCGGACCTCTCGATCCATCTTGTTTTGTACCTCGGGCAAGGCAAGCAGCGCCTCGGTATCGCTCGCCCTAATACCCTGGCTTTCAGCCCAGGCCATCAGAGTCTGAAAGTTGGGCACGACCAGCATGATGGGGAAGCGGCGCCGATCTCCTACCACCACGGCATTGGAGACGAACTTACTCGTCTTGGCCAGGCCTTCGATGGGCTGCGGAGCGATGTTCTTGCCACCGGCCGTCACAATGAGGTCCTTCTTCCGGTCGGTTATTCGAAGAAATCCGTCGGAGTCGAGCAGGCCGATATCTCCGGTATGGAACCAGCCCTCTTCGTCCAGCGCCTCAGCCGTCGCCTCCGGTTTCTGATAATACCCGACCATGACATTGGGGCCCCGGGTCAGGATCTCTCCATCGGCCGCGATCCGGACCTCGACCCCGGGTATCGGCAGGCCCACGGTACCGAGCTTGAGGTTCTGGAAAGTGTTTACCGCGATGACCGGGGACGTTTCAGTCAGCCCGTAGCCCTCCAGGATCGGCATTCCTGCCGCATGAAAGAACCGGGCGATCTCGGGTGACAGCGGAGCACCGCCCGAGATGAAGAAACGGAGTCTTCCCCCGGTGCGCGCGCGCAGCTTGGCGAACACCAGCCGGTCGGCGAGCCATTGTTTGGCAGCCAGCACCGCGGATACGGGTCGGCGGGCAAGCCGGTCTTCAACCCAGCGCTCTCCCACGCTCTTGGCCCAAGAGAACAGCCGTCGCTTGGGGGCCGAGCCGGTACGAACCCGTTCCAGCACGCGACCGTAAATCTTCTCGTACAGGCGGGGGACCGCGGCCATCAATGTGGGACGCCACCGCTCCATGTCGGCCGCCACCGTATCCACGCTTTCGGCGTAGTTGATCAGCACGCCGGCGTGGAACATCGAGTAGTGACCGAACATCCGCTCGAAGATGTGGGAGAGCGGCAGGAAGGACAGGCACTCGTCCGCTTCGGTGAAAGTAAAGAGCTCGGCACAGGTGGTAACGTTCGAAGTGATGTTGCCGTGGGTGAGCATCACTCCTTTCATGTCCCCGGTAGTGCCCGAGGTATAGATGAGGGTCGCCAGGTCGTCAGGTTTGGCCTCGAGGGCGTCCCGCTTCCAGCTGGTGCGGTGCGATCGGGCCGCCCGCCCCCGGGCATACACCTGTTCCAGGCTCAGTACGCCTGGGCCGGCGACCTCTTCGTCAAAAGCAATCACGTGACGCAGCGCGCGAACCCGGGGTCTCAGCCCGTTCACCTTCTCCAGTTGTTGGCGGGTCGAGACGAAGATGGCAACCGCGCCCGAGTCGCACAGATTGTACTCAACCTGCTTGGCGGGCAGGGTCGGGTAGATGGGAACATCGGTGCAACCCGCCGTGAGGCAGGCGTAATCCGCGATGGCCCACTCCGGCCGATTCTCCGAAAGGATGGCTACTCGATCGCCGGGGGTAATGCCCAGCTCCAGCAGGCCGAGGCTCAAATCCTGAACCCGGTCGGCCAGCTCGCGATAACTCAACTCGATCCAGACCCCGCCGCGCTTGGCCCGGACAGCCACAGGCCGGGAGCCAAAGCGTTCGAGCGCTCCGAAATAGAGCTCGGTCAGGGTTCGCGCCGTGGGCGCCACCCTACTGAAAGATGACGATGAAACGCTGCCCGGATCCGGGGACCGTCCCTCCGCGAGTGCGGAAGGAGCGTACCTCGACGATGGCGGTGTCTGGTTGGGCAATGTCGACTCGATTGAGGGTCACGGTCGAGACCGCACCATCTGTGCCAGTGACGAGGGTATCCACCAGCACACCGCCGGGAAGCTCAACCGTGTGGGGACCGCCCACATCGGGGGGTGAGGTGATGGCATAGATCACCGGCCATGAAGGAAGAGGCCCGGGAGGGGAGAAGCTTTGCAGCTGCGTCACCAGGGGAGCTGAGCTCGCGACGCCAGGTCCGACCGTGACTACGGAGTCGCCGATTAGAATGAGCGTGTCGGCTCTGGCTATGACGTTGAACGACACCAGCGCGGAAGCCAAGGAGCCGGCAAAGGCCTGAACTCGGCCGGTACCAGGCGAGATCCCGGTAATGACTCCGGTCTGGCCATCCACAGTGAGCGTGGGGTCCGGAGCCCGCCAGGTGATCTCCGTATCCACACTGTCACCATTCTTATCGAGTGCCCGCGCCGAGAGTGCCAGTGCCTCACCGACTTCGATGGTTCGAAGTTCCGGAGTCCGGATTTCGAGACCGACCACGCCGCCGGCGCCTTCGGTGAGACCGCTGCAGCCCAACACCATCACCCATGAGATCAGGAGAGCCGAACGGCTCACAGCGTCCCCGAAGTCGGGCTGCTCACGATCTCGCGAAGAGCGGTTTCGGCGTGCCGGACCCAGCGTTCCGCGTCCGGTCCCTTCGGGGGCCGGGCGAGGAAGGCGCGCAGGTGCTCGGCGGCCTGCTGCGGGTCACCCCGTTTCAGCAGCAGGAAGGCCACACCGTAGTGGGCTCCGCCCAGGCTGTCGTCCAGCTCGAGCGCACGCTTGTAGTGGCGGATCGCTTCTTCCGGCTGCCCGGTCTTGGTGAAGGCTATCGCCATGTTGAGCAGAATGCGCGAATCGGCGGGGTTGTCCCGGAACGCAAGCCGGTACGAGGTGAGTGCCGCCTCGAAGTCACCCTGGCGCTCCAGCGCCAGCCCCTCATTGAGGTAGTCTAGGCGTTGGGGATTCACCGTTTCCCGGGATCCCTTACCGAACATGCGTTGCCAGAAGCTCATGCCGAGCCGGGGTCTCCGAGCAAAGTCGAACGGCCACAACACGTTGGGAAAGGCTCAAGATAGTCCGGGGCGCACCGCCCCGCAACGCGGAAAATCTGCCGTTGCCCGGCTCTTCGAACCGCCGTAGGTTGGGTGAGCCGGAACGCCGGATCGGGCTTATCCCATCCAGTCAGGATGTCTCCCGGAGGTCTTCATGCGACGCACTGCCCCATCCGGTCCCCGTGGGGTGCTCGAGGTCGACTGGCCGTTCTTCGGTGAAATCTGTCGGGCTCTGGCGCTGCACGTGGCCAAGGAGTACCAACCTGAGATCGTCCTCGGCATAGCCAAGGCCGGCGTCATTCCCGGCGTGGTGGTTGCTTCCATCCTGCAGTGCGACTTCAGCTCGATGGTCGTCACCCGGCAGGAAGCCGGCGCTCAGCCGATGCTGGTATCGGGTCCGCCCCCCTCCATCCGCGGACGCCGGGTCCTCGTCGTCGATGAGACCTGCGATACCGGGAGCACCATGAAGCTCGCGTTGAGTGAGGTGCGCGCGCTCAAGCCCGCCGAAGTGAAAAGCGCGGTCTCGTTCAAAACCGGCGAGTATTCCCCGGACTTCTATGCCTTCCAGACCGACAACTTTATCATCCTGCCCTGGGACCGGGAGATCATCCAGGGTGGCGAGCTGGTGATGCGGCCGGATTACGCGGCGAGGTTGTAAGGCGTTCGATCACGCGTTAGTCACCTGCAACAGGCGCCTTCTGCACAGCTGCCCCATTTGGTCTCGTCGCTATCATTCCATTCCCACCGGGCGAGGGCCTCCTTAGCGTAGTACCCGCCTGAATGTTTCTCGACCTTAGCAGTCTCGTATTTAACAACCGCATCTTTGGAGCCTCGAAGCCCGCGTATTGAGAAATACATCGAGGTCCCCCGTGCCACCGAGTCCTTGGACGGAGCGACCCGGCCGACAGCCCAGTACACCGTGTCGTGGGCGGCCAGATTGTATTTGGGGTATCCGATCGAATCGTTGTTGATCATGCGCGCAATGATTCGGCCCGGGCCGTGCTCCAAGCTGCCGGCGCTGTTCCAATGTGCATGTTTTTCCGGCTCAATCCTCACCAGCGGCCCGTGAGTGCACGCCGAGGGGCACTTACCTATCATGAGACGTTGTTCGTCCCCGGCCCACGGTCGCTCATCGAATTGGAGTGTCTTGATGTACGCCAGAAGGGTATCCGGCGGCACCGAATCATACTGCGCCGTGAAACCTGGTCCCGGTGTCCCCTTATAACGTTGACAGGCAGGTGCCCCAAGCGCGACGCCAAGGAGAAGAAGGTGCGTCCCGGCTCCGAAGGTTTGCCCAGCGATCCATGCCATAGATCCTCCTCAGAATTCGCCATTCAGTGAACACCTGACCCGATAATGCGCATCCTCGTGACAGTGGGTTGGAGCTCGGAGTCGGCTCCAGACCACAAGAGCGTGACGTCTCGAGCCCACCGGCGGGCGGTGGATGAATCGCCGGCTTGGGCCGCCAGTTCCGCCCTGAGGGCCATTCCTCGCACCAGCGTTGCAATCTGGGGAAGCTGGTCCAGCAAATAGGTCCCGAGAGTCGGGAGTGCGTCCAGGGAGAGGTCCAATAGCCGCGTAGCCTGGGCGGTATCGCCCAGCTCCAGCAGCAGCCACGCCTCGTGGTAGGTTCCGTCGAAAGCGACATCCCCAGGTCGAATGTGTCGCCGGACTTCACGAGTCTTCTTAAAATGCTCCCGCAGTCTCGCGGTGTCGCCCTTGGCGAGTTCCCACTGCATTTCGAGTCGGTAGTTACCGCCTGCTCGTGGCCGGTGCATCGGACGGAGGCCGCGCTCGGGGAAGGCGAGCACGGCCGGCATGTCGAGCAGGGCCTGGCGCGCGCGTGAGCGCATGCCGGACTCGACATAGCTGGGAATCAATCGCTCGATCCTCTGCTCCAGGGCGACCAGACTATCGATGGGAGTTCCGAACGAGGCGTAGGCGAACAGCCCCAACGCTGCATCCGTCAATGGAAGCGGGACATTGACCTCTTCCCAGGCGGGTGTCAGGAAGGTGTACTCGGCTGCTGGGCGCCGCTGCAGCTGAGCCGCAAGATGGACGTGGCCCGTCAGAGCGGCTAGCCCGCGCAGTTGGCGGGCATCGTCCAGCGTCGGATTGGGATTGACCTGAAGCACCGAATCCGCCAGCGCTCGAGCGGCGGCCATATGCTCCGACTTGAGCAGAAACCGGGTCTCCATGTTTGCCAGCCGGAGTGTCTGGTCCGGCTCAGTCGCCGTGGCCCGTGCGCGTCGGATCTCACTCAGAGCGGAAAGGTCTTTCGCGCGCCCAGCCGTCAGCTCACCCAACGTCTCCAGCACTAGCGCCAGAGTCTCGTGCGCATCCGCTCGGTTGGGAAAGGCCCGCACCCAGGTGGTCGCGATCTCCCGCATCAGCTCGCGATTGTGGGAGACCGCCACGCTCGTCGTGGCCGGAATCGCTCCCGGCTCGAGGGCAACGACCTCCGTTATAGGGCGGGGGATGAACTCCAATGTGTCATGGGTCATCGATGGAAACGCGCCGAAGCGAACCGTGTCCGGCGCGAGAGCAAAGCCCTGCCGGATCTGGTTTGACTCGGTGTACAGCAACCTGGGCAGCCGGGTGAATGCCTCACCCCGAAAAGCCAAGTGGACGGACGGAACGATCTCGAGCGCACGGCGATACGCATTCACTGCGTCGTGATAGCTCCCCCGGAATCGCCACCGCGAGGGACTCAGGGAATCCGGCATCACCAAGGGATCCCGCCCTTGGCAATCGCCCAAGCCGAACCAGGCGGCGAAATCGAGTGAATCCCGCGCGATAAGAGCGCGAAACTTGTCGCAGGCCTCAGGAAATTGGCTCTCGGCCAGGGCAAGCATGCCTTGTCCCAGACTACGGTCCCTGGGTGTTAGACTGTCGCCCGAGTTGAGCGCGCCGGCCGCATACCTCCTCCACGATTCCGGCTTCTCACCCCCCCAGGCCATGACTTGCGCCAGCCAGAGCTGAGCCATGCCGTAGGTCGGATCGATGGCGAGGGCCTGCTGCAGCCGAGCCTTGGCCGAATCCAGGTCCCAACGCTGCAGTGCCGCGTACCCGTCCTGGAAGGCACGCCATGCTGGAAGCGACAACCGTCCGCCAGCCCTTGACGGAGTTCCGCTCGCACCGCCTCCCCCGATCAGCAGCGAATCCGCCAGCTCCTGAAATCGCGCTTGTGCGTCGCTCAGGTCGGGTGCGATGCGGACTGCCTGCTCCCGAATGAGTCGCGAGCCGGACGGATTGTACAGGAGTCCCCGCACAAAGATCGTGTCCTGGAACTGCCATACCTCGCCCAGGACGACCCTCCCAGCTCGCCGCTCTCGCGCGATGGCGAGCCCGGCTTCGATGCTTGCCGCGCCTCCGCGGCGAGCACGGGCATCGGTCACCCAAAGTGGATCCACCATCTGCACCCCGCCCCAGCGGCCCAAGGCGTCGTGCAGCAACGATTCGCATTGATCGCCGTTGAGAAGCACCGGAGCCGATTGCGCCCGGTGTCGAAAGGGCAGCACCAGGTAGAGCGACGCGTCGAGGCTAGGGGTGCTTCGGCGGTGGAGCACGGTGGCCGTCAGCGCGCTCGCCAGGGTGAAGGCCCCGATCAGCGCCCAGCCTGCGCGGGAGATGTGCCGCGGCCGGTGGCGTGGTTTCGTCCCAGCCCCCGTCTCCGCCCCCGGGGGTGTCGGATGGCGGGGTAGGGCGGCCGCAAACTCTGCTGCGTTGGCGTACCGATCGGCGGGCAGCTTGTGCAGTGATTTCGTGACCGCCTGCTCCACCTGCGACGGCACTTCGGGGCGCTTCTTTCGGAGTGGCGTTGGCGAATCCTGAGCATGCTGCGCGGCAACGGCCTGAGGGGTAGCGCCGACAAAGGGTGGCTCTCCGGTTAGCATCTCGTACAGCACGCAACCGAGGCTGTAGATGTCCGCTCGCCCATCGAGCCCGAGGTGGCCGGCTGACTGCTCGGGACTCATATACAATGGCGTGCCGAGGATGAGGCCCGCCCACGTCAACCTGTCGTCGCCCACGGAAGCCGCCACGCTGATGGCCCGAGCAATGCCGAAGTCGGCCACGATGGCGTGGCCCTCCTCCAATAGGATGTTCTCCGGCTTGATATCTCGGTGGACGATCCCCTGGCTGTGCGCGTAGGCCAGGGCATCCGCAACCTCGCAGGTGATCTCGACCGCGACTTCGATGGCGAGTCGACCCTCTCGGGTGAGCCGGCTCCGCAGCGACTCCCCCACGACGTAGGGCATGACGTAGTAGAGGAACCCATCCGCCTCGCCGGAGTCGAAGACCGGCAGAATGTGCGGGTGGACGAACTGAGCCGCGATATCGATCTCACGCAGAAATCGATCGGGCCCCAGCGCGGTGGTCAGCTCAGGGCGCAGAACCTTGAGCGCTACCCGACGATGGTGCTTGAGATCCTGGGCGAGGTATACTGTGGCCATCCCGCCGCGGCCGAGCTCGCGCTCGATCGCGTAACGGTTTGCCATTGCGGTGTGAAGCCGCGAGAGGGGAGCGGTCAAAAAACCTGTCGAAGGGGGCTCGAACACGTAGTGCCAAGACTTCTACTATACGGTGCGTTCCCTGAGCCGCCAGCCCCGATGCCCAGACCCGGTGCAACCTTTCCATCGCAAAGACCGTCTAACCCGCAGTTTCCTCTCAAGGAGCGACTTTCCATGCAGGCAATCGCACCTCGTCGGCTCCGCTGGATCCCGGTGCCTCTGCTTAGCCCGTTGGTTCTGCTGCCAACCGCTCTCCTGGCTCAACAGCCGGAACGCTATGCCGTTGCGGGAGACGAGGTCGCCATTTACAACCTGGCCGGCGAGGTGCGGCTGGAGCAGGGCACCGGCCCGGCGGTCACCACGGAGGTAAGCCGTGGCGGGGCTGATGCCGGCAAGCTGAAGGTGGTGAAGGGAGAGATCGACGGCCGTCAGACGCTGCGGCTAATCTACCCGGCCGATCGGATCCAGTACGGGCAGCTGTCGGACGGCTCATCCACCCAACTGCGGGTCCGAGAAGATGGAACCTTTTCGGATGACCACGGGGAGAAACAGCGGCGGCAAGGACGCCAGGTGACGATCGTCGCTCGGGGAGGAGGCCTCGATGCCCATGCCGATCTTCGGGTGACCATTCCGACGGGTAAACAGGTGTTCCTCTACCTCGCCGTCGGCAAGGTCGCGGTGAGCAATGTGGAAGGCGATCTCTCCATCGACGCCGCGGCTGCGCCGGTGACCAGCTCCCATACCCGGGGCGAGCTCAACATCGACGTCGGCTCAGGCGCGGTTCAGGTAACTCAGTCACGAGGTGATCTGTCGGTCGACACCGGTTCTGGTGCAGTTGCCCTCTCCGATGTCCGGGGTGAGTCGGTGTCGATCGAAACCGGATCGGGCGAGGTGACGGCGACTGACCTTCGCAGCAGCCAACTCTCGATTGACACCGGTTCCGGTGACATCCAGGTCACCAGTCTCACCGCTCCGCAGGTCTCGCTCGAAACCGGAAGTGGCGCGGTCACGGCCGATCTCAGCGGCGAGGTATGGAATGTGAGCGTGGAGACCGGCTCGGGCGACGTCACGCTGAAGGTGCCGCCGACGCTCGGCGCGGAAGTCGATATCGAGACCTCGAGTGGAGACATCGAGACCGATTTCGAGGTGGCGGTGACCCGCCACGCCCGAGATCACATGACCGGCCGAATCGGCGATGGGCGAGGGAAGATTGCGATCGAGACTGGATCGGGTGGAATCAAGCTGGTGAAGGGACAGTGAGCGGTGAACGGTGAGCGGTAAGCGGTGGGGGAAAGGCGGTAAGGCGGTAGGCAACTGACAAGCGGGTTGTCACCCTGAGGGAGCGCAGCGACCGAGGGGGCCAGAACTCCATGCTTTGACGATCGGTCGCGTTCTGGATTTGAGTTACGGCCCCCTCGCTTCGCTCAGGGTGACAACGTTTCCGCTCCTTCCGCCCTTCCGCTTCTGTCTTTCCGTCGCGCCTTACCGCCTTACCGCCTTACCGCCCCTACCGCCTTACCGCCCCTACCGCCTTACCGCTCTACCGCCCTCCTGCGAGCGCCTCCACGTAGCCACTGCCCTGAGCCATTCGGTCGTACAGGATGCTCAGGGTTTCGGGTGCCCCGGCCAGGAAGCGGCACCGAGCGTCTCCCCGGGACCGGCACTCCACCTCCATCACGGCTACCAGACCTTGGGAGATCCGGCCGAGGAAGTCGGCCAGGAGTCCGCAGCTCAAATGACACGATGGAAACTCCCCTTGCGGATGGTCGAGCGCCTCCGCCCAGTCGCTCGAATCCAGCGCCAGCACCGCTGCCCCTAAAGGTGTGGCGCTGAGCTTTCCCCAGCCTTGATCGGCGAAAAATTCCGCCAGCGCGTCACTGAGGAACTGGACGTCCAGGTCCGCGGGCTGGTCCACGTTTCGCTGATCGGCCAGCCAGCTCGCGAAGGCGCGATAGAGCTCTTCACCGCCGGCGAAACCCGCCTCCTGCAGGTGGGTAGCCGCCTGGAGCCCGGCATCTCGCTCGAGCGAAGCCCGCAGCTGGTGAATCACCCGTCGTCCGAGCC
>DASXRM010000015.1:0-2526 GCA_036506575.1 Gemmatimonadales bacterium | reverse complement strand
CGAGTTCGGTCGCCGCGGCGACTGCTGCCTCGCCCGACTCCGCCTCCGCCACCGGCTGGAACCCCGGTGACATGGCGAGTACGGCCCGGGCAGCGCTCCGGAAGGGAGCCTGATCGTCCACGATCAGAACGGAAACAGCGTCTAGGGTCATCCGAACACCATTCTCCCAACCCCACCCACGTGCTCCCAGCCGGCTCCCACCACCGGCCGGGTAGTGCCAGCACCACCAGCGCAGCGGCCAGGCTTGGCCTCGCATGAGCGACGCAAGCAGCGACAGATGCCCGAAAGGCATCAATCCTGAGAAACGCCGCGAGCCGTCACATGCGAACTGCGCATCCTTGGCCAGCGCTGAACCAGACGTCAGGGGCGCTCCGCGAGGAAGAGGAGGACGGCCTTCACGCGCCGGTGCGACTCGTGCGCTTCTGGAAGGCCGAGCTTCGCGAAGATCGAGTTGATATGTTTCTCGACTGCGCGTTCGGAGAGGAACAGGATGTCGGCGACGGCGGAGTTGCTCCTTCCTTCGGCGATCAGGGCGAGGACCTCGCGCTCGCGGGGCGTCAGGTGCGCGAGGGGCGACTGGGCCGCCCGGGCGCGGCCCGCAACAAGTGCGTCGACGACCTTGGAGTCGATCACCGACCCGCCCCGAGCCACCTCCCGCACCGCGACCACGAGCTGGTCGAGGTCGGAAACGCGCTCCTTGAGTAGGTAGGCACGGCCCGCAGCGCCCTTCTCCAGGAAGGCGACGGCATAGGCGGGGTCGTCGTACTGGCTGAGCAGCACCACGCCGGCTCCCGGCCGGGCCTCCCGCAGATGCTCCGCCGCCCGGATGCCTTCGTTCGTTCCCGTGGGCGGCATGCGGATATCGGTCAGGACGACATCGGGCTCGGTGGCGGCGATCGCCGCGAGCAGGGAGTCGTAGTCCTGGCAGACTGCCACGAGCTCAAGGTCGGGCTCGGTCTCAAGGAGCCGCCGGACGCCCTCCCGGACCAGATAGTTGTCCTCGGCGAGGATCACCCTGATGGGCACGGCCGGTAGCCTACCACCAGGGACTGCGAGCGGTATGCTTTCCATTCGACCTGCCTGCGGCTCTTGCGGACGCTTCGGATCCTTCCCATGTGTGGCCGAGAGAACCTTGACGGAGTCTGCTTCTGCGGGAGCGGCCGTGCGCCTCGACTTCGGCTCGCTCCAGCAGGTGCTCATGCGCGAGGTGGGCGAGAGCCTGGCTCGTCGGGCTAGACGCCTAGCTGGAGTTGCTGAGTTCGGAGTCGCGACCATGGCCGCTGGCGAAGTCCCTCGTCTGGGTTCCCTTCTGGTTTGTGCTGCCAGCTTCTGTCGTTGTGCGGGTACGAAAGACGTGCCTAGCCGTATCCGTGGGTGGGAAGCCGAACTCCCTCCGCCGAGGACTCCATCGCCGGCAGACCACCAGGGCGGGGTAGCCGCGCCTGGCGGCTACTGCCGCAGACGCGATGAGATCGAAACGGTTGTCCGGGTGGGGCGTGCACCACCCCAAGAGGGATGGTGGCCACCTTCCTAACGCAGTGCAGGTATGGGAACAATGGCCGCAGGCTGTCGACGAAGGGGGGCCGAAGTGTGGGCAGTCTGGCTGTGGGCCACGGCACCGCCGCGGGACTACTCCATCGTCCACGGGCGGAGGTCGTTGGGGCGCGCTGGTGGTTACAGGTCGTCCGATCCTGCTTCTTGGGGCGCAATGAGATGAGTGCTGTCTGGATGCGGCTTCGCTCGGAGATGCGGGCCCGGTGGCGGTCGTGGCTTGGCCTGGCTCTCCTCATTGGCCTCGGGGGCGGGGCCGCCGTGGCCGCCGCCGTGGGCGCCCGGCGCACCGAAACGGCCTACCCCAGGTTCGTCCAGGTGCACAAGGGCTACGATCTGCTCACCGGCGGGTTTCCCGGGAACATCGATGCAGAACAAGCGCTGGCCGAGATGGCGGCGATGCCCGAAGTGCTCGAATGGGCCCGCGTCGACGTGGCGGCCTATGCGGCCACTTTGCCTTCCGGCCGCCGGGTGTCCATCCCGGAACTGGCGGCTGTCACCGACCTCTCTGGACGGGCCGGTTTCCAGCTCAACCGGTTCAAGGTCATCTCGGGCCGTATGGCCGACCCTCGCGCACCCGACGAGGCGATGATCGACCTTCCCATAGCCGAGCGCCAGGACCTGCGGGTGGGAAGCAAGATCAGGTTCATCGTCGGCGATCCGAGCGCCAAACCCCCAAGATTCGCCATCGTTGGCATCGTGGGGATTGTGGCCTCGCCGGGCCAGTTCCCGGCTGTCGGCGCCTCCTCTGCATTTGGCGGCGTCTACGTGACCCCGGCGTTCGTTCGGTCGAACGGTATCACCCCATCGCCGGCCGATGCTGCGCTGCTAATCACTTCCCCCGGATAAACGGAGGGTGATGAGGCGGCCTGGACAGGGTGACCTGGGTGGGGCCTGCCGTCGATCCGCGGCCCGGTCAGGTGGTGTGGATGGCGAGGGTGTCGAGGTTGTAGGCCAGGATCGCCCAGTCGGTCC
>DASXRM010000014.1:0-8560 GCA_036506575.1 Gemmatimonadales bacterium | reverse complement strand
TATCTCCTCCCTGCAGCTCACCCTCATACTCGAGCTCCAGCTTTCCGGTGATCGACGGAACTGCGGCGTAGATGTCGCTGACTCGCGGCACCACGGTGCTCTCCCCCAGCGCTACGGTCCGCCGCTCCGCGTTGGACACCGCATTCTCCAGCGTGCTGATGGGGAGGCGCTGACTCACTCCGGAGCGCTTATCTACCCGCTTGTCCTCCCGGGCTTCGAAGGCCACCCGCTCGATCACTTCCAGGACGAAGTCCGGAATATCGAGCGTCAGTTCACCGCGCCGGGTCCAGGCCTCCTGCGCGGTGATCTCCATGCCGAGCTGGACGGTTCGGGGATAGTGCGTAATCACCTCGGACCCGATCCGGTCTTTCAGGGGCGTGATGATCTTGCCTCGAGCGGTGTAGTCCTCCGGGTTTGCCGTGAACGCGAGGAGCACGTCCAACGGAAGCCGTACCGGATAGCCTTTGATCTGAACGTCGCCTTCTTGCATGATGTTGAAGAGCCCGACCTGTACCTTCCCGCTCAGATCGGGCAGCTCGTTAATGGCAAAAATTCCGCGGTTGGCCCGCGGGAGCAGGCCGAAGTGCATCGTGAGCTCGTCGGAGAGCAGGTGACCACCCCGCGCGGCCTTGATGGGATCGACGTCGCCGATCAGGTCCGCAATCGTCACGTCGGGGGTGGCCAGCTTCTCCACGTATCGCTGCTCCCGGCGGAGCCACGCGATCGGGGTCGCTTCGCCGCACTCTGCGAGAAGCTCGCGGGCGTACTTCGAGATCGGAGCGAACGGGTCATCGTTGACCTCGCTGCCGGCGATGATCGGTATGCGCTCATCCAGGAGACTGGTGAGCTCCCGGAGAATTCGGCTCTTGGCCTGTCCGCGGAGGCCGAGGAGGATGAAGTGATGGCGGGCCAGAAGCGCGTTGATAATCTGGGGGATGATGGTGTCCTCGTACCCCACGATTCCGGCAAAGAGCGGCTCTCCTGACTCCAGCCGCCGGAGCAGGTTGCTGCGGATCTCGTCTCGGACGGGGCGTCCCCGGAGCGGAGCCTCCGCCCAGCGGCTGTTCTTCAGTTCACCTATGGTGCGTGGCTCGATCATGGCTGGGATCGCTCGAGATGCGGGAAACGGTATGCAAGATGTAAAATCGGTGATATCAATGACTTAGTTGTGAATCTGCGAACGGTTGCCCCTTGACAAACCCAAACTGTAAGGTACTTTCGCGTCGCGTCTCTGCCCGGCGACAGTGACGGCCTTGGACCCGGCTCATCTACCGCCGACCGACCCTGAGGGAGTGACGATGAAGACGATTCTGGCGATGACCGCGGTTCTCCTGCTCGCGGGCTGTGAGAAGAGGGCTGCGACCCCGGCGGCTGATACGTCTGCTATGGCCCCGGCGATGTCCGACACCGGCATGGGCATGACCCATTCCGATTCGACGATGGCTCGGGACACGGCCAAAAAGAAGTAAGGTCCTGAAGCCATTTGTCGCGTAGAGCCCCGGGCCGTGCTCGGGGCTCTTTCGTAGCCTGGCCTCACCCGTCGAGGTCCTCCGCCCCGAACGGAAGGGCCACAACGGTGGCCGGTTGACCTCCGGCCAACAATTCCTCGCCTACCCGGACCTCCCGGCGGATCAGGCCCAACCCGATCGCGCGGTCTTCCAGGCTCAAGGTCGAGCGCACGCTCCCCACCTCCCGCTCGCCCTTGTGGATGGTGCGGCTCTCGAGGAGGTGCGGCCTGCGCCAGCGCAATCCCCGTAGCTCCCGGTTGGTGTGACCCCGGAAATGCAGGCGGGCGACGGTCTCCTGCCCGGTATAGCATCCCTTGGTGTAGGAGACCCCCCCGATTTCGTCGTAGCGAACTTCCTGGGGCAAGGTTCGATCGTCGATCTCCGCGCCGAGAGCGGGCCAGCCGCAGAGGATCCTGGCCGCATGGAGATCTCGCTCATCACCGAGCAGAGCTCCGGCGGAGACCAGCCGGGAGCTCAGCGCCGCCACCGCCGGCTCGGCTCCGACCGCGAGCGCCACAAAGGGCGCGGCTTCGGGGGCCAGTGCCAAAGCAACCGGACTCACCTCACCTCCGACCGATGCCACCCGGCCGGAAGACTCGGGCATGCCCACGCCGGATTCGGCCAGGGTCTGGAAACCGTGGGCGCCAACCAACCAGGCGGCTCGCGACTGCCCGGTGAGATCCACCACCTTGGCCAAGCGGGGCGGCAGTTGGCGACGAAACAGATCAAGGGAAGCTTCATGCCCGGAGCGCGGGGCCACCAGGGTGATCGCGTCGGCCTGGCGGAGCACCCAATAATCCACGACCAGCGCTCCCTTTGGAGTTAGGAGCGCGCCATAAACCAGGCTGTTGTCACCCGGCTTCACCAGATCATTGGTAAGCAGGCCCTGCAGGCAGCTGAGGGCGCCGGGTCCTTGGACGCGGAAGATGGCCGGCTCCGTGGTCACCAGAATGGCACCGTGCCGGATCTCTGCGAGCCGTTCCCGGTCGAGCGTTAGATCGAACTCAGACATGAGCCCAGGGAAGCTCGGTTGCATCATGTCCCACGAAGTCCTGCCAGACCACATCGGCCTCTCCGCACACATCCTCGGGGTGCGAGGTGGCGAGCATGGCGCAGCGAAGTCCGGCGGCCCGAGCTGCGTTGAGGCCGGGAATCGAGTCCTCAACCACCACACACCGCCGGGGCGCGAGATCGAGCATCTCACGAGCCCGGTTGTACCCCTGCGGGTTGGGCTTGCAGACGCCCACGTCCTCAGCGGCAACGATCTCGGCGAAATGCGGGCGCAGTCCGGCCAGATCCAGAGCTAGCTCGATCTCGCTTCGCAGGGCCCCCGACACGATGGCCAGCTGAAACCCGTCGAGTGCGGCGTTCTCGACGAACTCGGCAGCGCCGGGCACCAGCCGCAACGAGCTACGGATGGCCCGCTCGTAGGCGGCGTGCTTCCGAGCTACGGCTTCGCACAACACGGCGTCGTCCCGCGGCTGGCCCATTCGCTCGAAGGTAAAGCGGAAGCACTCGCGATCATCGAAACCGAGATAGTCCCGATAGTAAGTGTCCCGGTCCAGTGAGTAGCCATACTCCGACAGCGTGGCGATCAGGGCGTCACAGTGCTGGGATTCGTCGTCGATGATCACGCCGTTGAAGTCGAAGAGGATGCCGGAGGTCATTGGAGAAGGTATAACGAGGTGAGAGGTGAGAAGTAAGAAGTGAGAGGGCAGCAGGTAAGAAGTGAGAAGTAAGAGGTAAGAAGGTGTCAAGAGGCAGCTCTTCTTTCCCACCCTCTCACCTCTCACCCATATCACCTCTCACCTCTCACCTCTCACCTATAATACCCCGCATTGTTGTACGACAGATCAAGCAGCTCCACCGGATGGGCCACTTCGATCGGCAGATCGGCGGCCCGCAATCCAGCCCCGATCTGCATGAGACACCCCGGATTGCCCGTCACGACCAGGTCAGGGCGAGGCGTCGCCGCCTCCAGACTGGCGATCTTACTGTCGAGCACCGCCCGTGCCATGCGCGGGCGCAGGACCGAGTAAATCCCGGCGCTGCCACAGCAGCGGTCGGAGCCGGGGAGCAGCCGGAGGCGCAATCCCGGGATGGCGCGGAGCAGCGCGAGCGGTGCCTCGTGCACCCGCTGGGCGTGCTGCAGGTGACAGGGCGCGTCATAGGCTACCTCCACGGCCAGCGGTGCCCCTACCCGGGGGCCCCGTTCAGCCAGCAGCTCGGAAACATCCCTTACCGTCGCCGCGATCTTTGCCGCCTGCTCGGTGCCGAGGAGGTGGCCGTAGTCCTTCAACAGCGCCCCGCAGCCCGCGCTATTCACCACTACCAAGTCGGCCCCCCGCTCGGCCAGCGCCTCCACGTTCGTCGCCGCCAATGCCCGGGCCCCTCCGCGGTCTCCGGCATGCTCGTGGAGCGCCCCGCAGCAGACCTGGCCGGGTACCTCGACTACCCGGTATCCGTTCGCCTCCAGCGTACGCCTGGTGGCGCCATGGACATGCTCAAAGAGTGTATCCATGACGCAGCCGCGGAAGAGAGCGACGGTCGGAAAAGGCGGAGAAGGCGGAGAATCCGCCCCTTCCGCCATATCCATCCTCTCCGTCCACTCAAGTCTTTCCCTCATCTCCCCGCTCGCCGCCAGCATCCCCATCCCGAATCTCACCCGTCCGTTTCCTGCTAGGAGCCGGGGCAAGCGGGTGGCTCGAAACGCTCGAGCCAGGGTGAACAGGGGCCGCCAGAATCGCTCATGGCGGAAGACGGCCAGAACGAACCGCGCAAGGGCGGGGAGACCGCGCTCAGCGAAGAGCTGTTCTCGGGCCACCTCCAGCCCGCGTCCATAGCCGACGCCTGAAGGGCAGGCCGGCTCGCAGCCGCGACAGCCGAGACAGGCATCCAGGTGATCTGCGAGCGCGGCATCGTCCGCCGTAATCTCGCCACGTTCGAGCGCCCGCATGAGCACGATGCGGCCCCGCGGACTGTGGCCCTCATCGCCGGTTACCAGGTAGGTGGGGCAAGCCGGCAGACAGAAGCCGCAGTGCACGCAGGGATCGAGGGCTGCATAGGGAGAGAGCGGCACCCGCCCCGCTGCACCGCTGCCCATCTTACTCCGCCCCCTCCAGGGCGACGTTCAGGCACTGGCCGGGATCGAAGGTGCCGCGGAGCCGGCCGACGATCTTGCCGACGCCTTCACGGTAGGCGCCGAAGTGGCCCAGCGCGCGACGAATGGGCCAGGGTGCTCGCTCCAGGGTCATAGGGACCTCCCGAGACGCGGCGGCACGTCGCACTGCGCGAAGCCGCTCCAGGGGGGCGTCACCGGTCCAGCGGATCATGCCCAGTCCAGCGCCGGCCGAGACCAGGCCTTCATCGAGGTCGTGGGCCAGAAGATCGATCGCCTCATCGACTCCATCGCCCAGGACTCCCAGGCGGAGCGTGATTGGGCCACCCAGACTCCCCCGGGCTGCCACGCTCCAGAACGCCGCAGTGCGATCGGCCGGAAGGGGCAGCCAGTTCAGGTCGCCCAGTGAGCCCAACCGGCGCACATCTGCCTGTACCGCGGCATCGGTGCCGACGAAGCGGGTTGCCAGGACCCAATCGGCGTCAGCGGCCAGCGCCGGTGAGAGCAGCTCGAGCGCGCCGGGGAGAAGGTTCGCGGCCACCAGATCGCGAGCCGAGGAGGTGAGGGTATCGCGGGTGCCCCGTGCGAGGAGGGTGACGTCGGCCCGCGGCAAGGCTCGGAGCCTGAGATGGACTTCGGCAATGATGCCGAATCCCCCGAAGCCGCCGACCTGGAGCTTGGTGAGGTCGTACCCCGCCACGTTCTTCACAACTCGCCCGCCGGCATTCACCAGCCGGCCATCGCCGGTGGCCACACTACAGCCGAGCACATGATCCCGCACCGGACCGAAACCATGGCGCAGCGGGCCGGCCGTAGCGGTTGCAACGACTGACCCGATACTCCGCTCCGGTCTTCCCGGGGGATCCAGCGCCAGCCACATCCCGTTGTCAGCCAGCCGCCGCCGGAGAGCCTCGAGGGGAGTTCCAGCCTGGACGGTTGCTACCAGATCGGCCGGACTGACCGATACGACCTGCTCCAGCCCACTGGTGCTAACCACCAGATCAGCGGGAGCATCGGGGGCGAGCCAGGTACCTCTGCCTTCCACCCGGATCTTCCACCCTTCCTCGTGGGCCAACCGGCACACCAGAGAGAGCGCGTCGGGCGAGTCAGGAGTCGCCCGGGGCACCCCGTGGACGTCCCGCTCGACCCCGGTAGTACCGAGCAGGGCGCGCAGCCGGGTGAAGATGGCATCGCTCATCGACGGGCACTCTTTACCACGGACCACTCTCGGCAGGCGTGTACCGGCACCACCTTGCCCGGATTGGCCAGCTCGGTGGGGTCGAAGGCAAGCCGCACCGCCCGCATCGCTCCCAGAGTTTCGGCATCGAAGATCCACGGCATGTAGTCGAGCTTGTCATTGCCGACGCCATGTTCGCCGGTGATGCTCCCCCCAACCGCCACACAGGCGGCCATGATCTCACGGCAAGCCGAGCGGACTCTCGCCGCGACTGCCGGATCCCGCCGGTCAAAGCTGATGTTCGGGTGCAGATTCCCATCGCCCGCGTGAAACACATTACTGATGGTGAGGTCATACTCGCGTCGGATTCCCTCGATCTGATCCATGATCGCGGGCAGGGTGGAGCGGGGTACCACCGCGTCCTGGACCGCCAAATCGGGCGCTATCCGGCCCATGGCCCCAAACGCCTTCTTGCGACCCTGCCAGAGGCGGGCCCGGTCCGCTGGAGTGGAAGCGCTTCGTACCTCTCGCGCGCCACGCTCCACCAGGATCTCACGGACCGTGATCGACTCCGCCTCGACGGCGTCGGCCTGGCCATCGAGCTCGACCAGCAGCACGGCGGCGGCGTCCGTCGGGTACCCTGCAGCGTAGATGGAGGCCTCTACTGCGGCCACGCAGGCGCGATCCATCATCTCCAGTGCCGCGGGGACGATGCCTGCTGCGATGATCGACGAAACCGCCTCGCTGGCTCCTCGCACCGTCGGGAAATCGGCCAGCATGGTCCGCACACTGTCGGGTATGCGCTCCAGACGAACGGTGATCTCGGTGGCAATTCCGAACATCCCTTCGCTGCCGACGAACAGGCCAACCAGATCGGGTCCCCAGGACTCGCCTTGGGCAGAGCCCAGTCGGGTGGCCGAGCCGTCGGGGAGGACGACCTCGAGCTCCACGATGTGGTTGGTGGTGACCCCGTACTTGAGACAGTGGGGCCCGCCGGCATTCTCGGCGACGTTTCCGCCAACGGTGCAGGCCGCCTGGCTGGAGGGGTCCGGAACGTAATACAGTCCGAAGGGGAGGACCGCCTCGGAGAGCCGCGCATTCACCACCCCCGGCTGGACTACCGCGCGACGGTGGATAGGATCCACTCCCAGTATCCGGTTCATCCGGGTGAGGGCGATGAGTACTGCATCCGGATCGGCGAGAGCGCCACCCGAAAGCCCGGTGCCGGCCCCCCGGGCCACAAAGGGCACCTGCACGAGGTAAAGCAGCCGCACGATCTCGCGCACCTGGGAGGGGGTTTCCGGCATGACAACGACACCCGGAAGCGACTCGTGGGTGGGCAGTCCATCCATGGCGTAGGTCGCGAGCTCGGCGCGTCGGTGACGCACCGACTGGTCACCCACTATTCTGCCGAGTGCCGCGAGAAGCGATGGGTTCATTGGCTGGCGAGAATGTCGGGAACCGTCCCACCTTTACCGTTGCTGTGGGCTCCCCGGTGAACTTTGATGCCGCTCTCGACCGCACTGGTTAGCACCGGCAGTAGCATCATCAACGCCTGGATTCGACGCGCGGTCGATCGTTCCGCCAACAGGCTCTGCTTCACGCCGAGGTCGCAGTCGATTCCGCCGGCGACGTGGAAGGAGAGGCCCACGGCGTCGTCCGGGAGGGTCCCCTCCTCCGGGACCGTGTCGTTGAGCTCGCGAAGTCCCGAGTAATAGCGGCCGAAGAGCTGGCGCAACGAGTCGGTCTCTTCCTGTGAAGGAGTGGTTCCGGCATCGTCGTCGAAGGTTTCGACCCAGGCCACGAGATAGGGCAAGGGTTCCTCGAGGACCCGGGATACCATGAACCGAGAACCGCCGATAACCACGATGTTGGAACGACCGTCCGGCAGCTCCTGATTCAGCCGCACCTCCGCCACACATCCGACCGTGCCCGGCTCGGGCAGATCCGAGCTGGATGCCAGCGGTGTAATTCCGAAGCGCCGGTCGGCCGCGAGCGAATCTGCCAGCAGGCGCCTGTAACGCGGCTCGAAGATATGCAATGGCAGCGGATTCCCGGGGAAGAGCACGACCGAGAGTGGAAAGATCGGCAGCCGGAAGGGCATTCAGGAAAAGTAAGCGGTGAGCGGTGAGAAGTGAGCGGGGGGTCCCGATGGTCTCGAAACCCCCCGCTTACCGCTGACCGCTGACCGCTCACGCCGACTAGGCAGCCCCCCAAAATCCGCGCAAGGCCCTCACATCGGGCGAGTCGCGCAGCTTCTCGAAGGCGCGTTCCCGGATCTGGCGGATGCGCTCACGGGTGACGCCGAGGAGCGCACCGATCTTCTCCAGGGTGAGTGCCTCGGAGCCCTCCTCGAGGCCGTAGTACAGCGAAAGGATCTTGCGCTCGCGGGGGGTGAGGTGGCGCTGGAAGATGCGTTCGATGAACTCACGTTGAAGGCGGACGTCGGTCATTTCCTCGATTTCGATGCCACCGCTACCTGCTACCCGTTCTCCAAACGTGCTCGCGCCTCTATCCTGGCGCTCCACCGGGGCGTCCAGCGACACCTCGGTCGACGTCATGCGGTGAGCCGAGCGGATGTTGTCCACCGTATCGTTCAGGGCCGTCGCAATCTCATCGTCGGTCGGCTCCCGGCCCAGCTCCTGAGCCAGAAAACCCTTGGCCCGCGACATTCGAACCAGGGCCGAGTTCTGGTTCAGCGGAATCCGCACGCTCCGGGTCTGCTCGGCGAGGGCCTTCAGCACTGCCTGGCGCACC
>DASXRM010000013.1:0-2468 GCA_036506575.1 Gemmatimonadales bacterium | reverse complement strand
CGGTGACCTCGGGCGGTGGTGGGGCTCCGGGGGCCGCCTTCTTGCGGCAGCCGGCGAGGAGGCCCGCCAAGCCTGCGATGACCACGACGGCTAGCCCCGCCGAAAGACTCCCCCGCCGCAGGGTTGTCGTATTCACGTCATCACTCCTATCCCTGTGGGAATCTGCCTCCCCTCACTCGCCCCGGCGCCGCTCCAGGCCCATCCACTCCTGGATGTAGGGTGAGCAATGCGCCAGCTCAATGCCCACCGCCTCACAGGCGATGAAGAAGCGCACGACCGCGAGGTCCACCAGCGTCACCTGGTCCAAGTCGAGGACCAGCCGGGGGCGGTGCGTCCGGACCTGGGCCTGGAGCTCGTCCAGGTACTCCGACTCGATGCGGCCGATGAGCCGGAGCGTCGCGGTCTGGCCGTCTGACGCCGTTTCGATCTTCAGAGTCACCTGGAGGAGTCCGCTGCCATATGGGTAAGGGAAGAGCAAGCGCCGCGCCGCGGCTAATTACTTACCTGGCCGGCAGTTGGTTTCAACGATGATGCCGATGGATCAGCAATTGCCGAGTGATCGGCGTCAGCCGGCCTACACCTGAGCTGTGCCGCCATCCACGAACAGCTCCGTTCCCGTGATGTAGCTGCTGTCGTCGGACGCCAGAAACACCACCGCCTTGGCGATCTCATCCGGGGTACCGAACCTGCCGAGCGGAACGCTGTTGGCGATCATCTTCCTGCGCTGCTGGCCGGTCTCTGAGGAAGCCAGCAGGTCACTCAGTCCGGGTGTGTCAATGGACCCCGGGCTCACCGCGTTCACCCGAATGCGGCGATCCTTTAAGTCTGTGGTCCAGGTCCGGGCGAACGATCGGATGGCGGCCTTAGTGGCGCTATAGACACTATTCGACCCGAATCCCTTGCTGCCGACGATGGACGCATTCAGGATGATCGAGCCCCCGTCCGGCAGCAGCGGAAGCGCAGTCGTAGAGCTCCTCGGTGATCTAGCCGAGGGGGGCATACTTCGCCACGCCGGCATTGGCGAATACGATGTCGAGCCTGCCCTTCTCCCGCTCGATCTGGGCGAAGAGACGATCTAAATCGGCCAGGTTCGACACGTCACTTCGTACACCGGTCACATTGCTCCCGATCTCCTGGACCGCCGCAACCAACGTTCACAAACTACTTCGCGGTCGCGAGGCCGATGCCGCTACTGCCCCCAGTAATCAGCGCGACCTTTCCTTCCAGCCTTCCCATGCCTGTCTCCAGGTCAGCGTTCGTCGATCATTGATATCTGTCGCTCAAGGCTGTCCCCGAGCGAGGGAGCTCATCTCGCGCCGCCGCCGCCCCGGGGGTCGCGTAGCCTCCACCCCACCAGCTCGTGACCAGCGCCGCATACACGTCCGCGGCGTCCTCCCAGGTGAAGTGCCCCGCGTCGATGATGTCGAGCTTGCTCTTGGGCAGCCGCTCATGAAGAAACTCGGCGTTGACTGGTGGCACCACCGGGTCTCGCTTGCCGGCGATGAGCTGTACCGGTGTCTGTATGTCGGGCAGCAGATCGCGGAGGATCGGAAGCTCGGTCGGGTAGGCGCGCACGTAGCGCATCGACTCGACGAAACGGTCGCCCTCGTAGGACGATAGGTAGTCCTCGCGGGCGACGTCGGTGAGGGTGTACCGCTCGAGGGTCCCTATTGCTCTGGCAACCATCTGCCGCCCGTCAATACGGCGGTAGGGCTCGAGGTCGGGGGCCTCGATCCAATCCTTCAGCACCCCACCAAGTTGGAGCGGAAACGCCGTGCCCCCACTCCCGACGACGAGGCTGCGCAGCCGGCCCGGATACAAGGCCGCGGCGAACAGCGAGGCCCCGGTGCCAACATCAGGGCCGATGACATGCGGGTTCTCGAGCCCGAATGCATCGGCGACGCGAATGACGAACTCGCCCATCGCCCGCGGGGACAGTAGCGCATTGCGGCGCTCGGAATGGCCGAACCCCGGCAAGTCGATCGCCACCAGATGCGTGTGTTCGGCGAGCCGCGACCACGTCGGCTCGAAGGCGAGCAGGCTTTCCGGCCACGGGCTCAGCAAGAGGGCGTGATCGTTCCGGTCCTCGCTCTCGGCGAAGCGGATGGACAACCCGTCGATGGTGCGGAACTGCGTTTGGATGGATTCGTTCAACGTGATGGTCACGGTGTTGCTCCTAACTCTTTATGGTTTATGATCGCGCTTCGCCGTCGAGCTGGGTGTGACGCCGGCGGTCCTGAACTTCTGGGCGAGGGACGGCATGCGAGCGCCGACGCTACGGCACCCAGAGCGAAGATTCCGGCAGGGGGATGTGACCGATGCGGCGCCAGTCAGCACCTCCTTCAATAGAGCTGAGCTCACCGGTAATAGAGCTCAGCTCACCGGCCATTGGCGGTGGCTAGAAGTGCAGGCGCCATGCCATGGCTAAATGCGTCTACAGGGGAGAGTTGGCTTCAGCAGGAATGCCG
>DASXRM010000012.1:0-3095 GCA_036506575.1 Gemmatimonadales bacterium | reverse complement strand
AGGGCACCGAGAGACATCGCCGACGACACGAAGCGGTGCCGAATCTCCTCGGCCGGCTCGACCTCCTCGAGTGGTATCGCCTTACCGTCGCGAAAACCCAACAGGTCGCGCGGGCCGGCCGGACGTCGGGCAGTGTTCTTGACCAAAAAAGCTTCATAGTCGCCCGGCACTGATTCCGCCCTCTCCGCCCTCTCCGCCTTCTCCGCCTTCTCCGCCCTCCCGCCACCTACAGCCCGCTGGAGCGCGGTGACGATCGCTGGTGCCCAGCCGTGATCTTCCCCATCCTTGCGGAAGCGCGCCCGGCCGTAGTCCGGCAAAGAGGTCGGGGACTCCCGGGGATACGCCGCGTGGTGCCGGGTCTCCACGTCCTCGGCGATCTCCTCGAAGCCGATGCCTCCCAGGGGGGAGGCCGTCCCAGCGAAGCAGGCCTCGATGACCTCGTGCCCCAATCCCAGCGCCTCGAAGATCTGGGCGCCGCAATAGCTGGAGAGCGTCGAGATTCCCATCTTGGAGAGGATCTTTAGCAGACCTTTTTCGGCGCCCGCGCGATACCGCTCTCGTGCATCGGCGGCGGAGGGGCGCTCTTCCAACTCGTCCCGCTTTCTTGCTGCGCCGCTGCCCGGTTTTCCCCCTTCCCCGTCGAACAGGTCGTTGATGCTTTCCAACGCCAACCAGGGATGCACCGCCTCCGCGCCATAGCCGACAAGGGTCGCGAAGTGGTGAATGTCGAAGGCATCGCCCGCCTCAGCGACCAACCCCACCCGCGCTCGAAGACCGGTGTGCACCAGGTGCTGGCGTACCGCTCCAATGGCCAGGAGCATGGGGATGGGCGCGCTGCGTTCGGTGACAGCTCGATCGCTGACGATGATGATGTGTGCTCCCCGCCGGGCGGCTCGTTCCGCGGCGCGGCGCAATGCGGTGAGCGCGGGCCTGAGACCAGCGGTGCCCTTGGAGGGGTCCCAGACCGCGTCGAGGGTTACGGTCGAGAAGCCGGCCACGTTCCTGAGTGCGGTCATCTCTTCGGGCACCAGAATCGGATGCTCGAGTCGAAGCATGCGCGCATACGAGGGCCGCTCGAGTAAGGGGGAGCCCCGCCGGCCCAGGTGCATTCGGAGCGACATCACCATCGATTCGCGCAGTGAGTCGATGGGAGGATTGGTCACCTGGGCGAACCGCTGACGGAAGTAGGCGTAGAGACTCTGCGGTATCACCGAGAGCGGTGGGATCGGGGTGTCGTCACCCATGCTCCAGACCGGGTCGCCGGCGTTGGTGCCCATCGGCTCCAGCACCAGCCGCAAGTCCTCGGACCCATAGCCAAAGGCGCGTTGCAGGCGGAGCAACGACTCGCCGGTATGAGCCGGCGGGACCCGAGCGAGATCGGGAACCAGGGTCGCCATATAGCGGGCGACCCATCGGGCATAGGGCCGGCGCGCGGCGACTCTGCGCTTGGCATCCTGATTCCGGATCACCTCACCCCGACGGGTGTCGACCACGAGCACCTCGCCGGGTCCGACTTTCCCGCACGCCACCACCTCGCGCGCATCGAGGTCTACCAGGCCCACTTCGGATCCTGCCACGACTAGACCGTCGCGGCGCACCTTGTAGCGGCAGGGTCGAAGCCCGTTACGGTCCACTGCCGCCCCAGCGATGATGCCATCGGTAAGAGCAAGGGCGGCAGGGCCATCCCACGGCTCGAGCACACACTGGTGATACTCGTAGAAGGCTTTTACCGCCGGATCGAGATCGGTGTACTTCTCCCACGCCTGGGGAACCGTCATCATCGCGGCGTGCACCAGG
This sequence comes from Gemmatimonadales bacterium, assembly GCA_036506575.1. Classification (GTDB taxonomy): domain Bacteria; phylum Gemmatimonadota; class Gemmatimonadetes; order Gemmatimonadales; family GWC2-71-9; genus CAVVWJ01. The sequence continues at coordinate 1,298 of DASXRM010000012.1, read as the reverse complement.
TCCCGGCCGGAGCGCACCAGCAGCTCCATGGTATTGTCCAGGCTGGCCGAATCACTGCCCTCGGCCCAGATCACCTCTCTTAGCCGCTCGATCGTTGTCCCCCACAGCGGCGAAGCCAGCATGGGCTGGCGCATCGTCATCGCGTTCCGATTCCCCCACAGGGTGTTGATCTCACCGTTGTGGGCCAACAGGCGGAACGGTTGGGCGAGCGGCCAGCTGGGCAGGGTATTGGTCGAATAGCGCTGGTGGAACACCGCGATGGCGCTCTCATACTCGGGATAACGAAAGTCGGTAAAAAACGCGGGGAGCCGGTTCCCGGTGAGCAACGCCTTATACACCACGGTGCGGCAAGAGAGCGAGCAGACGTAGAACCCTGGCAGGCCGGCCGCCGCTGCCCGGCGCTCCATCTCACGGCGGGCGAGATAGAGTACCCGCTCCCAGGCGTCGTCGTCGGTCATGTTCGCGGGTCGTCCCACCAGCACCTGACGGATCACGGGGCAGGATGCCTGGGCGGTTGGTCCCAGGACATTCGGGTTGGTAGGCACTTCACGCCAACCCAGCAACGGTATGCCATCGGTTGCGAGCACCTCCTCGATGACGGTGATCGCGGCTGCAAGCGGCTCGGCGGTGCGGGGCAGAAAGAATGCGCCCACTCCGAACGGCAGACCGGGTTGAAGATGTAAACCGAGGCGATAGGAGTCCCGGTGAAAGAGGCGGTGCGGGATCTGAGTCAGCAGCCCGGCGCCATCGCCCGAGTTGTCGGTCGCAGCCGCACCCCGGTGCGCGACCCGGGCCGCGGCCTCGAGCGCCATCTCCACGACCTCGTGGGTCCGCGCGCCCGAGGCGGCGGCGACAAAGCCGACACCGCAGGCATCGTGCTCACGCGTGGGATCGAGAGGAGTCCCCGCAATGGTTGCGGCGTGGCGGGGACCTGGATGACGGGAACCGGCCGGGTGGATCCGCTGCCCATCGGCGGCCATGGTGCCTCCTGATTTTTGTGGTGCCCCACCGGCCGGAGAGGCCGGACTCGAGGCAGAAAAAAGGCCCGCTCCCACATGGGAGCAGGCCGGGGTTCGCGTATGCGCGCTAACTCACCCGGGCGCTCCCCTGGAGCGGACGAGATTCAGGTTATTGGCGATTGGGGCGAGCAACGTGTGCATGCCGCATTATTATGCATTGTGATGAATCCGTCAAGCGGTCGCCCGCGCCCGGTCTGGACTCACCCCTTTGACTTCCCCTCGAAGTTTGCCCCGCCTCTTGACAGGCCCAGAGGAATCTCGTAGGCTCCACATCCTGTT
>DASXRM010000011.1:0-4584 GCA_036506575.1 Gemmatimonadales bacterium | reverse complement strand
ACTTGTTCGCCGTGCGCACGGCGTAGGCAGCATCCATCCCGGTCTCCGCCGGTGGGTGCAACTTGCCAACGTCGTTGTCGGTGCCGCTCACGCCGACGTGACAGCTCGAGCACGAGCGGCTGAACACCGCGCGGCCCCGCTGGGCTGCGGCGGAATCGAAGCTGCCGGGTGGAGGAGGCGGGACGGAGAGGCTGTGCTGGTAACTGCGCAACGCGGCGAGCTTAGGCCCAACCATATCGGGGGACTGTCTGATGTCCACGCCGAGCCGTGGGTCGGAGAAGTTGCCATGGCCGTGCATCTGGGTGACCGCAACGTACGCGTTCCAGTAGGAGATCGGCCCTTCGGCGGTGTAGGTCTCGTTCTTTGTCTTCGCCAGGCCATACGCCGGAGGAAGCACCAGCGGCGTGCTCTTGCCGTCGATATTGAAGCGCGGGTCGTACTTCCCGGGGCCCCAGGAGTTGTAGACCGCCTTCTGCGCCGGCGTCACCGCCGGCGAGAGCGCGATGATCGCGCCGACGTTGAGATCGCGGTTGGGCCAGCCATCTTTCCGATGACCGATCCCCTGGGCGAACGAGTTATCAACCGTCGAGTGGCAAAGGGCACAGGTGATCCCCAGCCGAATCAGCGTATCCTTGCCGCCAATCGTCTTCACCGTACCATTGAGGCCCACGACCGAGTTCAGCTTGAGGAGCGTCACCGTGGTCGCTGGACTATTCAAGTCTACCTGGCCGCCCTTGATGGCCTGGGCGACATCGGGTGGGATGGCGTCCGCGTCCACCTTCAAGCCCACTGAGAGGGCCGTCTTGGGACTTACCGACTTCTGAACCACCTCGTGCATCCGCGCGGTGTCAGTCCAGAATTGCTCGTCGCCGAAGGTCTCGAATCGAAAGATTCGCTGGCCCTCGGTGAGCGTCTGCGGCGACCGATCATCCCGCGCGGGTCCGGCTCCGGTGGCCAAGTCACCTGGCTTCTCCGGTATTCTCCGGGAACAGCCGGACAGGGTTCCCAGGGCGGTGACCACCATGGCGGCCGTCAGGCTGATCAGATGGGTAGATGGCATTTTCGCCTCCTGAGCTGTCCTCCGAGATCGGGTCTAACGAGGCCTAGGTCCTATGGATATGGTGGATTCGGCAGAAAAGCAAGATTTGTTTGTAGAATCTGTACTATTCGAGGTTGTTAGGTGATACGGCACCTGCCACGACGTCTCGCCGAGGGGACCGGCGGAAGGATCATGGAGCTGCTCCGGCGTGGAGCCATGACCGTGGATCAGCTGGCCACGGCCCTGGACCTTACCTCGAACGCGGTCCGGGCTCAGCTCGCAACGCTCGAACGGGACGGGCTGGTGGAAGCGCGCGGCAGCCAGCGCGGGGCAAGCAAGCCGTCGCGCATCTATGGGGTAACCTCGCAGGCCGAGCTGCTCTTTTCCCAGGCCTATATCCCCATCCTGACCCAACTTCTGCACGTGCTCTCGCGACGGATGTCTTCCGCTGAGTTCGATTCTCTCATGCGGGAGGTCGGCCGTGAGGCAATGGCGGGCCGTGCCCTTCCCAAGGGACCCCTGCGGGAACGGGTGGCAACGGCGAGCTCGCTCCTGAATGACCTCGGTGGGCTGACTGAAGTGGAGGAGGAGAATGGTCTCTATGTGATCCGGAGCCACGGCTGCCCTTTAGCCGCGGCCACCGCCGATCACCCCGAGGCCTGCAACGCCCTGGAGAGCCTTCTGACCGAATTCGTTGGTACTAAGGTTACTAAATGTTGTGATCGATACGATCGGGAACGATGTTGTTTCGAGGTAGGGCAAGGATCTGGCTTGCACTAATGCGAGACCAACAAGCTTAGTCCAGTCTGCCGGTGATTCTCGAGGCCACGATGTCCAGATGCGTGACTGCCGCCCGGGCGGCAACGTTGGTTGCGGTCCTCACGCTCGCCGTCTGCGGTCCAGCGCCGGCTCAAGCCCCGCCACCGACCCGGGGCAGCAACACGTATTGGATGGGACTGGGAGTGGGCGCCGGCTCCGAGGATTTCGCCGCTCAGCTCAATGCCTCCTATCAGTTCGGGGCCAACATCGTCTCACTTCGAGCCGCTGCCACGGCCGGGCTGTTCGACGACGGGTTCAACGATGTGGCCCTCCTTTACGGCCGCGGCACCCGGTCGCCGGCGAGTCGGTTCCACGCCGGGGCGGCGCTCGGAATATCGGTGGCGGACGGCTGCCGCGGCGGCGGCGTGTTCAGCAGCTGCCGCGATATGCCTGCCGTGCTGGGTCTGCCGATCGAGCTCCAGGCCTTTTGGCGCCCCAGCCGATTCTTCGGCCTCGGCCTCTACGGCTTTGGCAACCTCAACCACTCTCAATCCTTTGCCGGCCTGACCCTGGCCCTCCAGTTGGGCCGACTGCGCTGAGCCACTCTCTCACCATCCCGGTTCATTTCCTGCCATGATCGAGCTGAAACTCGACCTGCTCCAGACGCTCACCCTGGCCGGGTTGGTCTACTTCGTTGGTATCCAGCTCCGGCAGCGAATTACCTGGCTCGACCGACTGAACATCCCCAGTGCCGTCGTCGGCGGTTTGCTGTTCACCATCCTGGTCCTCCTGCTGCACGACCGGGTGCTTGCCATCGAGTTGGACACGGCCCTCCAGTCGACCCTGAGCGTCGCCTTCTTCACTTCTATAGGAATGGGCGCGAGCCTGGCGCTGCTCCGGGCCGGTGGTCTCCAGGTGCTCATCTTTCTGGCGTTCGCCACCGTCTTCTGCCTGGTCCAGAACTTCGTCGGCATGGCGATCGCCACCGGCTTCCAGGAGCACCCACTGCTCGGCGTCATGGCGGGTTCGGTCACCCTGGTCGGCGGTCCCGCCACCGGCCTGGCGTTCGCGCCCATCTTCGAGCAGGCCGGCCTGAAGGGGGCAGGGCCGCTGGCGCTAACTTCCGCCACCGTGGGCATCGTCTTCGGTGGCCTGGTCGGCGGCCCGGTTGGAACTCACCTCGTGCAGCGATACGGACTCGCGCCCCGCGCTCGCTCGACGGCTGAGCTCAGGGCCGAGCTCGACACCTCACCCGAGACCCTGGTGGTGGAGGTCGACCGGGAGGACACCTCTCTCATCCGCAACCTGATCGTCCTGGCGCTCGCGATGGGGCTGGGCAGCATCGTGAGCGGATACATCCAGTCGCTTGGCGTCACCCTTCCGGCCTACATCGGGGCGATGCTGGTCGCATCCGGGCTCCGGAATCTGGATGACGCCACCGGCTGGTTCCGGATCGATCAACGAGCCATGGAGTTCGTGGGCAACCTCGCGCTCAACATCTTCCTGGTGGTCGCTCTCATGAACCTCAGGCTCTGGGAGCTGGCGCATCTTGCCCTGCCGTTGTCGGTGATCCTGGCCGCTCAGGTGATCGTGGTCCTGCTGTTCGCATTGACCGCGTCGTTCCGGCTGATGGGGCGGGACTACGACTCGGCGGTGATGGCGAGTGGGTTCGTGGGATTCGTGCTGGGGACGACCGCCAACGCGGTGGCCAACATGCGGGCCCTGGTGGCGCGCTTCGGGCCGGCGCCGAGGGCGTTCCTCGTGGTGCCGCTGGTCGGCGCGTTCTTTATCGATTTTACCAACGCGATCATCATCACGTTCTTCGTAAACTGGCTGAAATGACGTCCGGCGCGGCGGGTGGCGCGACTAAAGTCGCTGCTCGGCACAGCGTGACTGCGCCACGCGGGTGCGCTGGGACCGCTTAGATGTGGAAGTTGAATACCGAAGTGGTATCGTAGGTGATGTAGAGGTGAGCGGCCAGAAACGCCTAGCTCGCGCTATCAGCCCTAGCGAAGCCCACACCCGGCTGAAATGGGCGCTGCCTCAGAACAGACGCCGAGAAGTGAACTATTGAGGGTGGCTTCCGCCATGTTGGCCAAAGCGCCCGCACCACGGTGGCCTCAGTCAAGAACGACGGCACCGAGGAGCTGAGTACCTCATACCCCAGCCGGAATGCCTTGGCGAGCCTGGAGGAGGCGAGCGGGACGGGCTCCAGTCTCGAACCGAGCACGCGGACCACACGTCAAAGGTCAGGCGCAACCTCGAGGCCAGAAGCGGCAGTAAACCCACGCGTGGCGTAGCCACGCTGTGCCGAGCAGCGACTTTAGTCGCGCGAACGCGGGGGCGGCTCCGGGTCCAACGGCTGGATTGCTTCGGCCACGAGCCTGCCCTGAGCAAAGCCGAAGGGTGGCCTCGCAATGACTCCGTTGATAGCGGCTGGATTGCTTCGGGGCCTCTGCCCCTCGCAATGACTCGGTGGGTGCTGCGCGCCTATCTGCTATGGGCTATTGGCTATTGGCTGTTCCTTGCGTCGAGAGTCTCCGCTGGTAATGAGGAGCTTCTCCGGCCAACGGCACAGCCCATAGCCCATGGCCCATAGCCTACATTTGACATCCGTCCTCCTTCCCTCCACCTTCAAAATTCAACTCATCCGAGGAGGTGGAGGCCATGAAGGTCTATGGCTCCAACGCCATAAGAAACGTGGCGTTCGTCGGGCACGGGGCCAGCGGTAAGACATCGCTCGTCGACGCGCTCGCCTTCGTTTCCGGCGCCAGCCGGCGCCACGG
>DASXRM010000010.1:0-4710 GCA_036506575.1 Gemmatimonadales bacterium | reverse complement strand
ACCTTCTGCACCAGGGCATCGGCATCCGGTCTGCAGGTCGAATTCACCTACACCGTTACAGCCGGAACCACGTCCCCGAGCCAAGTGCGTACGAACGAAAGCTCGATTGAGAAACCAAGGGGACCCGTGCCGGTTGCCCCGCAGCGCAGGTTTGTGGGCCGTCCCGACGCCCGGTGATGGGAATCCTGATATGAGCCGCTCCCGGCATGTTGTGATCTCGCTAGCCACCGCTGCGCTACTGTGCGGCGACCTCGAAGCACAATCCGCCCAGGCGATCTCGATCCAGGTGTCCGGGCTATACAATGGCGTGTTCGGAAACGTCTTCGACGGTCTGAAGGATGGTTTAGGCGGAGAGGTCCAGCTTCGATACACGCCCGGTGCGCTGTCGCTGGGCGCCGGCTTCCAGTACACCGTTCACGGACTCGACATCCACCCCGAGGACGCCAGACTCTACGGCGGGTTCTTTGAGCCCAGATACCGGATCCACACCGGGAGTAACGTAGTCGCCCCCTATCTCTCGGCGCGATTCTCCGTCCTCAAGATGGGGTTCTCCGGCGGGGACCTGTCCCTCTCGTCCACATTTATTCAGCTCAACGGCGGCGGCGGGCTGCTGTACCGGATGGGGCCCCGGCTCAACCTGGACGTGGGTGCAACGTTCGGCTACAACCGCCTGGGGTCGGGAACTTTCAGCAGTGAGACCAGCGGTACCATTGCCGACTTCCCCCCGAGCTCCGGCTCGAATGTCGTGGTGCGTTTTGGGTTTGCGGTGGGTTTGGGGGGCTGAGCCGAAGCTCAGAGCCGGGGCGAACCGATGATGCGGCAGTTGGACAAATCCAACTTGCTGCCATTTCTCGCGAACTCGGCCCGAAACACCGGCTGGCTGTTGAGGCGGCCGCCGAACGCGTCTTTCCAGGTCAGCCGGAAGCTGAAATCCATGGTCGCGGTATCGTTCTCGATCCGCTGGGCACCATCTTCTCGCGCGCCCACCTCCGCCGCCCACTCATCGGTTCGAAGAATCCGGCTCAGCTTCTTCAGCTTATCCTGATCGGCTCTGGTGGCCGCCTTGTACAACTCCTGCACCCGGTCCACATCCTTCTCCTGGAGCGCGCCATAGCACTGCTCCACCCCGGCGACCATCTGATCTATGACCCGCTGGTGCTCCGCCGCCACCTGTTCGGGCGAAGGATCAGTCGCGCGCTGTGCCACGGCTTCAAGCGGCGGTTCGGTCCGGCCGGTGCGCGGTTGGGGTAGAACGGTCAGGCGCACGCTGCCCGACTTCCCCTCCGAGGTGGCGGTGACCGCGGCGGAGCCGGCGGCCCGGGCCTCAACCAACCCGGATGCCGAATCCACCGATACCACCGCGGGGTTACTGCTGGACCAGATGATTGGGCGTTCGCCGATTCCTCCTCCCCACTGATCTCTAGGCTCGGCCCGCAGCGCCAGCGTGTCTCCTACCTTGAGCGGCACCGCGCCCTCGACCCGGACCGATGCGACAGCGGCTGGCAACACCGAGAGCGATAGCATTGCCGATTCGCTACCGCTCCGCGCGATGATGAGAGTACTACCGGTCGAATGAGCCCGAACTTTGCCGGCGGCATCCACTGCGGCGACCTGCGGCTCGCTCGAGCTCCAGGTGACCCGCGCGGCACGCACGGGATTTCCCTTGCGATCGAGCGCGGACAGGGGCAGCGTCGCGGTGTCCCCCACCCGGAGCGGATCGTGCGGAGGAATCGAGAGCGAGGCCGGTAGAGCCTGCCCTGCACCCAAGGGTCCACTACCGGCGGGACGCACCACGATCCTTGCGCTATCCCGCCACTCTCCCGAGCTGGCGATCACCTCAGCGCGTCCCGGCCCGACCGCCCGCAAGGTTCCGTTAGCCGAGTCCACAACGGCCACGGCTGGGTTGGTTGTCGACCAACTCACACTCCCGCCGGGCAGGACGCCGCCCGCCGAGTCACGCACTTCAGCGGTCAGGCTGGTAGAGCTCCCGGCAATCAACGGCTTGGCGGGACGCTGGATGATGATCACCGAGGCAGCGCTGTTGCTATTCACTCGGGTGGGGGACCCTCCCGACTTCACTCCGGGATCCGATGGGCTGGAATCCTCGGTAATTGCCGCCGTTTCAGCGGTGGGTGGAGCGATTGGCCGGCGTCCGCCCACCAGCCAGAAGCTGCCCGCAACCAGGAACGCTCCCCCAGCCGCCACCAACCAACCGGGGTGGGCGCGCGAGCGGCGGGGCTCGAGCTGGGGAGGCTCGGTCGGCAGATCCCAGGCTTCCGGCTCCTCGCGAGACCGCGCCCCGGGCGAGCGCGAGGGGGCTTCCACCGGGAGTGGACTTTCCACCTGCTCCACCACGCTCACGCTGACCGACGCGCTGCAACCCTCACAGATGGCCGTCAGCACGACCAGCCCGGGGTTCCGGGTTATTACCCAGCCACCCGCGGTGACCATGGCGACGTTTACGTCACTGATACTCCAGGCCACCGTCCGGCCGGTAAGTGGGCCGGCCCACCGGTCGAGTGGCGTGGCGGTGAGGGCGAACGAATCACCGGTGACCACTGACTCGGGAGGAGGCGAGATGTGCAAGGCCACGACTGGAGGCGGGAGGATGGTCACCGCTACGTTCGTCCGGGCTTCGTCCAGTTCGGCCGTGATCCTGGTGGACCCGCTGGATCGGGCGACAAGGACACCCTCGAGACTGATGGTCGCTACCGCATCGTCGTCGGATCGCCAGGTGACCGGCCGGGTCACGACCCGGCCCCGCTTGTCACGAGGGGTGGCCTCGAGGCGGACCTCCTCACCTACCGTGATCGGCTTTTCCAGCGGCTTCACCAGAATGGCATCCGCTCGGGGCGGCGCAACGGTGACCCGAAGCCGTCCCTCATTTCCATCGCAGATCGCCCTGATGATGGCAGTGCCGGGTGCGATGGCGGTCGCGACCGCCTTGGTGGCGTTGACCCGCAGCACACCAGGCGAGTCGCTGCTCCATTCGACCGGCCGGCCAGGGAGCCGAGCCGCCTGCCCATCGTGGACCCGCGCCACCAGTAAAAAGCTGTCTCCCACCTCCAGCGCCGGCGGGGGCGGGAGGATTGTGATGGCCCGCATCATTCCGGGAGGCGTCACATGGAGCACGGTGGACGTTTTGGCACCTGCCGCCCCGTTCGTGGGCACCGGCTCACCGAAGAAGCTCGTGCGCGCGCCGGAGGTCGCAAGCCGGCTGAGCTCGGTGCGAAGCGGATCGTCTTCCGCCAGAATGGCCGCACCGATTGCCGTGAGGGCCTGCGTCATCCCGGGCCACCGGTCGTCGGGATTCTTGGCCAGCATGCGGAGGATCGCCGCTTCGAGGTCCGGTGGACACCCTTCGTTGTGTTCGCTCAGGGGGCGGGGAGGCCGCTCCACGTGCGCCTGGATGACCGAGTAGGTGGATCCGGTGAAGGGAGGCACGCCCGTGATCATCTCATAGGCGACGGCGCCGAGCGAATACTGGTCCGAGGCACCGGACACCTCACCGCCGCTACACTGCTCGGGACTCATGTAGGCCGGAGTACCGACCATGAAGCCGGTGTGGGTATGACTGGGCGCCTCAGCCGCCTTGGCAATCCCGAAGTCGGTGACGACCGCATTGCCCTCCTCATCGATCAGGATGTTGGCAGGCTTGATGTCTCGATGCACTACCTTGAAGCGGTGCGCATAGGCCAGGGCCGACCCTACCTGATGGAGGATCGAGCGGACCATGGGTACCGGCAGCTTGCCGGCATCCCGGATCACCTGCTCGAGCGAACGGCCCTGAATGCAGCGCATGACGAAGAAGTGGAGTCCCTCTGCCGCGCGCACCGAATACACCGAGACGATGTTGGGATGATTGAGGTGAGCGATGGTGATCGCTTCACGGCGGAACCGCTCGATCATGCCGTCGCCCATGAGGAGACCGGGTGACATGACCTTGATGGCGACATCACGATGCAACGAGAGCTCGTGGGCGAGGAACACGGCGGCCATTCCCCCGCGCCCCAGCTCGTGCCCGATCTCGAACTCCCCCAGGGTGGCGCGCCGGAGCCGCGCGACTACCTCGGTCCAGGGTGAATCGTCCTCCGTCAACTCGTAAGGGATGGTGTGGGACGCGGGTCGAGGGATCCCGGGCGTGCCACACTTGGGACAGGACTCTTCGGTTTGCAGCAGGAACTCCCCACAGTTGGCGCACCACAACAGCTCCGCCCCGCACTGCGCGCAGAAGCGGTCGCCCGGGCCGAGGAGGCCATTGCATTGAAGACAGGTGATAGGCGTGGTCATGGAACCGCCGGCAGACATTCCGTCCGGGAGGGATGCACTATATTGAAGCCCCTTCGAGGAGAGCGCAATTGGGCTCGGTTGAGAACTTCCGTCCAGTATTCCTGCCCATCGGGGAATCCCAAGGCGAAGGGCCGCCGCTCCGGCCATGAAATGTAGTCCTGTGGATGTCAGACCCTATACCTAAACTCATGTGACGCATTTACATCTGTGAGGGCCATCACGCGGCCGAGGCCTGACAAGGTTGCCGAAAAAACGGGCCGAATGGTTGGGTATTCCAGGGATGGCTTTGGAGACGCCGAATGATGTTCTAGAGGTGAGGCTCTAGGTGCGATAAGGCAAGTTTCCACCAGCGGCCTATGGAGAGCCGAATGAGCCACGTCTACGGGCTAAGTACTCAGCCCGGTGGCCAGGTCTCCTCCG
>DASXRM010000009.1:0-10541 GCA_036506575.1 Gemmatimonadales bacterium | reverse complement strand
CTAGCGCATCTGTCGCCGGCGCTGCCTGTTCCGCCTCCGCCTGCGCAATCGCCCAGTAGCTCGCCGCTCGCTCCGTCGACCTCTTCCGCCAAGAGACCGAGATCGTTCCCAAACGCAGCCTCTGGTGAGGTGAGGGACGTGGCGTCCGTCCCTCACGCTGTGGTCCTCGAGTACGGAAAGCAGGAACCTTCGGCCTAACCAAAATGGTGGCCGCGGGTGGGACCCGGCGGCCTCGCCGCTCCCTAGTGAGAGGTCCGGGAGGGTGTGGCCCTTTGACCTCTGTCCTTGTCAAACAGCGCGAGGTATTTGCCATAGCCCTCCGCCTCGAGCCGGTCCGCCGGGATGAATCGCAGGGCCGCGGAGTTCATGCAGTATCGCTTGCCGGTCGGAGGCGGACCATCGTCAAACAGATGGCCCAGATGGGAGTCGCCGTAGGCGGATCGCACCTCGGTCCGGTCTTCCGCCAGCCGGTGGTCGTTCTTGGTTTTGAGATTGCCGGGCTCGAGCGGCCGGGTGAAGCTGGGCCACCCGGTGTGCGAATCGTACTTATCGAGTGAGCTGAACAGCGGCTCGCCCGAGACGACGTCGACGTAAATGCCGGCCTCGTGGTTGTCCCAGTAGACGTTGTGGAACGGCCGCTCGGTGCCCTCCTGCTGGGTCACGGCGTACTGCTCCGGACTGAGCCGGCGCCTGAGCTCAGCCTCGCTGGGCTTCTTGAAGTTCATCGGATTCCATCCCGTCGCGTGAGCCTGCGCCACCGCCACGCCACTGCCGGCCAGCAGAGTCGCAACGACTAGGCCGAAAATGATCTTGAGCTTCATCGCGCGGCTCCAGTCTCGCGCCTCACGACTCGCGACTCGCGACCTTCCCCCCAGAGCTGCCGGAGCCGCTCGTCCCGCCGGCAGCCGATGCGGTATGCCTCATAGCGGGCCGGGTTCTTCTTGTAAAACCGCTGGTGGTACTCCTCGGCCGGATAGAACGCGGTAGCGGGCTGGATCGCGGTCACGATGGGCGTGGCGAACCGGTGCGACCGGTCCAGCTCGCGCTTGGAGGCCTCGGCCAGACGCTGCTGCTCCGCGTCGCGATAGAAGATGATCGAGCGGTACTGCGCGCCGTGATCACAGAACGCCGCGTTGGGCGTGAGTGGGTCGATGTGGTGCCAGTAGATGTCCAGCAGGCGCTGGTACGAGATCCGGGCCGGATCGTAGATCACCTGCACCGACTCCGCGTGCCCCGTCTTACTGGTCTCCACGTCCTCATAGGACGGATTGACCGTGGTGCCACCGGCATAGCCCGCGGTCACGCTGATGACGCCGGCGACGCCGTCGAACGCCTTCTGCATCGACCAGAAACACCCTCCGGCGAAGGTCGCCAGGTGCTGGGCCCCAATGGGCGCCGGCGCGAGTGGGGGCATTGCAGTGCCCCGAGCACCGAGGAGGGAGATACTCAGCAGCCCAAGCCCAACAAGTCCGGCGAACGGTACGATCGAATGTCGATGCATGGCTGATCACCCCCGTGGGAGACACTTAGGATAACGCCGGGAGGGGGCAAATGGGTCCCGAGAGGGGGTAGCGAGCCGCACTCGCCTGCCGGTGGCGGGTCAAATACGGCCCATCAGGAGCAGGACGAGCAGGATGACGAGAAGCAGTCCCAGTCCGCCACTCGGGAAGTATCCCCAGCTGCGACTGTGGGGCCAGGTGGGCAGCGCGCCGATCAGCAGCAGTACCAGAATGATGATCAGGATCGTTGACATGGGTTACCTCGGTGGGTGGGATCCGGCAACTCGGCCTGCCGGGTGCCTCTAAAAGAGGCGGCCCGCCTTCCCCGAAGGGAACGCGGGCCGCCCGCGTACTGGCTACCCGGAGTCGGAGAATTCACTTCTCCGTTCTTCTTCCTTTGGCCACCGCCTAAACTGAAGCGTTTGCGGTATGGCCTCGGGAGCTCCGGCTTCCATCCCCAGATGGTTTGCGGCCATCTGGTTCACCAGCACGAGCGCTGCAAGTCGGCTGAATCGCGGATCAACCTCTTGCTCGGCACGTCGCCGCGCTACTGCAACGTGGACGGGACACGCGATTGGTCTCGTCTCGCCAAAATCGAAAACGATCAATTTTCGTCTTGGCGCGCACAACATAGGAAGAGATTTTCGTGCGCGCAAGAGTGCAGTTGGATATCCCCAGCTATGCACATTGCGAACATTTCAACAAGGGCGATTGGCTATGGTTGTTGAAGGCTATTTGAAGTCGCCCATCGCACACAGAACTCTTTCAGCGTACTCGGGATCAATTTCGCTCTACGCAACAGCCCATAGCCCATAGCTTTCAGCCTCCCTCCCTCAACCCAAACCGTGTATCGCGCGCAGGGTCGTCTCGACCTCGGCGGGGGTGTTCATGATTCCGTAGGCCACCCGCGAGAGCGGCACGCGGTAGGGAGTGGTCGAGGCGATGATCTTCTGCGAGAGCAGCCGTGCGATCGTCTCCTGCGCCTTGAGTCCCCGCACGTCGAAGCAGACCATCCCCGCGTTCAACTCACTCGGTTTGGGCGTGTAGATCACGACATGAGACATCTTGCTCAAGCCCTCACGGAACTGGGCGTTCAGCGCATGGATGCGTTGAGTTATCCGCGCGGGGCCGATCTTCTCGTGAAACTCGATCGCCGCCGGCACCGCCCAGTGATGCTCGAACGCCTGGAATCCTCCGGGTGAGAACATCGCCGCGCGCGCCGGTGGACGAGAGGGGCGCTCCTCGGCCCACGCGTTGAACTCCTCCAGCCACTGAAAGCTCGCCATGAGCGGCCGCATTGTGGCCCAGACCTCGGGCCTGGCCCATACGAAGCCGGTGCCTCGAGGGCCAAAGATCCACTTGTGCAGACCGGCCGCGAAAAGGTCCGCACCCAAGGCGGTGATCCTCCGATCCTCTACACCGATGCCATGCACTCCATCGACCACCAGCAGGACGCGATCGTCCGGACCGCGGCCTGCGTTCACCTCGCCGATGGCATCCGCGATCCGGCTCACCGGCATTCTGAGGCCGCTCGATGAGTGCACCCAGGTAATTCCGACGACCCGGGTCTTGGGCCCGATGCCTTTACGGATCCGGTCGACGATCTCGTCGGACGAGATCGTGTCGTAGGAGCTGAAGATCGGGATCTTCCGCCAGGTAGCTCCCATCCGCTCCGACGCAAGGCGGATGGCTTCATGGTGGACATAGTGGTCCTGATTGGTCGTCAAGATCTCGTCACCAGGCTTGAGCGGGAGCCCGTGATAGATCAGCGACAGTCCGGTGGTGGTGTTGCTGGTGAGCGCGAAGTCGTTGGGATCGCCCCCGGTATAGCGCGCCAAGGCGGCCGTGACACCGCCATACATATTGTGGTACTTGGGCTCGAACATCCCCTGCTCCACCGTCAGAAACGGATTCCGATCCAGCCGGCGGCGGAGTTGCTCGATGGAGGCGCGTACCGGCCGGGGATGAGACGTGAGATAGAACAAGCCGAGGTGGATGTACTCGGGCGCCAGGTCGAACTGCTCCCGCACCGCCTGCCAGTCTTCCAGATCCGGAAGCAGCGTCGTCGCAGGGATCCGGAACCTCTCGGCCAACGTCATTGCGGGTGCGAGCGCACCCGCAGCGGCGGTGAGTGTCCCTCCTACCAGCAGACGACGGCGGGAGAGAGACATGCGTGCCTCCTCGATGAGAATTTGGGTGCGCTACGGAATGAAGACCTTCATCCTGCTCAACGACGAGAGAAGGTAGGACGGCGTTCCCTGGAGAACAAGGCGGGGGCGGATCTCCCGATGCGACACATTTGGCCTGATTCTGTCGCAAACCGGCTCGTGGACCGCCGTTTTTTCATCTATCGCCCGAGCGTGCCGGATTTACCTTATCAGCATCCATCCAAGCGTGGCCGCATGTACTGGATTTGGTGCGCCTCGATAGGTGTTCTGGCCAGCTTCGAGCTGGCCCTGGCCCAAGACACGACTACGGTCCGCGGCGACAGCGCGCGACAGCTGGTCGTGGTGCGGAACGTCAACCTTCGCCCGGCGCCCACGACGTCGAGCATCCGGATCCGGCTCCTGCGGCCTCCGGACGAGCTCGCGCTTCGGGAGGACACCGTCACCCACGGCTTTTACGCCGTCCGCACCGAAGATGATGAGGACGGGTGGGTGTGGGCGCGCAATGTCAGGATGGTATCGGATTCTGCCGAGCCGATCGGTCCGACCGCCGCTCCACCGACCACCCCTGCGCTTGCCGCCGGATCCATTCTCGAAACCTGGGACAAGCCCGATCCCAACCACTCCAGCTTCACCAGTCACGGAGAGCGCTGCGGCCCCACTGGAGATGGGGGTGACGAAGAAACCAACCTGAGGAAGAATCGAACCGACGTACCGGCGACGTACCATGACGTGACCTTCGAGACCATTGCCAGGCTGCCCTACCCGATCGGGCCCAAGCACCGCCACGATTGGACCCCGGCACAATTGGGGGAAATCGAGCGCTTCGAGGGCGTGGCCGTGCGGCTGGTCGGCTACCTGGTTGCCCTTAAGCCTCAGACCGGCGGGAGCGGCGAGTCAACCAACTGTCACTGGACCCGCGCCCGCGAGGTGGACTGGCATATCGCGCTCGTCGGGGAGATCGGGCAGGGTGAAGATGAGTCGGTTGTCATCGAGACCACCCCACGGGTCCGGCGAAAGCACCCCCATTGGACCGTGCCCAATCTCAAGCCATGGGTGGACGCCGAGGCGCCGGTGCGCATCAGCGGCTGGCTGATGTTCGACCCTGAGCATCGGAATCATCTCCAGAAGTATCGAGCCACTCTCTGGGAGGTCCATCCCATCACCGAGATCGAGGTGTGGCGAGGGGATCACTGGGAAGATCTGGATTCATTCCAGTAGCTCCTTCATCGCCGAAAACCCGGAAAAGAAGCGGCCCGCATTCCCTGGGGAGTGCGGGCCGCCTTGCGGTTCTTCACCTCACCGCGGCGCGGAAACAGCGCCTCTTCTGGTTGTGACCGACGTCTATTTCCTTTCCTCGTGCCGGCTACCGGTGGCGGCCGTCTCGATGCCGACCTGGTTCCCAACCTGCCGGGCCATCCTCAAGTGTTGCTGGAGGATCGGCAGGCCGTCGGCCACGAGGCGCCGTACTCGGGGAGACTCGGCCGACCGGCCTTCATTCTGGAAGTAGTCCACCGCGTCCTGGTGTTGCTTGATCATGAGGCTGATATAGGCCCGGTCGAACTGCTTACCGGACAACTTCTGCAATCGATCCACCTTCTGCTGGTGCAGGTCGCCCAGGCTCGGCTTGAGTTCCAAGCCGTTTCTCGAGGCCACGTTGGTCCACTGATCCTGCAGCTTGGTGTGATCGGTGACCATCCGCTCCCCGAAGCGCTTGACTGCGGAGTTGTTGGCCTTCCTCTGCGCCATCTGCCCCAGGCGTATTTCAAGGAGGTTGTCAGCGGCTACCTCGCGGAGGAACTTGCTGTCCGCCTTTAGGTCGCCCTTTCCATCGGCCTGATTTCCCTGCGCATGCTGATTGTGGCCGGCGGTGGTGGTGTCGGCACCAACCTGGCCCCCGACCTGCTTGGCCAGGCTCAAGTGCTGCTGCAGGATGGGCAGGCCGCTGTTGACGAGGTCCCGCACCGGAGCCGAACGGGCAGACCGGCCTTCATTCTGGAAATAGTCAACCTCGTCTTGGTGTTGCTGAACCATGAGGGTCATGTAGGCGCGGTCGAACTCCGCTCCCGACACCCTTTCCAGCCGGCTCACCTTCTGCTGATGCAGCGAGCCCATGCTCGGCTGGAACGCCATGCCGTTCCTCGAAGCCATCCCGGTCCACTGGTCCTGCAACCTGATGTGATCGGTGACCATCCGTTGGGCGAACTGCTTGACCGCCGGGTTTGTGGCCTTGCTCTCCGCCATCTGGCCCAGGCGTACTTCCAGTTGATTATCGGCAGCCACCTCGCGGATGAACTTGCTGTCCGCATTCACATTGCCGGTCGCTTGGGCGCTCGGTGTGGCGACCTGTCCATTCTGGGTGGTCACCTGTCCATTTTGGGTAGGGACCTGTCCGTTCGGAGGAATGACCTGTCCGTTCGGAGCGGCAACCGCCACGTTCGTGGCCCCCACCTGACTGCCGATCTGTCGGGCCAGACTCAAGTGCTGTTCCAGGGTCGGCAGGGAGGCGGCGACGAGGTCGCGCACCGGGGCTGAATGGGCGGCCCGGCCCTCAGTCTGGAAGCGGTTCACGTCGGTTTCGTGGTGCTGAATCATGGAGGTCATGTAGGCCCGGTCGAACTCCGCTCCGGACACGTCGTTCAACCGATTGAACTCTTGCTGAGCCTCGGGGGCCAATCCCGGTTGGAACCGCATACCGTTCTTGGAAACCATGGTGGTCCACTGATTCTCGAGATTGGTATGGTCGGTGACCATCCGCTGGCCGAACTGCTTGACCGAGGTGTTGGTGGCCTTTTTCTCCGCCAGCTGGCCGAGGCGTATTTCGAGGAGGTTGCCGGAGGTTACATCCTTGATGAACTTGCTGTCCGCATTTAGATCGCTGGGCGTTGCCTGCGCCTGCAGCGAGCGTATCGGCCCAGCCCCGAAGGCGATCACCACTCCTCCGGCGACCATGGCCATGAGTCTTCGTATGGACATTACGACCTTCCTTTCGTGTGCACTATGCTCGGATCTTCTGTCCGACGGCGACACCCTCAGGACTGTAGAGTGTGACCTTATGTCTGTTGCCGCACCGAGGATGTGACCCTCCGCACAGGAACGGTTTCCATTCCGTCGGCGGCGCTCCCACCACCCTGGATGGGCGCGCCCCTGCCCTGAGCAACTCTCAGACCACTCCTGCGCCGCTGCCCAGGTAACCCTTTCTCAGACAACGCCATGCGGAATCATGGAGGGGCTAGAAAGGGGGACCAGCCTGGCCGGCCAGTCGGCGAAACGGAGACAACTGTCACCGGATGATTACGATCCCTCCGGGTTCCCGGTTGGAGTGCTCCCCGACGATGAGGAGAGGGTGGCGCTGCGCCAGCGAGCCGGAGCACCGAAGGCGGGTCAGTCAGGCGGGTCCGAAAGGGACGCCGCTACCGATCGGTTGAGAGGTTCACCGGCTCCGGGAACAGGTCGATGTAGACGAGCCGCCAACGATCCTCGAAGTGGATCAGGCGAAACTCATCGGTCCCGGCGGACGCGGCGGTACAGCGTGGCACGGACACCTCCGCCCAGTCGCCCTCGAGGGTGATGTTTGCCTGCTCGACGAAGGCCGTGCTCGAGGAGCATTCCGTTGCGGCGACCCGGCCGGGGGCGGCGGCGGCCATCACGAGAGTCTCGGGAGCGGGCCGATGGGCAACCACCTTCGCCGGCAGGATATCGGCGGTCAACCCCTCCCAATTGTGGTGGGCGAGATTGAAGTAGAATGCCCGAAGCGTCGCGTGGATTTGGGCTCGAGCGGGGTCAAGCTGGGTCCCCGGCCGCTGGGCCGTCGCGGTGGCGGCCGGGGCTACCAGCAACGCAGAGAGCGCACAGAGAAATCGCCGAACCGGCATGGCAGTCAGCCGGCTTTGCGCAACGTGAGATTTACCGTCATCAGTCGTTCACTGGGCGTCATGAAAAATGATGCCGCAGGTGTGGCGATGCCCCGAGCGAATGCGGCTGACGCCGTGCCGGAGATTGACCCGATACGGTCCCCGAGCACCCTGCACCGGCCGGTGGTGGACGGCGAAAACGACCGCGTCCCCCTGCCGCAGCGGCACCACTTCCGCCCGCGACTGCATGCGCGGACGCTGTTCGGTCATCACGAATTCTCCACCGGTGAACTCCCGTCCCAGTTCGGACAGCAAGATCGTCACCTGTAAGGGAAATACGTGCTCACCATAGACGTCTTGATGGAGGCAGTTATAGTCATCCGCCTGGTATTGCAGAAGGAGCGGAGTCGGCTTGCGTTGGCCGGCCTGGTGGCACCGCGCAATGAAGTCGGCGTGCTCTGCCGGGTAGCGTACCTCGATCCCCATGGCCTCATTCCAGCGATTGGCCAGGGGTGACAGGCGGGGGTAGAGAGCCGTTCGGAGACCGGATATGACTTCGGGCAGCGGATAACTGAAATACCGGTACTCTCCCCTCCCGAACCCATGACGTGCCATCACGACCCGAGTGCGAAACAGGGCGTCTACTTGATATAACGCAGCCAGTGCGCGACACTCATCCGGCGACAGGAGACCCTTCAGCACCGCATTCCCCCGAGCATCGAGCTCCTGCGACACGCGCTCCCAATCCAGCTCCCCGATCCGCTCCGCGACTTCCTCCGCAGAAGCAATCGTCGCCCCCGCCTCCGCGCGCGCGCTCACGCGCCCGCTCTCGTTGGAGGAGAAGCCAGCTGGCTCATTCCCATTCCTCCCGACTGAGCTGATTTGAACGACGCCCTCTCACGAGGCTAAGTCTATCGGTCGCCACCAAACCCCGCACCCCGATTCTTGCTCTCGAACTCGGGTGCCGGATATTGCCCATCCCACTTTCACGCTCCCTTCACGCTCCTGGGGTAACTCCCGAGTAGCTGCCGACCCTTCTCAGGGATCCGCAAGCGCGTCCGCGAACTCGACTTCGACTGGGTTTAGAACCCGGAACGGCAGCCTCGTGAACCTGGAACTCGGCTGGCGGCGGTCTGGCGGTGTGGAGTCCGTTACACCACATTCACACACGCCCCTCACTTGCGATCACCCTGTGTCTGCTGCGCCCCAGGCGCTAGTCAGAGCCCTCCAGGACCGTTACACCTTTGAGCACGAGGTCGGTTCCGGCGGTATGGCCACGGTGTACCTTGCCCGTGACAACCGGCACGGCTCCGCCGTTGCCATCAAGGTGCTCCGTCCCGACCTCGTGCCGCTCCTCGGGGCCCAGCGTTTCGCCCGCGAGATTCGGATCACCGCGGGCCTTCGCCACCCCGGCATCCTGCCGGTACTGGATTCGGGGGAGGTCCAGGGAATCCCGTTCTATGTCACTCCCTACATCCAGGGAGAATCGCTGGCGCAGCGGCTGCACCGAGAGCAGCAGCTTCCCATCGAGGACGCGCTCTCCATAGCCTACCAGATCGCCGACGCGTTAGCTCTTGCCCATAGCCAGGGCTTTGTGCACCGGGACATCAAACCCAGCAACATCCTGCTCGACGAGAATAACAGGGCTATCCTCACGGATTTCGGGATAGCCCGCACGGTGGACGTGGTGACTGCTGAGAAGCTCACCGAGTCCGGGATCGCGCTCGGTACCCCCGCCTACATGAGCCCGGAGCAGTCGGCCTGCGGAGCGGTCGATGGCCGGAGCGATATCTACAGTCTTGGCTGCGTCGTGTTCGAGATGCTCGCGGGCACTCCCCCGTTCACCGGCTCCACGGCGCAGTCCGTCCGGGCGCGCCACGCCGTAGATCCGCCGCCCAGCCTTCGGACGGTCCGCAACACAGTGAACCCCGTCTTGGAACAGGTGATCGACAAAGCGCTGGCGAAGGTGCCGGCGGACCGCTTCCATAGCGCGGCGGAGTTCGCCGAGGCTCTCGCGGGCGGCAACCGGCCGGTTCCGGTGTGGCGCCGCCTACCTTGGTCGCGGAAAGGTGTGCTGGCTGGAGGCTTGGCGCTGACCACCCTATTCGGTATTTGGGCGCTGGCCGGATCCAACGGCGGGCCCCTCGATGCCAACAAGGTCGTTGTGTTCCCTCTGCTCCAGCACGCCGGGAGCACCGCACGCGCCGGGATCGGCGAGGAGGTAGCCCTTCTGATCGGCAGCGCCCTGGAGCACTCCGAACCGCTCCGGTGGATCGACGGGTGGACCTGGCTGGACGTGAAGCGCAGGGCTAACGCGGAGCTCCTCGACGCTCGGACAGCGCGCAACATCACCCGAGCCCGCCGCGCCCGTTTCTATATCGATGGAGCAGTGCTCGGCTCGGGTGACTCCAGCACAGTCATCCTGCGACTTAACGACGCGCGGGGCGACTCGCTGGTAGCCCAAACCAGCACCTCGGGCCAGGGGACCGATGCGGTGGCACGCCTGGGCCTGATGGCGGTCAGCCAGCTACTGCCACGCCTTCTCGCGCCCGGACGGCAGGTTGATTTCGCCCCCCTGAGTGAGCGCCGGCCTGGGGCGATTGCGATGTGGCTTCAGGGCGAGCGTGAGTACCGGCAATCGCAGTTCCTTCGGGCCTTCGAATTCTACCGCAGAGCCATCCGGGAAGACTCCGCATTGGCGGTCGCAGCCGTAAAGGGAGCCCAGGCGGCGGATTGGATGGGTTATGACGACGATGCCAAAAGCTTCGTGGCAGCCGCCCTGAACCACGAGGGAAATCTCCCTCCCAAGTACGCCCACCTGGCGCACGGGCTGCAGTCATTTCTCTCCGGAAGCGCCGACAGCGCGATAGCACACTATAGGCTGGCACTCGGGTTCGAGCCTACGTGGGCCGAGGCGTGGACCGCCCTCGGCGACGTGTACTACCATTTGCTCCCGGCCGAGTCACCTCTGGATTCCCTGGCGCTCACGGCCTTTATCGAGGCCAGGAAAGGGGATCCCGATT
>DASXRM010000008.1:0-2144 GCA_036506575.1 Gemmatimonadales bacterium | reverse complement strand
TCGTACTTCTTATGCCCTTCCCTCTTCCCTCTTACCTCTCACCTCTTACCTCTCACCTCTCACCTCTTACCTTTCTCGCCATGACTTGGACCCGCGGCCGCGCCCTTGACCTCATGCACGAGTACACGGTCTCCGACGCGCTTCGAAAGCACATGTACGCCGTCGAGATCGCCATGCGTGCCATGGCGGAGCGGTCGGGGGAAGATCCCGAGGCCTGGGGCGTCGTCGGCTTGCTGCACGACTTCGATTACGAGCGGTTTCCCAACCAGGAGCACTCGCCGAGTGAGGGACACCCCGCCGAAGGCGTGCGTCTGCTGGCGTCCCGGGGCTTGCCCGAGCCCATGCAGCGCGCGATTCTGGGTCACGCCAACTATACTGGCGTCCCCCGAGACACTCCGATGGCGCGGGGGCTCTTTGCCGTAGACGAGCTCGCCGGGTTTCTGGTCGCCTGTGCCTTGGTACGGCCCTCCCGCAGCCTCCAGGATCTGAAAGTGTCCAGCGTCAAGAAGAAGCTCAAGGACAAGGCCTTCGCTCGGGGGGTCAGCCGGGATGACGTGATCCGGGGTGCCGAGGAGCTGGGAGTTCCGCTGGATGAGCATATCGCATTCGTCCTCGACGCACTCCGGCCTCATGAGAAGAGGCTGGGACTCGGCGCCTCGTGACCGGTACGCGGTTGATTCCCGCGGAACAATCGGTGGCGTGTGCGATCAATCGCGCGGCCGGCGGCCGCCCCGTGCCGGGGAATCGGGTCGACCTGCTGATCGATGGACCCGAGAGCTACCACGCCATGTTGGAGGCGATCGCCCAGGCAAAGCAATGGGTTCACTTCGAGAACTACATCATCCGGAGCGACTCGGCCGGATGGCGATTCGCCGAGCTGTTGGCCCGGCGCGCGCGCGAGGGGATCCACGTGCGGGTCCTCTACGATTGGTTCGGCTCCTTGGGAACCTCGCGGGGCTACTGGCGGTATCTGCGCGACGCTGGTGTGGAGGTCCGCTCGTTCCACCCCCCGCAGCTGGTGGACATGGTCACCAACATCTCGCGTAATCACCGCAAGCTCGTTGTGGCCGATGGCTCCCGGGCCATCCTCGGCGGGCTGTGCATCGGCTGCGAGTGGACCGGTGAAAATCACCACGGAGGCCAGCCCTGGCGCGACACAGCGGTCGAGATCCGAGGTCCCGCCGCCGCGGTGCTGGACCAGACCTTCGTAAATCTGTGGGAGCTGACCGGCGCCCGGGTGCCCCCCGACCAGATAGCAGGTGTCGTGGCTCCGGTGGGCAGTGCCGAAGTTCGCGTGATCAGCGGTGAGCCGGGACGGGAGCGTGCGTATCGAGTCATCGAGCTGCTGGCAGTCGGCAGCGTCCAGCGACTCTGGATTACCGACGCCTATCTCGTCGCGCCTCCCCGCTTGTTTCAGGCCCTGCGTGACTCCGCCCGTGACGGGGTGGACGTCCGCCTCCTGGTCCCCGGCTCGAGCGACGTCCCGCTGATCCGCAATCTCTCCCGGATCGGCTACCGCGATCTGCTCCGCAGCGGCGTCCGGATCTATGAATGGGATGGCCCGATGCTGCACGCCAAGACGATGATGTGCGATAATCGCTGGGTGCGCATCGGGTCCAGCAATCTCAACCCATCCAGTCTGCTGGGTAACTATGAGCTCGATGTTCTGATCGAGGACGCCGACCTGGCTCAAGCCATGGAAGACCAGTTTCGCCATGATGTCGCGCGGAGCCGGGAGGTCGCCAGCCGGCCGCTCCGGGGACCCCGCCGGATCAGTCAGGCTCTTCCGGTGGCGCTCACTCACCAACACGCCGCCGCCCCGGCCGTATATCAGAGGAGCGGGCGGGAGGCCCGCCGGCGCGCGGCTCTGGTACTTCGCGCCGTCGCGAGTCATGCGCGCCGATCGGTGTTCATTCCCATCAGCGCCATCTTCGTTGCCCTGGGGCTCCTGCTGGTGGCACTCCCCAAGATCTCGGCCTACGTCCTCGCCGCCGTCTGCGCCTGGGTGGCGGTTGGCGCCGGACGTGAGGCTTTTCGGCGTCGCGCAGACCGATAGCCTCAGTGTTTCCCCTGAAACTTTAGCCAGAAAGGTTTCGTTGAGTCACCCGCTATGATGCATCGTCGCTGGCTGACAACCGTTTTGT
>DASXRM010000007.1:0-7078 GCA_036506575.1 Gemmatimonadales bacterium | reverse complement strand
AAGGGACCGCCCGGAGAACTCGGCGATTGATGGGATCCTCGATCGACGCGAGCACGATCCCCTGCTCATCTGGAGTCACCGCACCGATGCGTGAGATCACCGCCACATAAGCCAGGCTGCCGTTCGGGGCCGGCGCCGCAGATTGGAAAGCATCGGTGAGATGACCGCTGTTTGGCGAAAGATCACAGCTAAGGCGGCGAAGCTGGCCGCCCGTCGGGGGAAGGAGTCCCAGGCAGATATCGTGGTCCTGGGTGCCTGATTCCGTAGCGGAATAAAGCACGCCTGAGCCGTCGGTGAGCCATGCGGCGTCGCGGTCCACCCCCTGGTTGAAGGTGAGCCGCACGGGTGGTGCAGGATCGAATGGCTGATCGGTTCCGAATTGCCGGGAGCCGAAGGGCTCGGTGTGTCCGCACCCGATGATGGTGCCCAGAGCCAGCCAACGAGCGACCCCTGCGAATCGCGGGCGCGTCTTCAGATCATCAGATTGTGTCATCGGTGCGTCAGACGTGAGGAATCGTCATGGGGACGCCGGGCCCAGAGCTGTTGGCACATGGTGAAGGAAGCCATTGCAGGATAGCTGCTTCCGCCCTGGCGCGCAGCGGCCGAGAGCGGCCACGGCAATCGCCTATATAAAGGAAGGAGTCGGCGTCCAGCTCCTTGCATCCGGTGAGGAGAGAATAGATCATGGAGGTGTGATGGACGAGACCCCGATTCCGCTGGTCGACCTCGATCGTCTCGAGCGCAATCTCGACCGCGTGGCGGCCTATGTGGCGCAACACGGCCTGGCGCTCCGTCCCCACACCAAGACCCATAAGTCTCCCCGAATCGCGGCCGAGCAAATACGCCGTGGAGCTGTCGGCCTCACCTGTGCGACACTGCTCGAGGCGGAGGTGATGGCAGAGGTCTCCAACGACCTGCTGCTGGCCTATCCGCCGGTCGGTACTCCCAAGCTTCAACGCCTGCTATCACTTCCTCAGGAATGCGAGATCACCGTCGCGCTGGACTCACAGCCGGTGGCCGAGCAACTCGCGGATGCCGCCCGGGATCGTGACCGGAGCGTGGGAGTGTTGGTGGAGCTGGACTTGGGGATGCATCGAGTTGGGCTATCGGCCATCGAAGACGTAGTAGCGCTCGCGCGGCTGGTCGCCTCCCGGGCGCCGTTGGTCTACCGGGGAATTGCATTTTACCCCGGTCACATCCGGCAACCGGTGGATCGCCAAGCGGAGGAGCTGGAGCGACTCAGCGTCGGCATCAGGACCGCCGTCCACGCACTCGACCGAGCGGGTCTCCGGCCACCCGTGGTGAGTGGTGGGTCCACACCCACCGTGTGGAGCAGCCACGAGATCGAGGAGGTGACCGAGATCCGTCCTGGCACGTATGTCTACAACGACCGGATCACCTCCCAGCTCGGCGCCTGCGACTGGGCCGATTGCGCGCTCACCATCTTGGCGACGGTGGTGAGCACCGCCGTTCCCGGTCAGGCCGTCATCGACGCAGGTAGCAAGGCCCTGGGCAGAGAACCCTCCGAAGATGAGGGGGAGGGGTTCGGGGCCTTGCTGGACCGTCCCGAAGTGATCGTGCGTCGCTTATCGGAGGAGCACGGTATTCTCGATCTCAGGGAGTCTAGTTGGCGCCCCCTGGTCGGCGATCGAGTGCGCGTGGTGCCCAATCACGCCTGCATCGCTGTGCACCTGCACGAGGTCGTTTACGGAATCCGCGACAATCGGTTGGAGAGCAGCTGGCCGGTAACCGCCCGGGGGCGACGGCCGCTCCGGCTCTCGGTCGAGGTTTGAGGAGGTGATCTTCAAACGCTTCTACGAGCCCAAGCTCGCCCAGGCAAGCTATCTCGTCGGCTGTCCCGCGAGCGGTGAAGCGGTCGTGGTGGATCCCCACCGTGACGTAGAGCGGTATTTCCAGGCTGCTGGTGAGGAGGGGCTCCGGGTCACCCACGTCACAGAGACCCACATCCACGCCGACTTTGTCTCGGGCGCGCGCGAGCTGGCCCACCGGGCCGGCGCGCGGCTTTACCTCTCAGGTGCCGGAGGCGACGACTGGCGGTACGAGTACGCCGTCGAGGCGGGAGCCACTCTGCTCCAAGAGGGGGTCGGTTTCCGCGTCGGACGGGTGGAGGTGCGGGTGTTACACGTGCCCGGGCACACACCGGAACACCTTGCCTTCCTGGTGACCGACACCGAGACCGCCTCGGAGCCGATGGGTGCTTTTACCGGAGACTTCGTGTTCGTGGGGGACGTGGGACGTCCCGACCTGCTGGAGCGAGTAGTCCGCGCTAAGGGTACGATGGAAGTGGCGGCCCGGCAGCTCTTCCGCTCGCTCCAACGATTTCGCGAACTGCCGGATTACCTCCAGATCTGGCCGGGGCATGGGGCCGGCTCCGCCTGCGGGAAATCGCTCGGAGCTGTCCCCCAATCCACCCTGGGATACGAGAAGCGATTCAACTGGGCCTTCAGCATCGCTGGGGAGGCCGAGTTTGTCCGCGCAGTGCTGGCGGGTCAACCGGATCCGCCCCGCTATTTCGCCGAGATGAAGCGGATCAATCGTGCGGGTCCTCGACTGCTCGGTGGCATCGCCCGCCCGGTACGCCTGCCGTTGGACAACCTGGTGTCGGTCTTAGCCGGCGGGGCGACCGTGGTGGACACCCGTGAGCCGGTCGAATTCGGTCGTGGTGCCATTCCGGGGACGATCAACATCCCGGCTAAGCGGAGTTTTACCACCTGGGCCGGCTCGCTCCTATCGTACGGCCAGGACTTCTATCTGGTCATAGACGATCGCCGCGTTCAAACCGTGGATGAACTGGTTCGCGATCTCGCCGGGATCGGACTGGACCGGGTCGCCGGGTACTTCGGCAGCGAGGTGATAGATGCCTGGCGAACGTCCCAGGGGCGGCTCCAGCACATCCCCCGTCTCACTGTGACGGAAGTGAGCGCTCACAGCCGGACCAATGGAGAGGTGGTGCTGGATGTGCGCGGGGAAGGGGAGTGGACCGCGGGACACATCCCGGGGTCGCTGAACATTCCCCTGGGTGAGCTGGACCAACGCCTGAACGAGGTTCCGCGGGATCGCACCGTGGTCGTGCATTGCCAGACCGGTGGCCGTGCCGCAATCGCGGCCAGCCTTCTCAAGGCGAGGGGGTTCAGCGACGTCCGGGAGTTTGCCGGCGGGTTCGCGGAATGGCGTGCGGCGGGTCAGCCGGTTGAGATATAGGCAGTTTCCCCCCGGCCAGCGGAACTGCACCGAGCGGCCGTATATCCAGTGAACCTCAATCCAGGAACCTCCATGCTCAAGGAGTTCAAGGCCTTCGCCCTGCGGGGGAACGTGCTCGACCTCGCCGTCGGCATTATCATCGGCGGTGCGTTCGGGACCATCGTGAAGTCGCTGGTCGATGATGTCATCATGCCGCCGATCGGGCTCGCACTGGGCAACGTGGACTTCGCCAACCTCTTCGTGCAGCTCAAAGCCGGGCCCAAAGCGCCGCCCCCCTATGCCACCATCGGCGAGGCGCATGCTGCCGGTGCGGTCACCATCAATTACGGTCAGTTCATCAACAACGTGGTGACGTTCCTCATCGTGGCGTTTGCGGTGTTCCTGGTGGTTCGCGCGGCCAATCGGTTGATGCCCCGGGACGCGGCTGCGGCACCCGCGACTAAGGATTGCCCCTTCTGCCGGATGGCGATCCCGGTCGGGGCGACTCGGTGCCCCCACTGTACCACGGAGCTGAGAGCGGCGTAAGAAAACGCGGCCCGGGAACCGGGGATCGACAACTTAGCCGCCGGTAGCATCGGACCTGGGTTCCGGTGCTCGCTTTGCACCACAAAGTACTTGATGATTCAAGCGCGAGGTGCTACACTGCAGCCATGACCATTTTCCGCCCAACGCCGCCGGAGCAGGCGGGCCTCGCCCCGGCTCTCCATGCCCGAGCGATGGACAACCTGTCGTTCATCCGCTCGACCATGGAGCGGGCGACCGCGTTCACGGCAGTGCCGGGCTGGGGCGGTGTGGCGATGGGGGTCACCGCCTTAATCGCGACGGTGCTGGCCTCCAACAGCGCCACGGTCACCGAGTGGCTCGTGATCTGGCTCTCCGCCTCCGTCCTGGCCTTTACCATCGGCGGCTGGGCCATGGTCCGGAAGGCAAGACGAGCCGGAACCACCGTGTTCTCATATTCCGGCCGCCGCTTCGTCCTGAGCTACGTACCCCCGCTCGCGGTTGGAGCCCTCCTCACCGTCGTGCTGGTCAGGGCCGGCCTCCATAGCGCGCTTCCCGGCACCTGGCTCCTGCTCTACGGCACCGGCGTCGTGACCGGCGGTGCTTTCTCGGTGCGGGTGGTCCCCATCATGGGGTTCTGCTTCATGGCGCTCGGCGCGCTCGCGCTGCTGATCTCACCCGGCTGGAGTGAATGGCTCTTGGCGGCAGGCTTCGGCGGGCTGCACATCATCTTCGGGATCATCATTGCCAGGAGGTACGGTGGCTAAGTCCAACCTGGCCTCGACCCAGCCCGGGGGCGGCAAGTCGGCGCAACGGCTGCATGGTATCCGAGGCGATGGAGTAGGGCACGGCCCGCTCGAGCTTGACCGGCTGATTCATGAGCGGATGCGACTCGCGATTGTGAGCGCACTCGCGGTCAACCAGAGCCTCAGCTTCAACGAACTCAAGCGGCTGCTCGATACCACCGACGGCAATCTCAGCGTGCACGCTCGCAAGCTGGAAGACGCGAGTTACATCGTGTGCACCAAATCCTTCGCCGGACGGGTCCCGCGGACCGATTACCGCCTGAGCTCGCTGGGGCGGCGCGCCCTGGAGCGCTACCTGGACCACATGGAGGCTCTGATTCATAGCACGCGCGAGCGGTGACCGGCACGGCGCTCTTTTTTTTGGGGATTCCACTTTATGACACAAAGACCTTCGCAGCTCTCGAGACCGACCGGCCTTCACGTCGGCATCATCATGGATGGGAACGGCCGGTGGGCTGCTCGCCAAGGTCTGCCCCGGGGCGCCGGCCATCGTGAAGGGGCCAGCGCGGTGCGGAGGGTGGTCGAGACCGCTCCCGAGGCCGGTGTCGGCATTCTGACTCTGTTCGCCTTCTCGTCAGATAACTGGAACCGCCCCGCCATGGAGGTGGCGTGGCTCATGCGGCTCTTCCGGGAACACCTTCGAATCGAGACGGCTCGCTGCGTCGCCAATGGGGTGCGCCTTGAGATCATCGGCCGGCGCGACCGGCTCGGCACGAGCCTCCTCCGCGCGATCGAGGCCGCCGAGGTCGCCACCAGCGGCGGCACCCGCCTGCTCTTGCGCATCGCAATCGATTACTCCGGGCGCGACGCCATCCTCCGCGCGGCTCAGTGCCTTCGGCCCAGCACGGTGTCGCGGGAATCGTTCGGCCGGCTGGTGGCGATCGTGGACCACGGCTCGCCGGTCCCTGAGCTCGATCTTCTGATCCGGACCGGCGGCGAGCGCCGGTTGAGTGACTTCCTGCTCTGGGAAGCGGCCTATGCCGAGCTCTTCTTCATGTCCGTCATGTGGCCGGATTTCGGAGCGGAGGACCTGCGCTCGGCCGTGCGGGAATTCGGCACGCGGGAGCGCCGGTTCGGTGGATTGCCCGATGTAGCGGCTGGGTAGGCCCATAGCCCCTCACAATTGACACCTGCTCCGCCCCGGCACAGTTTCGACGGCATGCCACGGCTATATCCTGCGCTGATCTCGGTCGCTGTCTTGTTGGGGTGCCGGGCAGACGCCGAGCCCTCCACCAAAAATCCCGAGCTCGACGCGTACCTCGCGGGCTACGCCAGAGAATATCAGCGGCTGAACTACGCCAGCGCTCTCGCCGAATGGGAATCCAACACCCACATCGTCGAGGGTGATTCATCCAACGCTATCCGAACCCGCCGGGCCAACGAGGCGCTCGCCCGTTTCGTGGGAAGCGCCGAAAATATTGCCAAGATCAAAGGCTACTTGGAACGCCGAGACCGGCTCAGCCCGCTTCAGGCTCGCGAGCTCGACGTGATGCTCTACCTGGCCGCCGAGAAGCCCCAGACGGCGGCAGATGTCGTGGCCGCGCGCATCGCGGCGGAGACGGAGCAGACCGAGAAGTTGTACGGGTTCCCCTTCACCCTGAACGGAAAGCCGATTACCCCCAACGCGATAGACGACACCCTTCGCACCAGTAAGCGCTTGCCCCAGCGGCTCGCCGTCTGGGAAGCATCTAAGAAGGTCGGGCCGGCTCTCAAGCCGGGCATCGTGAGACTGAGAGAGCTCCGCAACCGCGTGGTGCAGACGCTGGGCTACCCCGACTATTTCAGCTATCAGGTCTCCGACTACGGCATGAGCACGGACGAAATGCTCCGGCTGAACGACCGGCTCCTCCGTGAGCTGCGGCCGCTGTACCGGGAGCTTCACACCTGGGCCCGATACGAGCTGGCCAAGCGGTACGGCGTTCCCGTGCCGGACCAGCTGCCGGCCCACTGGCTTCCTAATCGATGGGGCCAGGACTGGAGCTCGCTGGTCGAGGTGAAAGGGCTGGATGTAGATGCAGCTCTGGCCGGTCGCTCTGCCGAGTGGGTGGTGCGTCAGGGCGAGGCCTTCTATCGGAGTCTCGGCTTCGACTCCTTACCCGAAAACTTCTGGTCCAAGTCCTCACTTTATCCGCTGCCGGCGGACGCCCCGTACAAAAAGAACACTCATGCGTCCGCCTGGCATCTCGACCTCGACCATGACGTGCGCTCGCTCATGAGCGTCGAGCCGAACCGCGACTGGTACGAAACGGTCCACCACGAGCTGGGGCACATCTACTATTACCTGAGCTATAGCCGCCCAGAGATCCCGATCGTGCTTCGACAAGGGGCCAACCGAGCCTATCACGAAGGCATAGGATCGATGATCGGGCTCGCCTCGTTGCAGCGCCGTTTCCTGGCCGGTCGTGGGGTAGTCTCGCCCACAGCCGAGGTGGACAGCATGGCGGGCTTGCTTCAGGAGGCGCTCGCCTATGTCGTCTTTATTCCATTCGCGGCGGGGACGATGACCCGCTTCGAGCATGCCCTATACGCCGAAGGACTCCCGCCTGATC
>DASXRM010000006.1:0-18823 GCA_036506575.1 Gemmatimonadales bacterium | reverse complement strand
GATGTCACCAGTCTGGATGACGTTTCGGAGCACGCTTACCAGCGGCTTGTAGGCATAATTTTCCGCCACCAGGACTCGGCGACCGTTTGCTAACGCGGCCGCTTGGACCACTTCGACGTCAGTCGAATGGAGGAACGCCGGCTTCTCTACGATCACGTCCTTGCCAGCGGTCAAGGCAGCCAGCGTGAGGGGGAGGTGCTGGGCTGGCGGGGTAGTGATCACGACGGCGTCCACCGCGTCGCACCCCATGGCAGCCTCGTAGCTGCTATACGCCTTTGCACCGCCTGTCCGACGCCGGAACGTCTCGGCCCGCGCGTGATCGCGGCTGGCGAAGCTCAAGACGACATCAGGGAAGGAGGCCAGCCGCCGCGCATGGTGGGCTGCGATATCGCCGCAACCGAGAAAGACGAAATGGAGAGCTTCAACCGGCGATGAGCACATGGCGCGATCTTTGGTGACGAGGTGTGTTGCCAACGAGGGCTGCCGTTCCGCGCAGGGCGTTGGCGGCGATGGTGAGGCTCGGGTTCACCCCGCTGGATCGTGGCATGAAGCTGCCATCGAGCACGAAAAGGTTATCCAGACCTCGGAACCGTCCGTACTGATCCAGGGCCGAAGTACGTGGGTCTCGTCCCATACGCACGGTGCCAACCGCATGAGAGAAGGTTCGTATCTGGTGCTGGTAGAAGGCCCATGCGCCCGCCTTGCGCAGCACCGCGCGCGCAGCCCGCATCAGCACGTTGCTGGCGGTGCGGTCACGCCGGGTGTAGCGGTGGCTCACTGAGAGCCGTGGGAGTCCGAAACGATCGCTGTGGCTGGAGTCGAGAACCACGCGGTTATCGAACTGCGGCTGGTCCTCGGCTATGGTGAGAAGACCGGTGAGATGTCTGGCCAACGGCGCGCAGACCGCGCCGAGGGGACCCGCGAGTTGCTGCCGCACGAGCGATCCGGGAGGCGTCCCGACCTGTTGAATACCGCCCAGCTTTCCCCGCGGCTCGCCCGCCTCGGGATCTCCGAAATAGAGGTCGTGAATTCCGATCTGCTTCTGAAAACGGCTCTCGAATGCTCCAGGGAAGACACCGAACACGATGCGATTGAGGTGCCGCATCAGGTACCGGCCTACCACGTGGCCTCCGGGATTGCAGCGGTGGATACCGGAGGCCAGGATGAGATGGGGTGAGCCGAGCGCGCCGGCCGCCAGCACGACGCACCGAGCCCGGTAGATGGTCCGTTCACCATTGCGCGGGTCGGCGCATATCACCCCGGTTACCCGCCCCCGCTCGGCCAGGATGCGCACGGCGACGGTATACGGCCGCAACTCCAGGCCACCGTCGACCAGGTTGGGCAGCACGCTGGTAGCGAGGTCGTTCTTGGCGCCGATGGCGCAGGCAAAACCGTCACAGGTCCCGCACGCCACGCACGCGCTCCGCGCCGAAGCTGCCCCATAGTTGATGGCGAGCGGCAGGCGAAAGGGGCGGAACCCAAGGCGGCGTGCGGCATCAGTGATGCGGCTCGAGATCTCACTGAGCTGCCCAGGGGCCCCGCCGTACGGCCCGCTTCGTCGCGGTTCGGTGGGATCCTTTCCGGTCTCCCCAGCGACGCCGATGATCCGCTCGGCGGCGGCGTAATAGGGCTCCAGATCTCCATAGGCATAGGGCCAGGCTGCCCCCGAGTTGCCGTCGAGGTCGGGGTTGCTCTCGAAGTCCTCCTCGCGGAACCTGAGAGCCACGCCGCCATAAAACACCGAGGGACCGCCGACGCAGGAGAAGGCGCCTATGGTCGAGCGTCCCCGTTCGTCGTATACCAGGTAGGGCGACTCGGTCAGGTAATGCTCGCTCAGCAGCCCCACCTGGTCCTCGCTCCAATTGTGGAATCCACGGCGCACCCACCCGCCCCTTTCGAGCATCAGGACTCGTTGACCGGCGTGTATCAGCGTGTGTGCGGCCATGGTTCCACCGAAGCCGCTGCCGATGACCAGCGCGTCGTAGAAGGTCATGGCCGGACCTCCGGCGTGCGGGCGAAGGCGAGCGACAACTGGTGGGTGCGGCGGATCGCCGCTATCACCGCTTCGGGCGCTTCCTCGAAGAGGTAGTGCCCCGCGTGAGGGACGCTGTCGAGCGCAAAGCGCGGCATGCGGCTCGCAAGCACGGTGATCTGCTCGGCGGAGATGCCGTCGGGATGCGGAGTCGCGCCAACGACGAGCCGTAGCGGCACTCGGATCTCGGCGAGTCGAGGCACCAGCTTTTCCGGCTCCCGTGCGTCGGCCATTCGGAGATAGGCCTTCAGCGTGCCATCGAGATCGGCCGCAGCCCCTGCGGTGTAGGCATCGAGCACCTTATCGGTCAGCCACGCAGAATCCGCTGATGCGGCGATGAGATCTCGCCGGATCCGGGGACGCAGCCGTTTCATTCCTCCCATCCACTTCACCCAGGGCGCGTATCGCATGGCTCGCCGGAACCCCTTGGTGGCTGCGGCCTCGACTGGTCCGCCGTCCAGCAGCACGATGCCGTCCACCAGGCCGGGGTGCCGGACGGCCAGGCGCATGGCAGTGGACCCGCTCACCGAGTGAGCCACGAGCAACACGGGTCTCTTTTCAATTCGCTGGATCGCTAGGGCAATCCGGTCGGCCTGAGCTGTGAGGGAGTAGTTGGCGCGTTCAGGCCGGCCCGAGCTCCCGACAGCCAGCGGCTCGATCACGAGCGCGCGATAGCCTTGGCCCGGGAGCTCGGTGAGGAGATGGCGAAATCCATACGCGCACCCGAAAAGGCCGGGCACGAGGACCACCGGATGCCCCGCGCCGGTGGTAACGACGTGTAACGACTCACCCGGCGCAACGACGACGTGGAATGAAGCGCTTCGGGAGGGCATGCTCTGCGCGCGGGCGGGAAGAGGCAAGAGCGCGAGCATAGTCAGAACGGCGCGGCTCGGTTCGTTCATCGGTCTGTCCCGGTGGAGAACGGCCGCGTCCGGCCCTTACCAGACGCTGGTGCCGTTCAGGCGCGGGACAGGTTGCCAAACGCCCGTGACCCTGGTGTGCCGCCAGTCGTCCTCCTGCCGTGACTCGGTACTGGTTCACATCCAGACATTGCCGCCGTGTGGACGGCGCCGTATGCTAGGCGCAACCCCCATGATCGAATTCCGCACTCTCGGCGTGCTCGACCTGCGGGACGTGGCAGGCACCGAGATCCGATCCGTCCTTCAGCAACCGAAGCGCCTTGGATTACTGGCGTTCTTGACGATTGCCTCTCCGCGCCGCTACCACCGTCGCGACTCTCTGCTAGCGATGTTCTGGCCGGAGCTCGACGACGAGCACGCCCGTGCAGCGCTCCGCCGCTCCCTGTATTACTTGCGCACCGCGATCGGGGCGGATGCGATCAAGGGGCGTGGTGAGGAGGAAGTCTGCGTGACCCTCGATGAACTCTGGTGCGATGCAACGGCGCTCGCTGACGCGCTACAGGCGAACGAATTGGTTCGGGCGCTCGAGCTTTATCGCGGTGATCTCCTGGAGGGGTTCCATGTTGCCGGCGCGCCGGCGTTTCAAGACTGGCTGGATCGGGAGCGAGTGCGGCTACGGGACGCGGCCGCTCGCGCGGCGTGGTCACTCGCGGATGCTGCGGAGCGGGGTCGGAAGGACGGCGAGGCGGCTCAGTGGGCTCGCCGAGCCTTCGAGCTCACCCCGGACGATGAGGATGTTCTATGCCGATTGCTGCGTCTGCTCGACCGGGTCGGCGACCGCTCCGGCGCGCTCCGCACCTACGAGGATTTCGCTCGGCGGCTCACCCTGGACTACGACCTGGAGCCCGCAGTCGACACCCGGGCCCTGGTCGAAGCGATACGCACGCGACCCGCGCGATCGGGAGTCATCACTGACTCGAAGGCAACCACTCCAGACCAATCAGCTCCCCCAGATCCACGAGTGCTCGCCGTCTTTCCCTTTACGGTGCGGGGTCACGCCCGGTTCGCGTACCTGGCCGAAGGAATGGTGCACCTGCTGTCGACGACTTTGGAAGGCACTGGCGACTTCCGCATCGTGGACCCGCGTGCGCTGCTCGCAGCGGTGCAGAAGGGGGGCTCTGAAGAACTGGGCCTTGCCCAGGCTCGCGAGGTGGCAACCAGCCTTGGCGCGGGACTGATGCTCCTCGGGGCGGTTGTCGAAGGTGGTGGGCGGCTGCAACTGACAGCCACGCTGTATGGGTCTACGGATGGAGCGCGCGCGAGCGTGCAATCCCAGAGCGATGATGAGGCCCAACTCTTCAAGCTGGTGGACCAGTTGGCTCGTGAGATCCTGGGGACGGTGCACACCGGACCTGGAATGCGTTTCGCCCGCCTGGCTGGCCGCATGACCGGTTCACTTCCGGCGCTCAAAGCGTACCTGGAGGGAGAACGCTGTCTGCGCCAGGGCCGCTACTTCGATGCCCTCGACCTCTTCCAGCGGGCATCAACGGAGGACTCCGGGTTCGCGCTGGGCTACTACCATCTGGCTGCCGCCGCCGCCGGGTGTGCCCAGCCCGAGCTGGCTCGGCAGGCCATCGAGCAGGCACATGCCCACCGCCACCGCTTGGCCGAACACGATCGCCTCCTGCTCGATGCGCAGTATGCCTGGCTCATGGGCGAGGTGATGAATGCAGAGTCCCTCTACAATGCGATTACCACCACCTATCCCGACGATATCGAGGCATGGTTTCACTTGGGTGACATGCTCTTTCACTGCAATCCGCTGCGGGGACGCTCGGCTGCAGAGTCGCGGGGAGCGTTCGAGCGAATACTCGGTTACGAGCCCGATCACCTGGCATCACTGGTGCACCTCATGCGGGTCGCCGCCATCGAGCGCCGTCACGACCAGGCGCTCGACCTGGCTCGGAGAGTGAGGGCACTCAGCCCGGCGGGGGACCAGTCACTGGCACTGGAGGCCTTCGTCGCCTTTGCCGCTAAGGATGAGAGGCTCATCGAGCGGGTGATCCAGTCGCTGCGGCATGCGCGGGCGGTGACTGTCGCGGTCGCGTTCTCCGATGTGGCGCTCTACTCAGGTAATCCTGACGGGGCTGAATGCGTGGCACGGGCCTTCATTGAGGTGGCGCGCTCGAGTGAGCTTCGGGCACTGTGTCACGTTGGAATAGCTCACATTGCGCTTTCCCAGGGGCGCTACCGGGCTGCGCGAGCCGAGCTGGCCGCGGCTCAGGCGCTCGATTATCCGCAGGCGCTCGAGACCCGCGCACTCTTTGCGGCCCTGCCTTTTGTGCCCGTCGACGAGGGGGAGCTGAGCGAGCTGCGAGAGCAGCTCAGATTGTGGGATCCGTCCGAGGTCGTGACCAGCGGGATTCCTGCCCTGGCTGTGCACAACCTGCTGCACCCTGCGCTCCAGGAATATCTGCTCGGCCTGCTCGCAGTACGGGCCGGCGATCTCGCCGAGGCACGACATGCGCTGGGTCGGCTCAGTGCTCAGGCCGACGGTACCGAGCCGGCGGCCCGCGCAGCCTTGCGAAGAGGGCTCGCCGCCAGCGTCGCGCGGGTCCAGAGTGGACCAGGTGGGGCCTTGTCGCTGCTGGGCACCCCGCGGGTCGACCTGTGGTTTCAGGTCACAGTCGTCTCCCCCTTTCTGTCGCTTGCGCACGAGCGGTTTCTCCGCGCGGAGCTGCTACACGAAACGGGGCGAGACGCCGAAGCCCTAGGGTGGTACGGCTCTATCGCCGAGCGCTCGCCTTATGAGTTGATCTACGCAGCCCCGGCGCACCTTCGGCGCGGGGAGATCTTTGCGCTGCAGGGTGACCACCGAGCTGCGCGCGCCGAGCATGAGCAGTTGCACGCCCGCTGGGGCCGGGCGGATGCGGAACTGCAGCCTATGATGCGCCCAGCGGTCAGCTAGGAGCTTCAGAAATACTACGTACCTAGAACCACTCCGGACCCGGCGCGGTGGTCGGCGGTCCTCGGTCAGTCGGTGGAACCGTGGGGTTCTTCGGAGCGAGGCGAACGTGGGCGGAGGGACCACCTGCGGCGGTGGGCTCATGGCGCGAGACCCATCCGTGTCCGTACCCGCGCGAACCGTGGATCCCGGCGCAGGGGGTCGAGGAGCGGATCGAAGAAATTCTCCGGAATGAAGATGTCCCGCTGATCGATGCCCCGGTTCAGCCATTCCATCCCGCGCGTCGCGTCCCCCAGCCCGCCGTAGGCTACGGCAATTGCAAACGGCGGGACGAACTCCGTGGCCGAGCGCCGTCGCAGCTCCTTCACCACCCTCATCGCCGCCGCGCGGTCACCCGACATGGCGTAGGCGAACGCCAGCCCGGCACTGACATGCGGGTAGAATCCGCCGAGCTCGAGCGCATGCCGGAGCGATGCGATCGCCTCGGTGTATTGGTGTTGTTGGATCTGCACCAAACCGAGCCGGAAATGCGCTTGGGCGTAGTTCTGATCCAGTGCGAGGGTCCGGCGGATCTGCTCCGCGGCCGCCGCGTTCCGGCGCATGAGGTAATACACCCACCCGAACTCGACCCCGATCTGGCGGGATAGGGGATCCAGCTCGTGCGCCCGGCGCATCTCCCGCAGACTCTCGTCCAGCCGCCCGCGCCCGGCGAGGAAGTCCCCGTACCAGTGGTGGCCGGTGGGGTAGTTAGGGTCGGCCGCGATGGCCCGCCGGAAGCTCTCTTCGGCCGCTGGCCAGTCCCACGCGTAAATCATGTTGCCGTACCCGAGCGAGGTATGCGCCTCCGCCGACGTACTGTCGAGGGCGAGTGCCTTGTGCGCGGCCGCCTGGGCCTTTCGCCACGTGTCCGCCAGCGAGCCACCGCCCCCATAAGGAACCACGAGGATGTACGCGTCGGCCAGACCCGCCCACGCGCGCGGGAAGGTCGAGTCCCGGGCGACAGCCTGCTCCAAGTAACGCACCGCTTCCCGTAGTGCCGGTCCGGTGCGCTGGTTCCAGGCGAACCGTCCTTTGAGGTATAGGTCATAGGCCTGGAGGTCCCCGGTCGGCCGGGTAGCCAGCGCCGAATCGGGTCTGGGCGCGAGACGCACCCGCAGCGCCGCGACGATGGATCGGGCGATGTCCTCCTGCACCGCGAACACATCGGCCAGATCGCGGTCATAGGAGTCCGACCAGAGCTGGTATCCGTCCTTCACGCTGATGAGCTGCGTGCTGATACGGAGCCGGTTCCCGCTCTTCCGCACGCTCCCCTCCAACACGGCGCCGACATCGAGCTTCCGGCCGACCTCGTGTACATCGGGGCTCCGCCCCTTGAACTGGAAGGAGGAGGTCCGGGCCGCGACGCGGAGTCCCGGCACCTGGCTGAGCGAAGTAATGAGCTCCTCGGTGAGCCCGTCGCTGAAATACTCCTGATCCTTCTGCGGGCTCAGGTCCACGAAGGGGAGTACCGCGGCCGAGGCCGTAGGCGCCGCCGTTTCCGGTCGAGCTCGACCCATAGCGAGATATCCGGCTACCGCGAGGAGCAGCCCGGCGACGAGCACGCCGATGCTGAGGCGTTGGTAGCGGTGTCCCGTGCGGATGACCGGAATGGTAGGCGGTGCACCCTCCGCCTGGCCGACTCGGAGCGCATCCGCGAACTCGGTCGCGGTAGCGAAGCGGTCGACTGGCGCGCGGGCGAGCGCCCGGCTGATGGCGCGGTCGATGGCGACCGGCACCTCACGCGTAGTCCGAACGTGCGGCGCAGGCTCGCTCAGCCGCTTGGCCAGCACCGCCTGCGGGCTCGGCCCGGTGAACGGCGGCTCGCCGGCGAGCATCTCGTAGAGCACCGAGCCCAACGAATACACGTCGGTCCGGGCGTCCAGCTCCCGCTCGCCCGCCGCCTGCTCCGGGCTCATGTAGTGCGGCGTGCCGAGCGTGATACCGGTCTCCGTCAGTCTCTCATCTGCCCCGCCGCTCAGCGCTCGCGCGATCCCAAAGTCGGCCACGAGCGCGTGATTGCCGCTGAGCAGGATGTTTTCCGGCTTGATGTCGCGATGGATCACGCCGTGCTGGTGGGCATACGCCAGCGCGTCGGCGACCTCCCGAGTGATCCGGATCGCATCCCCCAAGGGGAGCTGCTTCTCCCGGGTGAGCCGGCTGCGCAGCGTTTCGCCCTCCACGAACGGCATGGTGAACCAGAGCTGCCCGCCGGAATCCCCCGAGTCGTGAATCCCGAGGATGTGCGGGTGCTGCAACCGGGCGCAGAGCCGGATCTCGCGGAGGAAGCGATCCGTGCCCAGCGCCTGCGACAGCTCGGGTCGGAGGACCTTGAGGGCGACCGAACGGTCGTGACGGAGGTCGTTGGCCAGATACACGGTGGCCATACCACCGCGGCCGAGCTCGCGCTCGATGCGGTAGTGTTGGGCGAGAGCAACCTGAAGACGACTTCGGGTGTCGGACAAGCAGATTCCGGCGAGAGGCTACCCAGTAGGTTACAACCACGTGACAGGTGGGGCCAGTCATCGCGAGTGGCCGCAGGCCCCGGCAGTCGTCGCGAGCGGCCGCAGAGCCCCGACAGTCCTCGCGAGCGGTTGCAGCCCGACAGTCATCGCGAGCGGTTGGAGCCCGACAGTCATCGCGAGCGGCCGCAGGCCGCGTGGCGATCCGGTAGCTCCGGTAGCGTTTACGGCTGGATTACTTCGGGCACTACGTGCCCTCGCAATGATTCCGTCCGGCGCTTCGCGCCCTCGCAAGGACTGGTCACAAATCATTGTACAGATCCCGCCACTCCGGATTCATCCGCTCAATCAGCTCGACCTTACGCCGGCGTGATCCTGCTTTGATCTGCTTCTCGCGCGCAATCGCGTTATACGAGTCCCGGAAGATCTCGTACAACACAAGGTCGCTACAATGGTATCTTGCCGTGAACTCACCGCCCCGTCCGTTTCGGTGCTGCCAAACCCGCCGCACGAGGTCGTTCGTCACTCCGGTGTAGAGAACGGTCTTGCGTGGGTTGGTCATGATGTAGA
The DNA here is from genome assembly GCA_036506575.1 of Gemmatimonadales bacterium. Taxonomy (GTDB): domain Bacteria; phylum Gemmatimonadota; class Gemmatimonadetes; order Gemmatimonadales; family GWC2-71-9; genus CAVVWJ01. The sequence goes on along the minus strand of DASXRM010000006.1, from coordinate 9,898 downwards.
CATAGTACTGCCGGCTCATGACCCAGCTTACGGTCATCGCGCCCGATTCGGCGGTTCAAAATCCCGCCTGGTGGCTCCCTGTCTTGGCGACTGGATTGCCTCGGGCACTACGTGCCCTCGATCCCGTGGCTCCGCTGCCCCGGCGGCGGGATTGCTTCGGGCACTACGTACCCTCGCAATGACTCTGGTGTCTGAGCGCCCTCGCAAGGACTATTTCGGGCGCGGCCGGCGGTTCACCCGAGTATCTTTGCTCGAACTCGAGGCCGGACTCCACGACTAAAATCGAGGCTAATACGATGCGCCTGTTGCGATTGGCTTTCCTGGCTGCGACCCTGAGCACCGTTCCGATCGCCGACCAGGCGGTGGCCCAAGTGACCGCTCCGGCGCCGCGCGACACCACGGTCAAGCTCCCGCCCGGCTACGTCAAGGAGTTCGGCACCATGTGGACCTTCGAGGCGCCTCCCTTCGATTACTGGAAGGCGCGCTACGGGTTCACCCCCACCAAGGCGTGGCTCGATCATGTGCGTCAGGCCTCGATTCGCCTGCCGAACTGCTCCTCGTCATTCGTCTCTTCCCGCGGACTGGTGATGACCAACCACCACTGCGCCCGCGAGTGCATCACCGCGGTCTCCACCCCCGACTCGAACTTCCAGGAGCTAGGCTTCGTCGCCCCGACCCAGGCCGAGGAGCGGAAGTGCCCCGGCCTCTACGTCGATCAGCTCCAGTCGATCGAGGACGTGACCGATCGCATTCAGAATGCGGTCACTGCCCGGGCATCCGCCCAACAGGTCACTCAACGGAACTCGGCGATCGCGGAGATAGAGAAGGCGTGCGGAGCGGAGAAGGGACTCACCTGTCAGGTCGTCTCCTATTACCAAGGCGGCGCCTACTCGCTCTACCGGTTCAAGCGCTTCGACGATCTCCGGCTGGTCATGGCACCCGAAGAGGCCATCAGCTTCTTCGGCGGTGATCCCGACAACTTCACCTTCCCCCGTTACGACCTCGACCTGAGCCTGATGCGGGTCTACGAGAACAATCAGCCGTACCAGCCGAGGGACTACCTGAAGTGGAGCAAGAACGGCGCGAAGGAGGGCGACCTGGTCTTCGTCACCGGCAATCCGGGCTCCACCGGCCGCCTGCTCACCGTCGCCCAGATGGAGTACCTGCGCGACGTGCAGTACCCGCTCCAGCTCGCCTCCTACGACCGGACCCTGGCGATCCTGCGACAGCTGGCCGCCCGGGACGAGGAGACCCGTCGCCGAGTCGAGAACGACATCTTCAGTCTGGAGAACTCGAAGAAGGCGGTCATCGGCTACCTCTCCGGTCTCCAGGATTCGTCTCTCATGGCCAAGAAGCGGGACTTCGAGCGGGACTTCCGGAGGCGGATCGCCGCCGATCCCAAGCTCCGCGCCCGCTACGGCTCCGCCTGGGACGCCATCGCGACCGCCGAACGCGAGCTGACCGCCATGAACAAGCAGCTGCGCTGGTACAACTTCGGCGGCTCCCAGCTGCTGAACGCGGCCGGTGGAATCGTCCGGGTCCCCCTGCAGGCCAAGCTCCCCGACTCGCTCCGGCTGCCGCAGTATCGGGGGGACGGTCTGGAGCAGATCCGCAACTCCATACTGGGCGACGTCTCGGGCGACGCCGAGTCGGATAAGGAGATGCTGCAGGCCTGGCTGACCGCGGCGGGGAAGGATCTTCCGAAGAACGATCCCTACCTCCAGACCATTCTCAGAGGACAGAGTCCCGAGGTCGCCGCCGAAGCCGCCGTGAACGGCACCCAGCTGGCGGATTCGGCGACCCGGGCTTCCTTGCTGGAGAGTGGATCGGCTGCGGTTGCTGCCTCGAAAGACCCGCTGATCGTGCTCGCCCGCAAGCTGGAGCCGATCAGCCGCCGGACGCAGCAGCGTGCCGCCCGGCTGCAAGACGTGATCTCGGCCAACGCGGAGAAGGTGGGGCAGGCGATCTTTGCCGCCTACGGCCGCTCCCTGCCGCCCGACGCGACCTTCAGCCTCCGGATCAGTGATGGAGTGGTGAAGAGCTTCCCGATGAATGGGACCATCGCGCCGTACAAGACCAGCTTCTACGGGCTCTATGGCCGGTCGGCGGAGTTCGACGACAAGCCGCCGTTCCAGCTCCCCGAGCGGTGGAAGAGCCACCGGGCGCGACTGGATCTCAGTCAGCCCCTGGACTTCGTCACCACCAACGACATCATCGGCGGCAACTCGGGGAGCCCGGTGATCAATCAGAACGCGGAGGTGGTCGGGCTGATCTTCGACGGCAACATCGACCAGCTGCCCAATCGTTTCCTATATACCGACGACGTGGCGCGGGCGGTCGCGGTGCACTCCCGCGGTCTCACCGAGGCGCTGAGGAAGGTGTACGAGGCGGACCGGATCGCGGACGAGTTGGAGGGAGTTCAGGCGCAGGTCAGGCGGGTGCCCCTCCAGGGCGACAGTCTCAGGCGGGCGCCCGCGCCGGTGAGAGACAGCACAGGGACAGGGCAGAGGAGGTAAGGGACGAACGCACTCGTTCACTCCTCATCCCGAGTGTCCCCCGAGCCACAGCGAGGGGACGCGAGGGACCTACTCAACCCTGCTAGGAGATCGCCACCTGGTTTCCGGTTAGGCGGCAAGGTCCCTCGCTGGGCTCGGGATGAGGAGGTAGTACAACGAGTGTTCCTGCTCATGGTTGGCCGAGAACCTTTGCCGGCGCGTTTCTCTGGCTGGTCGAATTGATGCCGAGTTGGCCGGCAGCCCCTGATCCCCAGCAGTACAGAGTGCCGCTCGTCGTGAGAGCACATGTGTGACGGAAGCCGGCCTCGAGATCGGCGAACGAGAGACCCCCGGCAACCGCCGAAGGCAAGGACCGGTCTATCGTCGTTCCATCGCCCACCTGCCCCCGCTCGTTCTCGCCCCAGCAGTACGCAGCACCCGTATCCGTGAATCCGCATGTGTGGCCGATGAAGCCGCCTGCCTTCACGTCCGTGAACCCGAGGCCACCAGACACGGGAACCGGTATCGCGCGAGCGATGGTGGAGCCGTCGCCCAGGGCACCGAAGGTATTCTCGCCCCAGCAATAGGCGGCGCCGGTATCGAGCAGCCCACAGGTGTGCCTGCCGAGTCCGGCCGTGAGTGACACGAAGGCGAGCCCTCCGGAAACGGCAGTCGGCAGCGCGTGTGGATCGACATCCGCCGAACCCATCCCGAGCTGGCCCTGCTCGTTGTCGCCCCAGCAGTATGCGGCGCCACCGGTTACCACTCCGCAGGTATGGCCGATATTGAAGCCGCCAGCGGTCAGCACCTCAAAGGCGAGGCCCCCGCTCACCGCCACCGGTACCGTGCGGTTCGTCGTAGTCCCATCGCCCAGCTGACCTCGATCGTTAAGCCCCCAGCAGTAGGAGGCGCCGCCACTGGTGACACCGCAGGTGTGATTCGCTCCCGCGTCGAGCGCGTCAAAGTGAAGCTCGGTCGCGACGGGTACAGGCACCTGGCTCTGGGTAGTCGAATTGTTCCCTAACTGCCCACTCGTATTGCTGCCCCAACAGTACGCCGTTCCGTCTACAGTGAGGCCGCACGTATGACTACCGCCTCCGGTTATCTGCTCGAACGTGAGGCCCCCGCCTACAGCAACCGGCGCTAGCGCGCAGGGAAAGACACCCGGGTCCAGCGGGCAGGAAGAAGGCGCGGGCGCGCCGAGCTGGCCGCTCTCCCCGCGACCCCAGCAATAGGCGGCGCCCTCTGCCGTCAGTGCGCAGGTGTGCGCACCCCCCGCGGTAAATGCCACGAATGTCCGGGTCGGGATGGGGGCAGCAACTGTGACGGCAGCGGTCCCGGTCTGTCCTTCGGAGCTCGCTTCGATGGTGGCGGAACCGGTGCTCAAAGCCGAGACCAGCCCGGAGGTAGAGACGGTCGCCACGGTGGCATCGCTCGTCGTCCAGGTAACTGTGCGACCCGTTAGCTCGGTACCGGCGGCGTTGCGTAAGACCGCCGTCAATTGCTGCGTCTCGCCGACGGTGAGGGGGAGAGTGCTCGGGATGATCGTGACCGAGGCGACGGGCGCAGGTGGAGCGTTCGACCCTCCGTCATCGCCACCGCCACACGCGGTGATGCCGAAAAGGGCAAGAACCATTAACTGTCTTGGCAACGCCCCGCCCATGAGTCATCCTCCTCCTGGCGAAGGTTATCCAGCTCAGGGCCGCCAGGCCGCGAAGCGTGCGGAGCCGTCTCCGGCCGTCAGCCGGATCACCCCGGTTCCGTCAGGAGCCATTACCAGCAGATCTTCCCGACCCGGACCGCGGTATCGATCACTGGAGAATGCGATCCGGGCACCGTCGGGTGACCAGGCGGCTCCCAGGTCCCGTGCAGGGTGTTTCGTCAAATTGACCGAGTTGGCGCCGGAAGGATCCATGAGGAAGATCTCGAGATTCCCGACTCGGTCGGTCTGAAAGGCGATTCTCCTCCCATCGGGCGACCAGCTTGGAAACTCATCGTTGGCGTCATTGTTTGTGAGGTTCACGATCCCGGTCCCGTCTGCCTTCATAGCGAAAATCTCGAAACCCAACTCTTCCGGGTTGACATCGAAATCGCGGTCGGACTCAAAGAGGAGCCTCGTTCCGTCTGGCGACCACTCCGGTGCGGCAGCCAAGTCAGGGTTCTTCGTCAGATTCACCTGATTGCCGCCATCCGCGTCCATGATGAAGATTTCCCAACCAGTTTCGATTCTTCCCTCGTTGCGCACGAAGGCGATCTTCGAGCCATCCGGGGACCACGCCGGGAGGAAGTCGTCGCTGCCTTGGCTCAGGTCGATGACGTTTTCCCCGTTCGCATCCATGACATAGATGCTGTAATGGCCGCCCCGATTCGAGGTAAATGCGAGCTTGGATCCATCGGGTGCCCAGGTGGCCTGGAGGTCAGCCGCGGGGAGTGTCGTGAGGCGCCGGAGCCCGGTTCCATCCGCATTCACCAAGTAGATTTCGTCGTTCCCATCGCGGTCGGTGGTGAAGGCGAGTTGGCCGGCGGCAGAGCCTGGGCAGGAGACAAGAAACGTTGTCTGAGTGAGCGAACCCGGCATCAGCGTGACGACGCGGGGGTTTTCCCCGCTGACTACGCAGCCGGGAGCGAGCCCGGAGAGGAGCAAGGTTTGCTCGCCTGCAGCCAGTTCGAGCGTGACCAGCTCATTCGGTCCGACGAGCTGTTCGAGAAGCTCACTGACCTGCACGATATATCCGTCAGCGTCTGGTGCGCTCCCGATGGTGGCGCTGGTGATCTCGAGTCGTCCGGTGAGGGGCGTGAGGGGCGTACAAGAGATTGAAAACGTCGTTTCACTGGTCGAGCCGGCGGTCACGTTCAGGGTGCGGGGGTTCTCGCCGGCGACGGTGCACTCCGGGCTGAGCTCCGAGAGCAGCACGCTGTGAGCCCCTGGTGTAACGGCATCGACTACGAGCGTAGCCTGGATCCCAAGCGGGCGCTCCTCGCCACCGTCGATGCTCACCCGATATCCATCCGGGTCCGGTGGAGCCCCAGTCGTGACGGTCGTAATCTGAAGCGTTCCGGTACCTGGACTAACGGCGTCGCCCCCACCGCAACCGGCGACCAGCATGCTTCCGGTAATGAAACCCAGCAGGGGCCGGGACATATGACCTCCGGGAGGATTACGACGTCCAAGCGTCACCCGGTGACGGCGGGAGCTTCAGTCCAGCGTGTCTGAAACGATTTGCCGGTGTTGAACTAAGTTCCGGTCCGGAAACGTCCGTCGCTATACTACAGATCCGACAGCGGGGCGGCGTCAGTGAGGGACAGCTCACCCGCTGGGCAGCGACGGTAGTGAAGGGCGTCACCATTCGACGAGCGCGTCATTTCGAGCGCAGCGAGAAATCGGCCCGCTTTACGTTTGGCCGCCGTCTCCAGAACGTCAGGCCGCCCGATTCCTCGCTGCGCTCGGAATGACGCGCTCAGCGTCCTCGCTGCGCTCGGGATGAGGAGGAAGATGGATCCGAATCGCTCACTGCGCCGGTGCCGAACCTCGCGTCGCGGTGAACTTGCCCCGCAGCACCTTTCCACCAGCCTTGGCCCGTGCTTCATACGTCCCAAGGAGGGTGTCCCCTACCATCCGTGCCTGAGTGCGGGTCACCACCTGAGCCTTGAGGGTCGGGCTCTGGTGCGGCTCGGACTCATACACGATCGTGCTGTCGCCGGTCGAGACAACTTTGACGTTGTAGGTCTCTCCCCCGCGGAACGCGATGGTCCCCGCGAGGCTCCCGTCCGGCGCCCGGGTCCAGGTGATGGTGAACGGCTGCGGACGGGTCGAGCCGGCGTCGTAGCCCTTCGCCGTCCACATGCCCAGAAGGCGGTCAGGGATGGCTGACATCGTTGGGCCTGGGGCAGGGGCCGTCCGAGCGATGGTATCGGCGGCAGTGGTATCGGTGGTCCGTGCGGTCTCGCGTCGCTCGCAGGCGGCCAGGGCGAGAGCGGTGAAGAGCAGATAACGCATATTTGCCTCCAAGCAAGTGAAAAAACCGCTGGATTGCTTCGGGCACTACGTGCCTCGCAATGACTGCAACAAGATAGCTTACTGCCTTACCGCCTTACCGTCACGGTCCCCACCGAGCCGGATCCCCCCGCACATCCACGTGTACGAACGGCCCGTGCGCCCGGTTGGCCTTATAGAGGCCGAGCCCGCCCTCGAACGGCTGATACCAGCTCTTCTCAGAGAGTTTCTCAACCACGCCGGCCAACGTCCGGGCGTCGTCGACCGTGGTGCGGCCGTCGCCGTTGAGATCGTCCATCGTCCCGTCACCATCATCATCGATGTAGATGTCGGCCGCGTCACCGTAGACGTGCCGGCTGTAGCGGGTCTCGTTGCCGATCGATCGGTTGTAGAACGGGGTGCGGTAGCCGCTGAGAATCCGGAAGCTGTTGGCGGCGATGCCGGCGCTCCGGACCTCCTCCAGCAGCATCTCCAGCTTGAGCAGCAGCCGCTCCCGGAGGACCAGATACTTGGGATACCGGCCGCTCTGCTTGGAGACGAACTGCCCTATGGTGAAGTGCGGCGCCACGAGGGTCCCTCGGTTGGCCTCGGTGACCTCGATGAAGCCCACCGGGCGCGCGTAGCTCGGATTTCCCCGGAGTGGTCGCTGCTGGTAGCGACCGACCATGAACTCGCCGATCGTCGCCGCCGTGGGCATGGGAACCAGCACGAAGGCGTTGAGGGTGACGGTCTCACCCGACGCCGAATCGCGGACCCAGAGGGGATAGAGACCCTTTTCCTCCGGGGCGGTCCACCTCCATCGGCTCGGTCCCAGCCGAGCGAGCCGGCCGCCTCCCGCCTCCGCCGTGTAGCGGACCGTCGAGTCGGTGAGCACCGCCTCGAGGGGAACCTGCTCTCCCGGCATGACGAACATCGCCAGCACCGGGAAGGGACTCACCTCTTCCTTGAACTTGACCGCGAAGGAGACTCGGCCCGGCGGTGCCGCCCGCGCCGGGGACCTGGGCACCCCCGAGTGCAGCGAGGGGGCGCTGTCCGGTGCCGCGACCAGAGTGTCATGGGGATCCTTCGCTGGGACGACCGTGGGCCTGCGGTAGTGCTCGATGGTCGAGAGGGGAATCGCTCCCAGCAGTGCCGCCGCGAGTGCCAGCCTCATCATCACCCCCCGGCGAGTTCCTCGAGCTGCTCACACTGGGAGCGCTCCACCGGCGCCGGCTTCCCCATGGTGCCCATCACCCGAGCGTCCTTCTTATAAGGATCGTCGCGGAAATGGAGCGCCCCGTCCTGCACGAAGGCGGTGAGGTAGACCAGGTAGACCGGTACCGGTTTCTCCAGGTCCACCGGGACCGGCTTGACGTCGGCGGAGTCGGCCGGCTGCATCGCCTCCCGGATCTTCCGCTCGTTCCAGTCTCGCTGCCCCTGTAGAACATATCCCGCCAGCTTGACCGGGTCCTCCACCCTGACACACCCGTGGCTGAGGGTTCGCTCCCGTCGCTGGAAGAGATGGTCGGCCGGGGTGTCGTGCAGATAGATGGAAAATTGGTTGGGAAACATGAACTTCACGTTGCCCAAGGCGTTACCGACTCCGGCCTTCTGCCGCACCCGGAAGTGAATGTTGGCGGTGTCCAGGTCGGACCAGTCGATCGACGTGGGATCGGTTACCACCTCGTTTCGCGCGGTGTCGACCACCTCGTACCCGTGCTGGGCGAGGTAGTAGATGTTCTCTCGCACCTTGGGGATCACCTCATCCACCAAAATCTGGCGCGGCATGTCCCACTGAGGCCGGAACACGAGATAGGTCATCGAGTCGGCGAAGACGGGCGTGGCGTTGCCGTACTCGTCGCCTACGATCACCCGCATCGTAAGCGCTTCCTTCCCGTTGTCGTAGGCGTAGAGCCGGTAGTCCGGGATATTGACCAGGATGTAGCGCTTCCCGAAGTCGCTCGGCAGCCAGCGGTAGCGCTCCAGGTTGAGCTCGATCTGGCGAATCCGGGCCTCGAGCGGCACGTTGAGCGCCTCGAGCGTCGCGGCATTCACTGCGCTATCCACCGGAAGTCCGTGGCGCTCCTGGAATCGGGCGACCGCCCCCGCGACCTCGTCGTCGTACACCGGCTTCCCGCCCGCATGCCGCAGCTCGCCGGTGGCCTGGAGCCGGTATCGCAGCGCCCCGACCGATGCACCCTCGCTTCCCCGGGCCAGCTTCCTATCGGCCGGCACCGGTGACCAGCCACCATTGGCCTGCAGCTCGCTATAGCTCTCCAGCGCCTGCACCAGTTCCTTGTACTCGTGCTGGCGGGGCCGGAGCGGCTCGATCATGTCGTCGAAATTCTTGGATTGGATTGTCGCGCGAAGGATGCTGTCGATCCCGGCGCGGCGGGCTCTGATGTACCACCCATTGTCTACTGCCTGGGGATCCAGCCTTCCGGCCAGCAGGTCGGCGCCGTAATCGAGGAAGCTCCTAGTAAGCCGGAGATCGAGCGCCGCGAGCGCCGCCGCGTCGGGATCCTTTGCGTCTCGAAGTCTCTGGAGCTGGGTCCGGAGGCCCGCGAGATCGTAGTCGGCCGCGCGCAATCCCTCGCGCTCCGCGTGGCATAGCGTCTCGATCAGGTCGCGGGCCTGTCCCTTCAGCCTCCGGCCGTCGATCCATAGGGAACGGAAGTCCCGGTCGGCGTAGATCTGGCGCAGCAGTTTCCAACGAGTGTTCTGGAAGGTTGCAGCGGGATTGGCGGACGAGACCGTCGCACGAATCGCCTTTGCGGTGGGGTCGTCGCGGTGGCACGCGCCGGCTGCGAGCCCGGTGACAGCACAGGCGGAGACCAGCAGGACGGCTCGACTCATGGCTCCCCACTATATAAGGAAAGAGGCGTTACCACATAAGGAAAGAGGCGTTACCACGCCCCAAGCAGCTCAGCAAACGATTCAACGATAGGGAGTTAGAGGGTGAGCCCTCAGTGGCGTCGCTCACAATCTTTTAGGTCGTGCTCCCGGGAATGGGCGCAGAGAAGCTGCTCGGAAGAGACCTGCTCGGCACTTGATGACGGGAGAACGAGTAGAGCGCTGGTTAACGCCCGACGAATTTACGCGGTCTGGACCCGGTGCTCGCGGGCTGCCGGCGAATCGAGCACCTCGCGCACCTTGTGCGCGAGATCTCCGGGCGCGAAGGGTTTCTGCAGGAAAGGCCGGCTTGCATCCAGCAACCCTCGGCGGATCACGTCGGCGTCGGCGAACCCCGAAGTATAGAGCACGGGCAGCGTCGGGTACCGCTCGGCCAGACGCGAGCCCAGGTCGCCGCCGCTGATGCCGGGCATGACTACGTCGGTGATGACGACATCGACATGGCCCTCCTCCTGCTCCAATACCCGGAGCGCTTCCCCGGCATCGCCGGCCTCGAGACAGCGGTACCCCAGCCCGG
>DASXRM010000005.1:0-20757 GCA_036506575.1 Gemmatimonadales bacterium | reverse complement strand
TCGAGCGCCTTGCGGCTGGCCGAATCCGCGCTCTCCAGGTTGGCCTTACTCCCATCCCAGTACATGTACAGGAAGGCACAGCAGTCGGCGATTCCGGCGTAAGCCAGGGCGTATCCCGGATCGACCTCGATCGCGCGTTCGAACATCCGACGCGCGAACTGAATTCCCTTCCGCCGAAATTGATGGAAATACTGTCGCCCCCGGAGGTAATATTCATAAGCTTGGACGTTTTCGGTGGGGACCTTCTCAATCGCGCGCTTTTCTTCGTCACTCAGCATGACCCGCAGCGCCTTCACGATGCTGTCGGCGATCTCGTCCTGAATCTCAAAGACATCCTCCAGCTGCCGATCGTACTTCTCTGACCAGAGCTGATAACCATCGGCCACGCTCACCAACTGGGCGCTGACCCGTAGCTTGTTGGCGGACTTGCGAACGCTGCCGCCGAGGACGGTGGCAACCTTGAGCTTCTTGCCGATCTCACCGAGATCTTCGTTCTTCCCCTTGAACGCGAAGGAAGCCAGCCGCGAGGCCACCCGGAGCGCTTGTATCTTACTCAAGGCATTGATGATCTCCTCTGCGATCCCGTCCGTGAAATACTCCTGATCCCGCTCCGGACTCATGTCTGTGAACGGCAGCACGGCGACGGACTTAGCAGGGCTGGCGAGAGGAGTCGAGTTGGGCGGTGTCACGACCGTGGCCGAGCCCAGGGCCTTAATGACTTGAGATGCGCTCGGAAATCGATCGCCCGGATCTTTGGCGAGAGCCTTCGTGACCACCGCTTCGAGCTCGGCCGTTATCGCCGGCCGCGTGGCGCGTACTGAGGGCACCGGCTCGGTGAAGCGCTTCATGATCAGGGCCTGCGCCGTAGTACCGGTGAATGGGGCCGAGCCGGTGAGCATCTCGTACAACACGCAGCCGAGGCTGTAGACATCGCTGCGTCCATCAGGCTCCTTCTCGCCCGAGGCCTGCTCGGGACTCATGTAGGCTGGGGTCCCCACCGCGAGACCGGTCTGGGTCAGGCTCTCAGCGCTGGCGGCACTCACTGCCTTGGCGATTCCGAAGTCGGTAACGATCGCCTCGCCCTCGTGCAGCATCACATTCTCGGGCTTGATGTCCCGGTGTACAATCCCGTGCCGGTGGGCGTAATCTAGGGCGGCGGCGATATCTCTCCCGATCTTCACGGCATCCTCCGCCGGAAGCTGCCCTTCACGATTCAGCCGATCGCGCAGCGATTCGCCTTCGACGAAGGGCATGACGTAGTACAGGAGATCTTCCGTCCGATCATCGGCCTGCCCACCGGTCCGCCCCGAGTCATAAAGTGGCAGAATATGTGGATGCTGCAGCCGTGCCGCGATCTGGATCTCCCGAAGAAAACGATCGGGGCCGAGGCTCGCGGCCAGGTCCGGGTGCAGCACCTTGAGTGCCACCTGGCGGTCGTGCTTGCGATCATGCGCCAGATACACCGTGGCCATTCCCCCACGGCCAACCTCCCGCTCGACAGCGTATCGATCGGCGAGAATGGCTTGAAGCCGGTCGCGAAGCTGGGTCATCGAAAACCAATCATGAAGAAGCGTCAGATTTGGTACGCGGATCGCTGAACGACTCTGATGAGCGGTAGCCTAATGTACGGTGAAGGGGAAGCGCCAGCTAGGGAAGAATCCGGCGCCTCTGTGAACCACAACAACTTAGGGCCTCCGCGTCGGAGGCCCTTTTCTCGTTTGGAGATGTTTGAGAAAGTAGGTTCGGAAAAATGAGAGGTGGTGCATCATGAACGAGGACGGGATCGCATCCTAGATCCGAGGCACGCTCTCTGCCGTGAACTCGCTGATCGCGCTCCTAGCCCGGAGGATCCATGCGTTCAGCCCGAAATCCCGGCCCCACTCTGGCATTTCTCGTTGCAACGGCTTGCAGTTCATTCTCGGCCACACAGCCCGGGCAGCCAGCGCCGGCCGTCGGCCGCGGGCCCAGTACCGCTGCCACCCTCGGCATTCCCCCAGGCCACCTGCCGCCTCCCGGGCTGTGTCGGATCTGGGTTCCGGGCGAGCCGCCCGGGCATCAGCAACGGCCCCGTAGCTGCGCCCAAATAGAGCGCACGGCGCCCGCCGGCGGCTGGATTCTCTATCGCCCCAGCGAGGACCGAAAGGTGGTCCACGTCCGGGTCGTCGACGAGCGCCGCCCTGGGGTGGTTGTACACCTGCGGGTGTACGACGTGGCGGGCGGTAGGCTCATTCGGGAAAGCTGACGACCGATTCACCCGCTCTCCATGGGTGAATCCTCCTTAAATCCCTCACGAAAGGAACGTCTTGACCATGCATCGGCCTCTTACCCTAGCGGGATTTGTTGCTACCGTAGCCCTGTTGAGCGTCGGGTGCGGACAGCGAACCAAGATTGATATGCCGGAACCCGCAAACCAGGGATCTTCCTCAGCGGAGTCCCCGTATACCCCGTCCAGTGTCACGGTAGAGCCCATCTCGGAGAACCCGCTCGACCGCGCGCAACGTGCCACCCTCGAGGAGCGGATCTCCTTTGAATTCGATCAGTCGGACCTCAGTCCGGCCGCGCGGGAGAAGTTATTGGCGAAGGCGGAGATCCTCCGGACGGTTCCGAGCCTGAGCCTCCGGATCGAGGGGCACGCCGATGAGCGGGGATCGGACGAATACAACCTGGCGCTCAGCAATCGGCGCGCCGCAGCCGCTATGCGGTTCCTACTCAATCATGGTATCACGACAGATCGCCTGGTGGCCGTCGGCTATGGCGAGGAGCAGCCGCTGGACCCGGCTGAGAACGAGTCGGCGTGGGCCCGCAACCGGCGGGCAGAATTTCGGGTAGGCGACGGCAACCTCGCGCAGCAGTAAGGTTGCCGCCCCTACTGGAGCAGCCAGTTAGAGATGTTCGATCAACTTGACCAGCAACCTGCTTGAGCGGATCGCCTCGCGGCATGTCGGCACTCTGTGCCAGTGCGAGGCTCCGCTTGGGGAGGTCTACCGCCGATCGCCTGACTGGGGCAGCCCGGCCGGAGACGGACTCACCGGGGCGGGCGTACTGAGCATGAGCTCGACCAGCGCCAACATCCTCCTACCGTCGAACGGCTTGGGGAGCACCGGGACATTTCCGGGACGCTCCCGCGGGGCGGCCAACACATCGACGCTATGCGCGGACATCAGGACCACACGAATCCCCGGATGTTCGGCCACCAGGCGCTGAACCAGCTCGGTGCCGATCATACCGGGCATGACGATATCGCTGAGCACCAGGTCAATCGGTTCGGGTGAGGCACGAGCTACCGCGAGCGCCTCCATCCCGTAGGCCGCCTCGAGCACGCTATAGCCATCGTTGCGAAGTTGCCGGGCGAGCAGTTGCCTGAGGGCGACCTCGTCGTCCACCACAAGGATCGTCGCCTTACCGGGGTGCGTTGGCATCTGGCCTCCTTGTGGCACCGGCCACGCCCAGATCGACCAGCGCGCGGGGTAGAAGGGTGGGTGATTGGGAGGTGCTCTCTTTGATCCTAGGGAGTCACCGAGCGGGTCGCAAGCGGTGCAACCGACTGCGGGGTGTCAGCTATTTAGGCACAGCTAACACATTGTATTGCATGGGCTTAGTAGGCCATTTCCGGGCGGCGACGGGTGGGGCTCGATCGACCTCCCGCCAGGTACGTCGCCAGAGGCGTGGTCCTGTCGATAGGAGGCGAGGCTACACAAACAAAGGCCTCCCTAAGGGGAGGCCTCTTCGCTGCTACGGCGACTCTTCAGCGGGAGTAGAACTCGATGACCAGCGAGGCTTCGCACTGTACCGGGATCTGCTCCCGCTCCGGGATCTCCCGCACCCGGACCCTTCGTGCCTCCCGATCCAACTCCAAGTACGCGGGCGGCCGGGCCACCTCCAAGGGCGCGATGAACGCGGCCAGGTCTCGGCTCCTCGGCGCCAGCGCCACAACGTCGCCCGGCCTGAGCCTCCGTGAGGGCCGGTCGACCCGGCGGCCGTTTACCGTCACATGGCCGTGACTGACGGCCTGGCGGGCCGCGTATATCGTCCGGACGAAGCCCGCGCGCAGCACGACCGCATCCAGCCGCAGCTCGAGCAGTTGGAGCAGCCGAACGCCGGTGTTGCCGGTCTGCCGGATGGCCTCGGCGAATGCGTTCTGTAGCTGCCGCTCGCTCACGTTGTACTGGGCGCGCAGGCGCTGCTTCTCCACCAGCTGTTTCTTGTAGCCACTGACCTTCCGGCGGGGTGATGCGCCGTGTTGCCCCGGTGGATTGGGGCGCCGCTCCATCACTCGCGCGGCCTTCGGAGTGAGCGCTATACCGAGCTGACGGGCCAGCTTTACTTTGGGTCCCCTACGGTTCACGAAATCGATCTCCTGTACGGTTTAGTCTCGAGTTTCTGCAACCCACAAACATATTGGCATGAGAGCCTTCTGGGAAGGAGCCCTGGGCAGTCATCGCGAGCGGGCTGCGCGACGATCCGGCAGCTCTGGTGGCGGGATTGCTTCGGGCGCGGAGCCTGCCCTGAGCGCAGCGAAGGGGCTCCCTCGCAATGACTGAGCTGCTGGCAATACCTCACAGCGGAAGTCAAAAATCGGGTGTATGCTTTATCTACAAACGATGGAGGATACTCCCATGAAGATGCTCCGGATGGTCCCGGCCATGATTGTCGCGGTCGCACTGTGCTTCACCACCAAAGCTGCAGCTCAGGCCCAGGCCTCCGCTCCTCGGCTTCCCGGCTGCACCTTCAATTGCTACAGCGTCATCCTTCCATACGGCCTATACGTACGCGAGGTCACTGACGGAGGGAGCTTCGTGACTCTGGAGGACGGGAGCGTCTGGGAAGTCCGGCTTCCCCAGCGCCCGGTCGCATCGAGCTGGCGTCCCGGCGATTTCGTCCAATTGAAGACCATCGCCGCCCCGGTCGACCGGTTCGAGATCCTGCTCGCGCACGGGGACAATGACAGGGCCGAGGCCCGGCTCGCGGGCCGTGCCAACCCGCCGGGTCAGGAGTAGTAGCGCCGCATCTCGGCCGCCACGCCGTCCAGATCGGGGAACAATCGCCGCTCGTCGACGTCGACCAGATCCAGCTGGTCACGAAAACGGGCGGTTTCTTTTGCCGGGATGATGAACTTGGTAAGCGCCGAGCCGAGCCTGTGTTTCTCGAGAAACCGATCAAACGACTGGCGTTTGTCGGAACAGAGGGTGAAGGTTGCCGACTGCGCCACGATCCGCGGATTCAAGGAGGGCGGCTCGAGCATGCAGGCAAAGGGCTTGGCGTCTGGTGGCGCGGAGAAGAGCGCCCAGGGGGTCAGGGGACGGTCCCCACCCAGCATGCCTTCCAGGTCCTGAATCAGCAATGCGAGCTCGGGAAGCCGAAAAAAGCGGTGCACGCTTTTCCAATCCAGACGCCAAACCACGCGATCCGACTGGCGTTCGTCATTCAACGTCGCGAAGTGCGCGGCGACCAGGGGAGAATAGGTCCAGTCGAGCAACCGGGTCGGCAGGCCATGATGCTGAGCCGCAACCAACACCTCCCACTCGTTCACCGGCGACTGCTCCAGATAGGGACGGGAGTAGCGGATGAAGTTGCGGAGGATATGCTCCTCCAGATCCGCCTTGGAGTGCGGAGCACCCGCGGCGCCTAGCTTGTCCAGACTGGTGAGGAGCGGCCAACTCGCGTCGCCATCGCCCCGGTAGACCCCGCTGTCGCGCCGGCGTCCGGTTCGAGGATCCGGCTCGGTAGGCGTGACCTTGTCGATGAGATCGCCGAGACTGGAGACCGACACTTCGGTTATAGCCATAGTGCGCTGGAATGTAAGGCCGCCGCCCTGTTGTGACATACGCCCTTGCAACAAGGCGATAACCCTCTGAACATGGTGACGGGTGCCGCCGGCGTTGCCGGCCATTCCGATGCCCCGTCAGCCAAAGGCCAGGAATTCAATGGCAGTGCGTGAAGCTCGACTCCGGCCCGAATGGGCGCATCTCTACCCCGGTCTCGAAGTCGGGGTGTGGGTAGTCGCCGCGCAACTGGTGCCGCTGGTTCTGCGCCACCGCTTGCAGAGCCAGCCTACCTGGGAGTTTACCCAACGAATTCTGGTGGACGAGCACTTCGAGTTCCGCGGCGGTCGCAAGCGCGACGACGCGTGGAGCGGGATTCTGACCCGGGTAGAGGATGGGTGAGAGTTGGGAGCTGGAAGCGCTACCTGCCCGTAGTACCCTTCAGGATTCCTATTCTAATGCGCACGGCTTTTGGGCTGGCGGTCGGATCGGCTTCGATCCGGCGCTCGACTCGCGCAGCCAGCCGCACCTTCGTGTTCAACGTCAGCGTGTCGGTACCCCGCCGAACCCTGATCGGCAGCGGAGCACCTTCCTCTTTGCCGAAGCGGGCGCGGAAGGCCGGGCCGAAATCCGGATTCGAGATCGCGAGATCGCCCAGCGCGAGCAGTTGGTCCCCCGCCTGCACCCCTGCCTCTTGCGCCGGGCCCCCCGGGATCACTCCGGAAACCATGATCCCGCTCGAGTCGGCAGTGGTCTGAATTCCCAGTCTAGGTTCCCTTACGGTGTCCGCTAGCATGCGCATCCCGGCCAGCGGCAGAATGCGATCGAGGGGATAAGGATCGCGGCCGTCGATGTAGCGGGCGTAGAAGTCCGTGAACGGCCGGCCTGACGCCGCTCGGCTGACCTCCGACCACCAATCTGCAGCGCCGAACCCTCGTCCCTTCTTGTAGGTCGCTAGATAGAGCTGTCGCATCACGTGGTCCAACGATCGGGCGTTGTCGCTGGCATCCCGGATCAGGACGTCAAGCATCAGGCCCGCGAGTGACCCCTTCGGGTAATAGAGGTAGCCGCTGCCGTCAGTGGGGTGGATCCAAGTGGACAACGAGGCATCCTCGAGGGCCGTCGGCGGGGCTTCGCTCACGGCTCCGGCTTTGTAGGCCGTCAGCGCCATGAACTGCGCCGAGTCGATCACCCCGCTCCGCACCAGAGCCAGATCGGCGTAGTAGTCGGTGATCCCCTCGCTTACCCAGAGCCAGGGCGTGGGTTGCGGCTGATCGTAATCATACGGGACCATCTCGGATGGGCGGAGTCGCTTCACATTCCACGCGTGGAAGATCTCATGGGCGGTGATCGATGCGAGCAGAGGGTTGCCGATGATCGCCCGGTTGTAGATGCCGACGTGGGAGCTCTGGTGTTCGAGGGCACTGGCACCGCCATATCGGGGGTCGAGGATCATCATGATGTTATAGCTGCTCCAGGGAGTCTCCTGGAACACCCTCGACTCCGCCGGGATCATTCTCGAGATCTGTCCCCAGAGCTCCTTCCGGGCAGACTGCATCAGCGCTCCGGCCGGATAGGTTGCCAGCCGGGTCCACCGACCCGCCACCTGCATGCTGTCGTAGGCGATGCGGCCGACGAAGAATGGCATGTCGACCAGATCGTGATAGTTGGTCTCCCCGAAAGAGCCCGGGGGTCCGGCCGGCTTCATTGCGGTGGCCACCACCCAGTCGGGTTGAGTTTTGACCGTGACGGTGGCCGGAAAGTCGTACCCGGTGCCCTCGGGATAGAGCAGCAGATTGGTCCCATTGAATAGGGCAAAATCAGGCGTCGCCCAGGCCATGGCGTTATCGAGCGTGTCGGCTACGTAGTCGAAGCGGACAGTCACCGATCGGGCGCCGGCAGGTTGGAGCCGCCAGGTATCGTAATCCAGCTTGTCCCAGCGTAGGGGCTTGTCTCCAGCCGAGGCCGAGAAGCCCACCACCCAGCGCGCGAAATTGCTGATCTCGTATGCTCCGGGGGTCCAGGCAGGAAGCGACAGCAGCACCGGCCCGTTGCCGTCAACGTCGAACGCCATCGCCACTTTGATGATTCGATCGCGCGCGGTGCTGGAGTCAAAAGTCAGTTGGTAGTGGAGATTCGTGATCGGTGCAGACCGTGTGGCTGCTGGGGCTGCGGCTGTCTTCTCCTGTGCATTCAGAACGGTAGCAAGGCATAACAACAAGCCGCCGGTACGAGTGCCAAGCACACCAGCGAAACTCATAGGGGGTCCTGACGAGTGAGCATGTACTTAAGACGGCCCCGGCGCAGGGAAAGTTGCGTCAAGTATTCACCACAGGCGTGACAGAGGACACAGAGGTCTGGTAAACCAGTCAGCTACCGCTGCGCTTCGAAGCCATAGCTGGTGCCGGAGCACTGGCCGGGATCGGATAGGCTGCGAGCGAGCCAGGGATCGGATTGAACTCTCCCTCCCAACGGCCCATCACCACGGTGGCCAGACAGTTGCCCACCAGGTTGACGGTGGTGCGCGCCATGTCCATCAGCTCGTCGACACCCAGAATGACCGCGACCCCTTCCAGCGGCAGGCCGAAGTGGAGCAGGGTGCCGGAAAGAATCACCAGCGAGGCTCGAGGAACGCCGGCAACCCCCTTGCTGGTGATCATGAGCGTCAACAGCATGATCAGCTGCTGGCCGAGGGTAAGGTGCACCCCCGCCGCCTGAGCCACGAATATCGAGGCCACGGCCAGGTAGAGAGTGGAGCCGTCCAGGTTGAAGGAGTATCCGGTGGGTAGCACGAAGGCGACGATGCGGCGGGAGACCCCCAGGCGCTCCATGTTCTCCATTGCTTTGGGCAGCGCCGCCTCGGAGGACGTGGTGGCGAATGCAATCAGCGCCGGTTCCTTGATCATCTCGATGAAGGCCCGGATCGGCACTCGGGCGATCAATGCCACCGGCACCAGTGCTATCAGGATGAACACCACCAGGGCGCCGTAAAGCGTCAGCACCAGCTTGCCCAGGTTGACCAGCACTCCGATGCCGCTGTGGCCGACTGTCACCGCGATTGCGGCCCCGATGCCGACGGGAGCGTACTTCATCACGATCCCGGTGAACTTGAACATGGTTTCGGCCAGCCCCTCACAAAATCCCAGCATCGCTTCCTTGGGCCGGCCCTTCACCTGGGAAAGCGCCACGGCGAATAGGATCGAAAAGAAGACGATCTGGAGAACTTCGTTGTTGGCGGCGGCCTCGAAGAAGCTCTGGGGCACGATGTGCTCCAGAAATCCGCTGAACGAAGTCGTCTTCTGGGCCAGCTGCCGGCCCTGATCGACCGATGCGCTCAATTGCACCCCGGCACCCGGCCGGGTCAGATTCACCGCGGCCAGTCCCACGATGAGCGCGATGGTGGTCACCAACTCGAAGTAGAGGATGGCCTTGAGGGCCAGCCGGCCGACCCGCTTCATGTCGTCCCCATGGCCGGCGATCCCGATCACCAGGCTTCCGAAGATGATCGGGACCACGATGGACTTGATCATCCTGAGGAAGATGGTGGAGAGCGGCTTGAGACCGGTGCCCAGATCGGGATTCAACCACCCGATCAGGGCTCCAACGATCATGAAAATGAGGATCCACTGGGTGAGCGAAATGCGGCGGAGGGAGCTCCACAACTGCTTCATCGGGCGGCCAGCGTCCCCGCTTTGGCCTCGATGCCGGCCAGCACCGACGCATGGGACGCAGCGAACTTGGCGACTCCTTCTTCCTCGAGCTCGCGGGTGATCGTCTGAAGGTCGATACCGGTCTGCCTGAGGGCGCCCAGCTGCGCCGGTGCGGCCGCAATCCCCTCGTGGATCCGGATCGAGGGGTTGCCGTGATCCCGGTACGCCTCGAGCGTCTCGGGTGGCAGGGTGTTCACCGTCTCAGGGGCGATCAGCGCCTCGACGTAGTAGACGTCGGGGTACCGCGGGTCCTTGGTGCTGGTCGACGCCCAGAGCGGGCGCTGCGGGCGGGCGCCTGCGCGAGCCAGCCGGGTCCACCGATCGGTGGCCAGGGATTGCCGGAAGATCTGATACGCGGTGCACGCGTTGGCTATGGCGATCGTGCCCCGCAAGGATGCCCCTGCTCCGATCTGATCCAGCAAGGAATCTACCTTCGCATCCACCCGGCTCACGAAGAAGCTCGCCACCGAGGCGATCGAGTGGAGCCCGAGTTTGCGGTCCAGCCGCCACTCGAGACCGCGGAGAAACGCCTCGATCACCTCGGCGTACCGCGCGACCGAGAAGAGCAGCGTCACGTTCACGCTGATCCCCAACGCGATGGATTGGGTGATCGCCGAGAGTCCCGCCTCGGTTCCGGGGATCTTGATCATGGCGTTCGGCCGTCCAACCGCGTTCCACAGACGGTCGGCCTCGTGCACCGTGGCCTCGGAATCGTGCGCCAGCCATGGTGAAACCTCCAGGGAGACGAACCCGTCCCGCCCATCCGACTGTTGGTACAGCGGCATGAATCCGTCGCACGCCGCCTGGACGTCCGCCACCGCGAGGGCTTCGAAGATTTCTCCGGAGCTGCGACCCCGCTCACTGAGCCGCCGGATGTCCTCGTCGTACAGGTGGCTGCCGGCGATCGCCTTCTCGAAGATGGTGGGGTTCGAGGTCATGCCTCGGAGCCCATCTTCGATGATCAGTCGTTCCAGCTCACCCGAGGACAGCAGATCCCGGGTGATGTAGTCGTACCAGATACTCTGGCCCAACTGGCCCAGCCGCAGAAGCGGATTCACCTCCACCGGTGCTGGGTCGCTGCTCATCGGGACTCCTCTCCAGTCCCTTGGGCAGGTCTCCGGGAGTGGAGCAGCCGCACGGTGGCGGCCAATTGCTCCAGCGTCAGCTTGAACTCCTGAAAGAGCCGCTCGCCCGGCGCGGATGCTCCAAAGCCTTCCATTCCCACCACCGCGCCCTCGTCGGTGATCCAGCGAGACCACCCTAATGCTCCGGCTGCCTCGACTGCTACCCGCACTCGGATGGCAGGCGGGAGCACCGAATCGCGATAGGCTTGCGGCTGAGCAGCAAAGAGCTCCCAGGAAGGCATCGACACCACTCGGGTGCGGATTCCATTGTCCAAGAGCGACTGTGCGGCGCCCAGAGCGAGCGAGACCTCGGACCCTGTGGCTATCAGAATAGAATCCGGCCCCTGCCTGCCAGGGGGGTCGAGGAGCACGTACGCGCCGCGTCTCACCCCCTCAGCGGCCCCGACGGAGGTTCGATCGAGTACCGGCAGTTTCTGACGGGTGAGCACCAGCATAGTGGGGCCATCCAGCCGCTCCATGGCCACCTTCCACGCCTCGATGGTCTCGACGGCGTCCGCGGGGCGCAGCGTCACGAGGTTGGGGATGGCACGCAGCATTGCCAGGTGCTCGACCGGCTGGTGAGTCGGTCCATCCTCTCCCAACCCGATCGAGTCGTGGGTCCCAATGTAGATCACTGGCAGCCGCATGATCGCGGCGAGTCGGATGGCCGGCTTCATATAATCCGAAAAGACCAGGAATGTGCTGCCGAACGGCCGGAGTCCACCGTGCGCCGCGATTCCGTTGAGGCAGGCAGCCATGCCGTGCTCTCGCACACCCCAATGAAAGGTGCGGCCCGTCGTCGCCGGCCCGAAGTTGCCACCCTGTTTCAAGGTGGTCCCGGTGCTGCCTCCCAGATCAGCTGAGCCGCCGATCAGGTTGGGAACCGCGGCCGCGATGCTTTGGAGAGCGAGCCCCGAGGCCTGCCGGGTGGCTAGATGCGCCGAGCCTGGAGCGATGCTGGGCAGGGCCCGGTCCCAGCCCTCGGGGAGGCGCCCAGAGAGCCACTGCTCGAATTCGGCGGTCAAGGCCGGGTGTGCGGCGGCATAGCCTTCATAGCGTCTTCGCCAACCAGCCTCCAACTCGGCGCCGTGGCCCACGGCTTCACGCCAGTGCGCTAGTACGTCGTCGGGAACGTGAAACTTGGGCTCGAGTGGCCAGCCCATGATCTCCTTGGTACGCCGCACCTCGTCCGCGCCCAGCGGAGCCCCATGGGCCTCGGCGTTATTCCGCTTGGTCGGCGCGGGATCGGCGATGACGGTGCGGAGCACGATGAGGCTCGGTCTTGCAGGTTCAGACCGGGCCGCTTCGAAGGCCTTCCCGATGGCGGTAAGGTCGTTTCCGTCGCTCACCTGGTGGACCCGCCACCCATAGGACTCGAAGCGCCGGGGCACATCTTCGGAAAAGGTGAGCGCCGTGTCACCGTCGATGGTGATGTGATTGTCATCATAAAGGACGGTGAGTTTGGCCAGTCGCAGATGGCCGGCCAGCGATGCGGTCTCGCTCGCCACGCCTTCCATGAGGTCACCATCGCTCGCGAAGGCCCATACCCGGTGGTCCACGATGGTGTGATTAGGACGGTTGAAGTGTTCCGCCAGGAACCGCTCGGCGATCGCCATCCCGACAGCGTTTCCAAAGCCCTGACCCAACGGCCCGGTGGTGGTCTCGACCCCCGGCGTGTGGCCCCGCTCGGGATGCCCCGGAGTCTTCGATCCCCATTGCCGGAAGTTCTTGATATCGTCCAGGGAAAGGTCGTAACCACTGAGGTGCAACAGCGAGTAGAGCAGCATCGAGGCATGGCCGCAGGAGAGCACGAATCGGTCCCGGTCTACCCAGCCCGGATTCCGCGGGTTGTGTCGCAAGAACCGGCTCCAGAGCACGTATCCCGCCGGCGCGAGCGCCATAGGGGTGCCGGGATGGCCGGACTGAGCCTGCTCGACTGCGTCCATCGAGAGCGCACGGATGGCGTTGATGCTGCGCCAGACCAGCTCGGGGCTAGCATCAGGCTCCCGGTTCGGCGGCGATGAGGTCTCCGGACGCACGATTCGAGTGCGGGTGCTCTCGGTGTTCAGGAGGGACTCCTATTGAGTGACGCGAAGTTTGGTGAAGCTAGAAGATAACGAGGGACCTTTTCCGTGGGTTCCGCTACTGTGGAAAAGGTCCCTCGCTGCGCTCGGGATGCGGTATCTTTTTTCCCTTCCGGTCCTTTCCGCCTTTCCCGTCCTTCCCGTCTTCCCGCTCACGGAACCTGATTGACCATCAGGTGTGCGTACGGAGTTCCGGCCCACATAATCCAGCTACCCGTCTTCTTCGGCGTCGTGGGCAGCCCGGTAGTCTCGGGATCGAAAGGCCACAGGATCATGTAGTGCGGCGGTGAAGAAACGAACCTGGTACTCTTGCCGGGCTTGGCGTAGGGGTCGTTGGCGCTGATATCGCTCCCACCCTTGAGCATGTACGCGATCCCCGGCGCTGTATTGGCGGGCTTGGTATGGGCCATATAGGCTTCCAACCACTTCATCCCGTTGGCGTCCAAGCACATCGGATCTCGTCCGGGGGTTTGGGGATCGTCCGGCACGCAGGTGAACCCATTCGTGCCGGCCCGCAGCTCGCGCATCTTACCGTCCTCGCCGGGAACGATGACGGCAGCGCTCTTCGCGATGCGAGCTGGCGCGGCGCCGAGTGCCACGGCGATCAACCTGGCATCTGTGGGCTGGGCGGCCTGGGCCATGGCCTGCTGCTGGGGACAAAGACTGGCTGCGAGCAGCAGTGAACCGCTGACGAGCGCGGCTGACGCTCCGATATGCATAACTGCCTCCCCTAGTAGAGCGACGGAGGGCGACCACGCGATCGCATGGCGTCGCGTCGCGCGAAGATTTTGGGACTCTAATTTCGGAACCGGACCTGCGGTGTCAATCATGCCTGCCGGCGCTCGGTGCCTGAGCTTCGGAGAATCCTCGGTGAGGGATACGCTGCGTGGTTGTCGAACGCCAACCAACTATGTTGCAGTCCCCGTAGCAGTACCCGCCAGTCGGTATTCTACGCCTTGAGGGTGGGAGGCGATTAATGCGAGGCTGGGTCAAAGTCCTGCTGATTGTGATTTTGCTGCCCATCCTGGTGGGGGGTGTGGTTCTGTTCGTCGCGGGACGTCCGCTGGCTTTCGAGATTCTCCAGCGGCGGACCGCAAGCAGATTCCCCGGCGTGAAATGGATCAGCACCCAGGGGCTGGCCCGTTGGCAAGACGATACCGGGCAACCGCAACCGCTGCTGCTCGATGCCCGAACCCAGCCTGAGTTCGCTCTCAGTCATCTCAGGGGGGCGGCCCCGATCGATCCCTATCGTCCCAGCCTCACCTCGTTGCGGGGGATTCCCAAAGACAGCGCCATCGTGGTCTACTCGTCGGCGGGCTACCGGGGGGCTAGAGTCGCAAGCTGGCTGCAGAGGGCGGGTTACACCGGCGCGGTCAACCTGGCGGGGGGACTCTTTAAGTGGGCCAACGAAGACCGGCCGCTGGTTCGGGAAGAGAGCCGCCCAACCGCGATGGTGCATCCGTACGACGAGAAATGGGGTCTTTTGGTTGAGGGGAGATATCGGGCCGAGGCGCCGGCGGTGGAGAAGCGGTCAGCGGCGCCATGACCCGCCGCTTCCCAGCCCGGCATTAAGGTGGGGGGAGGAGCAGACGACACGGGTAGGGTTCGGAGGCAGGCTCCCAGGGGCAGGGCGGTGGGGTTGTCGCGGAGCCTGCCGGAGAGCCCCTGCCCGTGGCGGCTGCGCGGTGGGGCGGAACTTCGGCCGCCCCCAACCCCTCGCTTTGGGCGAGTCGCCGCCCTTTCGGCCGCTGCAGTGCGCTGCGTCGGTGGAGATCCAGCACAGAGGCGAGCGCGCACTGACGCGTCCTTCAGGGCAACGGCTCGCCCGCCGCTGCCCACCCGATTACCAAGACGGGGTGGAGCAAACGTCATCGGCGTTGGCCTGTCATTTTGGCGTCAATCTTGCTACTATTCGATCCGTAGGTTAATGACCTGTAAGTCAGGTCCGCGACAACCCTCAACTTGGTATCTTGTGGCACGCCGATCACGAAGACATTCCGCTCTTTCCATCCCCAGTTTCCGTCGTTCCCCTGGTCGTTCAACGCAGTCACACCGCGATTGGTTGCTCGCTCAGCACGGCCCCGTGTGTGCATATTGCGGCACCGAGACCAGGGAGGAGGCGATCACACTCGATCACGTCCGGCCCCGCCGGGGTCAGACCGCCTATGACCGTCCGGACAACCTGGTTCTTGCCTGCCGGGACTGCAATGCGGCCAAGGCCGATACACCACTCATCGCCTACCTGATGCAACGGCGCTCGCGGGGGGTTTTCCTCCTGCACTACGGAGAGCATCTCTCCGAGCCGGTCCGGCAGCTGATCAGACAGGCCTCCGAACGACCTCTGGTTTCCCGGGACTGATGCGCGAGAAGGGCGGCCCCAAATGGCCGCCCTTTTGATTTTCATCCCTGCCCTTGCCCGGCTCTGGCCGAGGTCTCAGGCGCCGGCTTCGAGCCTCCGGAGTCCAAAGCCTCGCGGATGATTCGGCTCTGCTCCGCAGCGTGCGCTGCCGGGTAGCCCTCGGCGGGGCTGGCCCGTTCGGGGCGGCCCACGTAGCGGATTTCCATTCCATGGCCCTCTGCCACCAGCTCACGCAGCTTGGCCTCCAGATAGCGCCAGGCACCCATATTCAGCGGCTCCTCCTGGACCCACACCAGCTCTTTTGCGCCACTATAGCGGGGCAGGACCTGGCGCAGCTCAACCCAGGGGAAGGTATAGAGCTGTTCCAGTCGTATAATGGCCGGCCGGGTTGCTCGCAGCTTCTCGGCCTCGGGCAGCAGATCGTAGTACACCTTACCGGTGCACATCAACAGGCGCTCCGCCCGCTCGGGATTTTGGCCGAAGAAGGGATCGTCGATCACCGGGCGGAAACGGCCGCCGGTCAGGTCCTCGAGCTTCGAGGTGGCCAGCGGGTGACGCAATAGACTCTTCGGCGTGAACAGGATTAGAGGCCGCTGGCGGGAGCGCTTGGCCTGCCGGCGAAGCAGATGGAAGTACTGGGCCGGGGTCGTGCAGTTGACTACCCGGATGTTTCCTTCCGCTGCGAGGTGAAGGAAGCGAGCCATCCGCGCGCTGGAATGCTCCGGGCCCTGGCCCTCGTAGCCGTGGGGGAGGAGTAGAGTCAGGCGAGTCGTCAGCCCCCACTTGGCCAGCCCCGCGGAGATGAACTGGTCGATGATCACCTGTGCGGCGTTCACGAAATCGCCGAACTGCGCTTCCCACAGCACCAGGGCCTCGGGGGCGGCCACACTGTAACCGTACTCGAAGCCCAGGGTTGCAAGCTCCGAGAGCGGGCTGTTGTGCAGTTCCATCGGGGCCAAGGCGCCGGGGAGGTTTTGGATGGGTGCTACTATCGCACCACTGTTTACATCGTGCAGTACCAGGTGACGCTGGCTGAAGGTGCCGCGCTCGGTGTCCTGGCCGGTGAATCGGACGGGCACGCCCTCGGTCAGGAGTGAGCCGAGCGCCAGTGCCTCGGCGTGGGCCCATTCGATGCCGCCGCCTGGCCCGAGGGCTCCCCGCCGCCGCTCCAACTGCTTGCGGAGCTTGGGGTGGACCTGGAAGTCCTCGGGCCAACTGTGCAGCTGGTCATTCAAGGCGGTGAGGAACTCTGGAGCGAGGGCGGTGTCTACCTCCTGCCCCGGACCGCTCAATCGAACCGGCCGCTCCTGGGCAGCCGCCCTTGCCATGCTGGTTTTGAATGCCTGCTGGATATCTACCAACCGCTGATAGGCCTCTGCCGCCTCGCGATCCGCCTCTTCTTCGGTTATGACGCCGGCTTGTACCAGCGCCCGGGCATAGAGCTCCCGCGCGGTGGGCAGGTTCTTGATCCGCTCGTACATCACCGGCTGGGTGTAGGCTGGCTCGTCTCCTTCGTTGTGCCCGTGCCGCCGGTATCCGACCAGATCGATGACAACGTCCTGGTGGAAGCGGTCGCGGTATGCCATCGCCAGCCGGACGGCCGAGAGGCAGGCCTCCGCATCGTCGGCGTTCACGTGGATGATGGGGATGTCGAACCCCTTGGCCAGGTCGGATGCATACCGGGTGGAACGGGCGTCATCCATGTCGGTGGTGAACCCGACCTGGTTGTTGGTGATGAGATGCAGCGTGCCGCCTGTCCGGTACCCTTTCAGTGCACCCAGGTTCAACGTTTCTGCCACAACGCCCTGCCCGGCAAAGGCCGCGTCGCCGTGAATGGCCACCGGCAGCGCGGCGGTGGGGTCGTGATGCGCTTCACGGCCACGCCGCTGGGTCTGCCTGGCCCGGGCCCGACCATCGACGACGGGGGAGACAAACTCGAGATGGCTGGGGTTGGGTGAGAGACTGACCGTGATTGCCTTCCCCTGGGAGGTGACGTAGGCGCCCTCGGCACCGTGGTGGTATTTCACGTCTCCGGTGCCGCCCTCCGGGGTGAGCTGCCCCGCCTCCACCTGCCGGCCACCCTCGAACTCCGCAAAGATGGTCTCATACGGCCGGCCAATGGTATGCGCGAGCACGTTGAGGCGCCCTCGATGCGCCATCCCAATCACCACGTCGCGCGCGCCCGATTCGGCGGCCCGCTCGATGGTGAGGTCTAGCATGGGGACCAACATATCTACGCCTTCGATGGAGAACCGCTTCTGACCCAGGTACGCCTTATGGAGGAAGCGCTCCAGAGTCTCGACTTCGATGAGCCGATGCAGCAACCAACGCTGTCGGTCGGGCGCGAGAGGCTTGCGGTAGGCGCCGGACTCGATCTTTTCACGTAACCAGACCCGCTCCTCGTGAGTCGAGATGTGCTCGATCTCATACGCCATGGTGCCGCAGTAGGTGGCTTGGAGGTAGGGCAACGATTCGGCCAAAGTTCGGCCCGGTACCGCAATCCGAAGAACCTTGGAGGGGATGGCTGCCATGACCTCGGGTGTGAGGCCCAATGAATCCGGGTTCAACGCCGGGTCGCCGATCGGTTCTGTCCCCAGCGGATCGAGGTGCGCGGCCAGGTGACCGTGCATTCGGAACGCCTTGACCAGCGCCATCGCGGCCGCGACGTGATACAACATCTCCGGCGCAACCGGTTCTCCAGTGGTCCGGGGGGCCGGTCCTGCCCGGCTCACCGGATAACTCTCAGGCGGCAGGCCGAGGCTTTCCGCGATCAGCTCATAGAATCCTTCGTCTCCCTGGAGCAGCCGGTCAACGATCCCCAGGAAAGCCCCGGATTCCGCTCCCTGAATGACCCGATGATCATAGGTGCTGGTGATCGTCATGGTCTTACTGATACCCAGCTCATCGAGCCGGTCATCGGGAACGCTCGAAAACTCCGCCGGATAGCCGATAGCTCCCACCGCAATGATGCTGCCCTGACCCGCCATCAGCCGGGGAACCGACGCGACGGTGCCGAGCCCGCCCGGGTTGGTGAGCGACATGGTGGCCCCGGTAAAGTCGTCCGGCATCAGCTTGTTCGAGCGGGCCTTCTCGACGAGGCTCTCGTACGCGGCGCGGAAGGTGGAGAAGTCCATCGCATCGGCTCGCTTGATGACCGGAACCACGAGCCCGCGGCTGCCATCTTTCCGCTGGACGTCCACGGCGAGGCCAAGTGCGATTCCTTCAGGTTGCAACCGGTGAGGAGCTCCGTCGACGAAGACGAGCGTGTGGCCCATGACCGGCTGCCGTTTGGTCGCCTGAACGATAGCGTAGGCAATGAGGTGGGTGAACGAGATCTTCTCCGAGCGACCCGCGGCTTGCAGTGCGGCGTTGAGGTGCCGGCGCTGCTCCTCCAGGACTGCAACCGGCAGTTCCCGGAAGGTGGTGGCCGTCGGGACCGTGAGGCTCTCGGTCATGTTGGCTACCAGCTTGGCAGCGGGCCCCTTTATCGGGCTGACGCCCGATGGCGGGGAAGCGGGGATGCGGGGAAGCGGGGGAGCGGTTCCAGCAGTTTGAGCGCGATCCGTCGTGCTCGACGCGCTCACGTCAGGCGAGCTGCTGCTGCCCGCCGACTGTTCGGCTGGCCGGCTCCCTACCTGTCCCGCCGCCCCGCTGTCCCGCTGCCCCGCCGTCGCCCCGTCCCGCTCCCCAATCACTCCGCTCTCGAATAGGCGCCGCCACTCCGGGCCGACCGCAGCCGGGTCCCGCAGGAACTCCTCGTACATGGCCTGCGCGAACCCCGCGTTGGCCGTCTCGAAGACATTTGGATCCACAGTCACATCCCAACCAAAGTGCGTGCCAGGCCGGTTCCGGCTCACCGGAATTTGAGAAGAGGCGGAAGCCGAAGGGGGCTTGGAAAGATAACGGTTCCGGAAGAGTGATGTAGATCACAGAGCGCGCCGGGATCTTGCAGATCGGCGTGCGAGCGGTATCGTAGTAATCTCGCCTCTAGCCTCATTCCCTATAGCTTCGGCAGGTATATGCTCAGGCTTTGCAGCAGACAACTAAACCCACCCGTGCTCCTCCTCGGCGTCCTCCTGGCCGGATGCGGCGGCGGGGGCGATAGTGGAACCCCTCCCTCGACCACCACAATCGCAAAGACTTCGACAAACAGTGGGGACGCTCAAAGCGGAACGGTGAGCCAGCCGTTAGGCGCTCCGCTCCAGGTAGTCGTGACCGACGCCGGCGCCCCATCCGCCGGCGCGACTGTCGCCTGGTCGACCACCGTGGCCGGCGGCTCCCTGGATCCTGCTTCGGCCCTGACCGATGCGAACGGGGTTGCGACCAGTAGCTGGACCTTAGGTACCGTGTCGGGCTCCCAAACCGCCCAGGCCACCTTGAGCGGCGCCACTGGGTCACCGGTAGGCTTCACCGCCACTGCCGCTCCAGGTGCCGCGACCACGCTCTCAAAGCTCTCGGGTGACGTCCAGAGCGGGGTGATCAACACCCAGCTCGGAGCGCCGGTGCAGGCGAAAGTGTCCGATCAGTTCGGCAATGGGGTGCAGGGTGTGGGTGTGGACTGGGCCGCCACCGGTGGGACCGTGTCGGCGGCGAGCGTGGCGTCGGATGCAGCGGGAGTTTCCGCGGTGAACGTTACGCTGGGGGGCACCGCCGGACCGATCACCATTACCGCAACAGCGAGTAGTCTAACAGGGTCGCCTCTGAATTTTTCGGCCACGGCGACCGCCGCCCCCACCACCGCCGCGGTGAGCGTCGTCAACAACAGCTTCAATCCGGCCGCTCTCACTATCGCCGCCGGAACTACCGTAATCTGGACCTGGAGCAGCACGGCGCTAGACCATAATGTGAAGCCAGATGGTACCATACCGACGACAAGTGGATCCCCGATGAATGGGCCGGCCACTTACCAGTTCAAGTTCGATATCCCTGGCACGTACCGCTACTACTGCCAAGTCCATGGTGGACCCAACGGGTTCGGGATGTCGGGGATCATCACCGTCCAATAGGAAGCGTCGTTCAGGCGGGCTCGTGCCTCGCCACAAAGCTGACATAGTATTCAGCTTCTTGCTCGATCCGAGCCGCATCCCAGCCGAGCTCCTCGCCCATCAGCTCGGCCACCCGGCGCGCGGCGGACACGCCGTGATCCGGGTGCTCATAGTAAAGGTGAAAGCGCCGCACCAACACATCTTCGACCGTTTGCGCCAGCTCACGCCGTACCGCGTGGATTACCTCCGCCTCGATGGCCGGGTGCGGCTCGAGCAGGCGTCGGAACAGCCGCCGGTCGGCCCCGCCCAGGTTGAAGATTCCCGCCGCTTCGGTGCCGTAGTGACGCAGTAGATGATCTACGCTGGCCGGCGCGATTCCCAGTTCGAGCCCCCGGTCGCGGAATTGGCTGAGGTCCGCGGTTTCTCCACCCGGCAGGGGATCTTCGTCGGTGGGGGCCTCAGCACGCCGTTGCCGCCCGTCTCGATGACGAAGCTCCCGCATGGCCTGATCCACCACTTCGGCAGCCATGGCGCGGTAGGTGGTGAGCTTGCCGCCTACTACGGTCAACATCCCCCCCGAGCCCTGCACGATGGCGTGCTCCCGGGGCCGGTTCGACGCCGACCGGCGGTCGCGAGCCATCAGGAGGGGCCGCAGCCCGGCCCAGGTGGCCCGGACATCCTCCAGGCTCAGGCGGGCGCTGGGGAACCGTGCGTTCGCCGAGCGAAGCAGGTA
>DASXRM010000004.1:0-5186 GCA_036506575.1 Gemmatimonadales bacterium | reverse complement strand
TGAATGAGACAGGGGTAGGCGATGAAGCGGCGGATGGTTACGGGCCTTCTTGCACTCCTGGCTGCGCTCTTGGTCGCGGCATGTGGACAAGGAAGCCCCACCACCGCCCCTAGCGCCCCTCCCGCCCGGGCGCCAGCGAGCAAACAGATCGTGATCGGGATGTTTTCGACTCCGGCCGGCATGCATCAGGAGCTGACGAATCCGCAGGGATCGTCCGGAAGTGTGCCAGGATTAGCCGAGCTCTATCAGCTCCTCGACGGCAGCCTCGCCTACTACGACGACCATTTCGAGCGCCAGCCATGGCTGGCCACGGCCGTGCCAAGCATCGACAATGGACTGTGGCAACTCTCTCCGGACGGCACGATGCAGACCACCTGGCGCCTCAAGCCGGGAGTGGCCTGGCAGGACGGCACACCGCTGACCTCTGATGACCTGCAGTTCACGATCGCCGTCTACCGCGAGCGTAGTCTCGGCCTCTGGCCGGTCCGCGGCTTGCCGCTCGTCGATGCGGTGGACACGCCGGATGCGCAGACGCTCGTCTTGCATTGGCAGCAGCTGTTCATCAGCGCCGACGCGTTCTTTGCCGCCGGAGTCACTGGCTTACCCTCGTCCATGTGGCCGCTTCCCCGCCACCTCCTCGAGCAGCCGCTCCACCAGGACCCGACCAACTTCCTGGGCCTTGCGTACTGGCGAGGGGGGTTCGTCGGCGTCGGCCCGTTCAAGATGCAGTCGTGGGTCGAAGGGACCTCCATTACGCTCGTTGCCAATGACGGCTATGTCCTCGGCCGGCCTCGGCTCGACCGGATCGACGTGCGGCTCATCACAGACCGGGGGGCCCTCATCGCCGCGCTGCTGTCTGGCGACATCCAGCTCCTGATCGGCCGCGGCCTGTTCGCCGAGGATGTGCTCCAGCTTCAGAAATCCACGCAGGACGTCAAGGTCCAGTTGCACGGGCCTCTCGGTCTTGCCATTCCCGTCTATCCCGAGTTCATCAACCCGGATCCGCCGATCGTCGCGAACCTCCAGTTTCGCCGTGCGCTGCTGATGGCCATCGACCGCCAGGAGATGACCGACACGCTGAACTATGGGCTCGGACCAGTCGCTGACTCCTGGATTTCGCCGGATCTACCGCAGGGCAAAGCCGTGGATCAGCAAATCGTTCGCTACCCGTACGACACGCGCGCGGCCAGCCAGATGATCCAGGATCTCGGATACGCCAAAGCCTCCGATGGCAGCTTCCGAGACGCCACCGGAGCCCTACTCTCGATCCAGATCGCCACGCATACCCAGAACTCGATCCATGGACCCGCGACGCTCGCGGTGGCGCGCTCCTGGAAGAATCTCGGTGTCAACGCCGAGCCCGACGTGCGATCGGCGGAGGCGGCGTTTGACCTCCAATGGCGTGCGACCTATCCCGGGTTCTTTCTCGTGAGTCGAGGGATGCAGGTCGATCAGCCCGACAGCTACTTCAGCCAGAAGGCTATCCCGACCGCGAACAACAACTACCAGGGAGCAAACGCCGCGCATTATGGGACCGCCGAGCTGGACGGGCTCCTTCAGCGGTATATCACCACGGTCCCGTTCGACGAGCGCATGGCGGTGCTGGGGCAAATCGTGCACGAGCAGACCGACCAGGTCATGCTCCTCCCGCTCTTTTTCCAGGGGTCGGCCTACGTGCTCGGCAATGCGCGGCTCCAGAACGTGCTAGCCGGGCAGGTATGGAACGCGCACCTCTGGGATCTCTCTTAGGGGAGCCGACCTGCGGCTAGATTGAGTTGCCCTAGCCCTGGACGTCCCATTGGTGCGCGTTCCACGGAAACTGCGCAATCGCCCACATCTGCGTTTGACAACTGGGAACGGCCCACTTTGATGGTCGGGAACGGCCCACCCGCTCCATTGCCGGGTGACGGTTTGGGCCATGCTCGCCCTCGATCTACCTCCTATTGCTCATGGTGGTCCGCGCCGTCCTCGACGGCATCGGGGACCCACTTGTGCTCAATGTCCTCGCACTCGATCACCCATCGGCTCCCCCGCGAGAACCGAACCTCGTGCACGACCAACCCCCGGTCGGAGAGCGAGATCTCGTCGATAAGCCAGTCCCCATGGCCGGTTCGATATGACGGCGGGAGTTCAAACTCGGCTGGCGTGCTCAGCGAATAGCTACGCACCTTCCGGTAGCGGATCTCGGTGTACCCGTCGTGGTAGATCCCTTTCAGCCGCACCTCGATCTCGATCGATCGGTGCTGACTCCGCTCGCCTTCCGCAGGCTCGACGATCGTGAGGCGCTCCACCCAGGAATCGTGGAGCGCCTGAGTGGCCTGATAATCGAAATGCCAGTCCGCCGTGGCGAAGGCGAACACGGTGGCCGGCATCCGATCCTTATTCCGCTCCAGATATTCTCGGTAGGCCGCGTAGCGGGCGTCGATCTCCTCAGCAGGAGTGCTGAGCGGCGGTAGGTCTGGGATGTCGATGAGGAAGGCCATCAATGCTCCAGTGGAACAGGTATAGGGTGCGTCTCCCTGCCCGAGGGGCCTACGGCTTTTTGGCTCGCTTCTCCAGGGTTCGGCGAAATCGGTAGGATTCGGTGCCCGTCTCGATGATGTGCGCCCGATCGGTGATCCGATCCAGCAATGCCTTGCACAGCCGCGGGTTCGGGATCACCTGCGTCCACTCACTGAACGGCAGGTTCGTGGTCAGGATCACCGCCTTCCGCTCCGACCGGTCGGCGACCACCTGGAACAGGAACTCCGCTCCCACCTCGGCCAGCGGCACGTAGCCCACCTCGTCGATGGCGATAAGATCGTACCGATCCCACCGCGCCAGGGTGCGCCGCAGTTCGAGCTGCTGCTTGGCCTCCACCAGCTCGTTCACCAGCGCCGCCGCCGTCGTGAACCGTACTCGGCGTTTCTGACGGCAGGCGGCCACACAGAGGGCGGTCAAGAGATGGGTTTTCCCCGTCCCGCAGTCTCCGATGAACACCACCGGCTCCGTCCGCTCGATGTAGCCGCCCTCGGCCAGCTCCCACAACTGGTTCGGGGAGATCAATGGTGCCTGGCCGAAATCGAACTCCTCCAGGGTCTTCACCTTCGGCAGGTGCGCATCGCGCAGCCGCCGCTGGATCGTGTGCTGCTCTCGTTCTTCCAATTCCGCCACCAACAGGGCATCCAGATACGCCAGGTAACTCTGGTGCTCCCGCAGGGCAGCTTCCGCCAGCGACGCGCACTGACCAGCCACCGTTGGGAGATGGAGGGGCTTGCAATGCTCCACCACCGCGAGGGCTTCGAGGGCAGGGCGGTGCTCGGTCATGACGCCCTCCCGCCGACGAGCAGCTCGTCATAGGCATCCACCGCTGGGAGTGGCCGCTCGAACTGGGCCAGTGGTCCGAGGTCTCGGATCGACACCGGTTTCTGGCGGGCGAGGTCTGGAGTGGTGAGGAGATGCTGGACGGCAGCGCTATCGGTACAGCCGAGCGCGAGCGCGGTCTCGATGGCGATTCGGAGCCGCTCGTAGCCGTGCGTCTTGCCGAGCTGCAGCAAGCCGATCATCGCCTTGGTGCCCGCTGAGCGCCCGTGGCGCTCCATTAAAGACTCCCAGAGCTGGTCGTAGCTCGCTGGCCACCGGCCGGCTGCCCGCCACTGCGCCAGAGGCTTGCTCCCTGCAAACGCGCCGGGCTTGTGCTCCAGCACCTCCAGGTAATGCTCGAGGTCGAGGATCTCCTGGTAACGCCCGTAGTTGCGCTCGTGCTCAGCAATGCACTTCCCGCCATGCCAGATCTCCAGGCTGGCCGCTGTGAGCTTCGCCTCCACCTTCGTCCCGGCGTCCTGTGGTACCGAGTAGGCGTTGGTGCGTACGCGCACCCAGCCCATCGTGCTTACCGTGGGGAAGCTCACTTCCGCGAGGTCGAAATCGTCCTCGGCCAGGGACAGAAGAGATATTTGCTCGACCCGCATCGCCGCCCCGACCGTTTCGGTGCGCCCGCTGATGGTTCGCACCTCGTCCTCCCGGCACGCGGCCAAGAGCTGCTCGTTCAGCTCGGCGAGGTCCCGCGCCTTGGGGACTGGCACCCAATGGTTGCGACGGAAGTAGCCCACTTCGCCCTCGACCCCGCCTTTCTCATGGCCCTCGGCGGGATTGCAGAACTCCGCCTCGAACCGCCAGTGGGAACGGAAAGCGATAAAGCGGGCGGTTTCCTCTCGCCGATGGCCACGGAGGATCTTCTGCACGGCGCTGGAGAGATTGTCGTACCGGAGCCGATGGAAGATCCCGCCGAGATAGTGGAAGGCGTGCTGGTGGCCGTCGAGAAATGCTTGCTGGGTGGCGCGGAAATAGGCGCGATGGAAGGCGGCCCCACTCGCCATGCTCCGGAGTGAGAACACCTGAAGCGTGATGCGCTCGCCGTTCAGATCCGCCGCCGCCTCGTACCAATCGACCTGGGCCTCGCTGCCCCATGGGTAGCTCTGGGGCACGAACGTCTCCCGCGCGAGGAGCCCGAGGGCTTTCTTGCGTGCGCGCACGTACTCGCGCACGGTGGACTCGGCCACTGGATGCTCCGGGTGTTCCTTCGAGAGCCGGACCCAGATGCGGTGGGCCGTGTGCCGCTGCTTGCGCGGGGCCTGCCGATCGGCGAGGAGGATCTGCTCGATGACGTCCACCACGGGAGCGACCCGCGGCCGAGGCCGCTCCTTGCTGGGTTTCTCTGTGGGAATGGCGGTGCCCAGGGCCTCGCGCACCAGGCGACGATGCACCCCGAACTTGCGGGCTACGCCCTGAACCGTGCCGATGCCGAATTCGTACTCGCGTCTGATCGCCTCGAATAGCTCCACCGTCGCGCGTCTCCTTCGCATTCCGCTGCCCCCGCCCGCCATGGTGACGGGTTCAGGCTAGCGGGCTTGACCATCGAAGGTGGGCCATTCCCGGCCATCGAAGTGGGCCAGATCAGATTATCGAAATCAGAGGAGGGTTTGGCCGAATTTGGTGAGGATGCGCGGCAGATGGCCCTACAACCTGAGCAACGGTTTGGTCCGAGTCGTCGGTCACTCCGATAAGGTGGAAGCGATCATCAACACAGGCGATGACATGGTAGGTAATCTTGCTCATGGCTTTGGTCCCAGCATCTCACCAAAGTGGGGAGAACACAAGGGCCAATGACCAGTAAAACACGGTTCTGATAACTATGTCAATGCCCA
>DASXRM010000003.1:0-2125 GCA_036506575.1 Gemmatimonadales bacterium | reverse complement strand
ATCGGCTTCGGGATCAATGCCAGCTCGTGTTTCTTGGTGGACCAATTCCACATGTGCAGGTACTCGGCGTGGACGGTGTCCCAGGCCCCCTCCAGGTGTTGGAGATATCCGCCCCGGATTGGATAGTAGGTGCACTGGCGGGTTCCGTCGGTGCGGACCAGCTCTTCGTAGCTGGGAAGCAGCGGCTGCTTCTCTTTCGGTCCCAGGTAGGCAAAGATCAGTCCACCCAGATCCTGGCAGGGATAGGCCAGGTGCTCGATGCGATCCTTGAAGGTCTCGTCCGGCTCCGCCGGCTGCTCCAGGCAACGGCCGTTTACGTCATAGACCCAGCCGTGCATGGAACAGCGAAGACCGCCGTCCTCGGGCCGTCCGTAAGCCAGCGACACCAGCCGGTGCGAACAATGGACACCGAGCAGGCCCGGTCGCCCTTGATCGTCGCGAAATAGCACCAGGTCTTCACCCAGGATGCGGACCTGTTTGGGTTGCCCGCCCGCTGTTACCTGGCTGGACAAGCTGATCGGGTGCCAGTAGCGACGCTGGAACTCCCCACCCGGCGTACCCGGCCCCACGTGCGTCACCAGATCATTTAGTTCTTCGCTTAACATTTCCGCCTCCTAGCCAAGGTCCCACAGATAGGCATTGCGCGAATAGGTGCCGTAGGGCCGCGAGGCATCCTGTCCGCCGGCGATGTCGCCGAGGGCTCGCACCGCGCTGCGCACGCCCAGGTAATGAGTATCGTAATAAGTGATCAATATCGGCAGCTCGGTAGCCACGCGCTCGGAGAGGTCGTGCATCGCTTGCGCCTGGTCCCGATCGGTCAGACTCCCATAGTAGCGCGCCAGGAGCTGCTGCGTCGCCGGCTCTGCGTAGCCGCCTCGGTTGCCGGACCACCGATTCTCCGCGCTCGCCGCGGGTCCCTCCAACCGATGCAGGATCGCGTCGCCTTCACCAGCCGATGTGACTTCCCAGCTTGGATAGTTGGCGCGGAACTCCAGGTCCCGGGCTTGCGCCGCGGGTGTCTGGACTTCGTCTACTTCGAGGCCGGTACGCCGCCAGAAGTCGGCATAAGCCGCCACTTCCCACAACCGCCCGCTGTCCACGGTGGAGAGGGTATTGTGGAAGCGGCGTCCGTCCGAGCCGTTGACCAGGGCCCCGTCAGGCCCGGCGGTCCAACCGGCCTCCTGGAGGAGTGCCCGAGATCGAGCCGGATCGTACGGGTAGCGGCGCAGACCGTTCTGAGTCGCCTCGTAGAGGGGATCGCCCGGTGGGATAAGCGACCAGGCCGGTTCCACGAGCTCGGAAAGCCCCTCCCGGTCGATGGCCTGGTAGAGCGCCTGACGCACTCGGACGTCCAGGTTCGCCGGCTCCCGCTGCACGCCCGGCCGCCATTGAGGCGACAAAAAGTAGGTGGGGCCAGCCCGCGAGAACACGGTGCCGCCACCATCGGCAGCCCATCGCTGGCGAAGATCCGATGCCAGCTGGCCCTGGAGCGCTGGATCGGGGAACAGGTCCACCGCGCCGGCGAACAGGCTAGCCAGCAAGGTGGCCTCGTCGCGGAAGACCCGCACCGAGATCGTATCGATCTTGGGCTTCCCCAAAAAGAAACCGCCGTAGGCCTGAAGGGTGATTCCCTCACCAGGATCGAACGCACTGACCTGAAAAGCGCCGAGGTGCACGTAGTCCGAGGTCCAATACGGGCGATTAACGACCTCGTCTGCGTTGCCGGTAGCTCGATAACGCTCATACGCGTCGCCGAGCAAGTGGTAAGGCTGGGGCCAAAACGTGCGGAGGCCCAGCTGGTTGGCGAGATAGTAGGGCTGGCGGAAGTCGAATGCGGCGGTGAAGTCATCGATCGCTTGGACCCTGTCGATGCGCTGAGCCCCATCCCGCAAGGTGATCGGGAGACCCTTGTCCGCGAGCAGGGTTTGGGAGAACGACAGGTCTTGCGCCGTAAACGGGGCGCCATCCTGCCAGGTCACGTCGTGGCGCAGCCGGTAAATCGCCCGCATGCCACCGTCGGGGAGCATCGAGATCGTGCCATCATCGAGTGAAGGAACGTTCTGGGCCAGCCGGCCGGTCGGCCGGGGCGAATCAACGTCGGAGGTAATCAGCCCCGCTGAGTGCA
>DASXRM010000002.1:0-29101 GCA_036506575.1 Gemmatimonadales bacterium | reverse complement strand
CGCTGCAGTGCGCTGCGTCGGTGACGATCCAGCACAGAGGCGACCGCGCACTTAGGCGTCCTCCAGGCTGGTGGCTCGCCCGCCGCTGCCCCCAATCCACGAGCAAAGCGGGTGTCATCTTGCTCCGTAGCTGGATTCCACCTACTGATTCCACATGACACCCGATGGAGCTGAGCCCACCGAGGGGAACGCCGCGCCGGTGCCGACGGCAATAGCCGCGACTGCGGAGGCGGTCCAACTCAAAGTCGCTTTGATCGAGGACGATCGCGTCCCGGCGGAGATGGTATGCATGGGTACTTACCGGAATGGCCGCCTGGTGGCTCGATCGGTCCTGTCGCCCGAGGCCTGGGCGCAAATCCAGGAGCACAGATTTTTCGATGAGCCGCTTCAGGTTGTATTGGTTGCCCGGGTGGCACCTCCTGGTCTCCAGTGCCAACTCTTTGCCATGGTCCCTATCCCGGAGGAGGGAGCGGATGATCCCGACGAACCGTGGGCCGCCAGCGTTCCCAGCTCCTCCTACGAGGCCTCACTAGAGACCGCTCCGGCTGAGGAAGACCCTCAAGTAGCGCCGGTGCCATTGGGGAACATCGTGCGCTATCAGCGCGACCGAGTCCATCCCGAGAATCTCCCACTCGAGACTGCGGACGTGCTCAAGAAAATCATCGAGGGCGACACGACGGAAGTCGTCGATCGCGCGCTGTCGGATCTGTTGGGGCTGGATGGTGAGAAGTGAGAGGAGGAGGTGAGAGGTAAGAGGTAAGAGGTGAGAGGTAAGAGGGAAGAGGTAAGGGGTGAGCGGGACCCACGCACTTCCCTCTCACTTCTCACCTCTTACCTCTTACCTCTCACCTCTCACGGAGTAAGCGGCTCCTCCGGCGGCGGGGCCGTGCGTTGGTTCTTCTCGAACTCCCGTTCCCGCTCTTTGCGCTCGCGCATCTCACGGATGATGGTCTTGAACTCTTCCATGGTCTGGGCGCGCTGCGCCGCGTAGAGAAGGTCTCCGCGAAGGTCCATGAGGTGATTGTAAGCGCGGTTCTGGTCGATGTTGCCGGCGGGAATCGGCAGCAGCGCGAGCACAGCCGCCGGGATCTTGAGACCCGCGATGTAAATATTCTTCGAGTCCAACCCGAACTTCTTCCCCGCGATTTCGGCGGTCCAGCTCGGTAGGCCCTGGTTTTTGGTGGCCGGATCACTGGCGATGGAATCCAGGTATGCCTGGACGATCGTGGTGACCGCGCTGTCCAGCAGCTCCGCCGGGCTCCTGGACAGCCGCTGCGCCAGATCTCTCGGGGGGAGCGGCAACGGCCGCACCCATAATCTTCCCTGGGCCAGTCCTGGGCCGATCCGGCCCAAGGCCGGTGCTGGTTGCGGCCGGGGTGCATTCCCGGTGTCTGCCACGGCCCGTTCCGGTCTCTTCTCCGGCAGCACAGTCACGGCTCCCGGTCGAGTGGGCAGCTCGGGCCTGACCGCGCGCCGGCGCGACGCCCCCCGGCGGCTCTGCGCCAGCTCACGTCCGCTGCGACCCGCCGCCGCTTCGGGGAGTTGATAGCGCATGGGGACATGCTCGTGACCGCCTGCCGGCGGGGAGAGGACAATCAACTGTCGCGGGAACCGGGGCACTGTCGGCAAGCGACCGCCCACCCAGCCGAATAGAAGAACGCTGTGCACGACAACGCTGGCCAGGATCGCAATCCAGGGCCATGGCCGGCGTTTCGGCAGCCGAAAATCACGCTGTAGTGGCAACCGGTCCTCTACGCATGCGTTCGAGCGCGCTGCCGAGCCGTTCCGCCGCCGTGCGGAGCCGTTCCGGGCCCACCGTCAGCGCAATTCGAAAGAACCCCTCCCCCGCAGGACCAAACCCACTGCCGGGCAAGATCACCACGCCGGTCTCCTCGAGCGCGTGCCTGGCGTACGGAACAGACGTTACGCCGGCCGGTAGCGGTACCCACAGGTACATCGCGGCCTTGGGTGAGTCCACCCTGAACCCGGCCTGCCGCAAGGCCTCGACCGCGGCGTCGCGGCGGCGCTGGAGCTCGCCGCGAATGGGTGCAACCAGCTCCTCGCTGTGGTCGAGTGTGGCCGCACCGGCCTTCTGCACCGCCAGAAAGGGGCCGGTGTCGACATACGACTTCACTCGGGTGAGGGCGGCGATCAATTCCGCTCGGCCAGCGGCGAACCCGAGCCGCCAGCCCGTCATGGAGTAGCTCTTCGAAAGCGAAAAGAACTCCAGTGCGACCTCGTGGGCGCCTCCGGTCTCGAAGATGCTCGGGGCACGGTACCCGTCGAAGGTGAGGTCGCAATACGCGTTGTCGTACGCGAGGAGAATTCCGTGGGCGCGACATACTGCGACCGTGCGCTCAAGATAGGCCGAGGTGGCAACCGCCGCTGTCGGATTATTGGGATAATTGACAAATACAAGCTTCGCGCGCCCCAGAACCTCCTGAGGAACGTGGTCCAGCTGCAGGAGAAAGTCGTGCTCCGGGCGCAGCGGAGCGATGCACGGCTCGGCGCCGGCCAGCAGAGCGCCTCCGATATACGCCTGGTACCCGGGCTCGGGAACGATCGCTACATCGCCGGGATTGATGACCGCCAGGGGCAGGTGGGACAGCCCCTCCTTCGACCCGATCAGCGGCAGGATCTCACTGAACGGATCGAAACGGAGGCCGAAGCGCCGCTCGATCCAGCGGGAAGCGGCTTGCCTGAACTCCGGGAGGCCTTGCTGAAACCCATACTTGCTGAGTGCCGGATTGCGCAGCGCGGCCGTCATAGTCTCTACCGCGACCGCCGGTGGTGGGGCGTCGTTGTCACCCGCGCCGAGATCGATCACGTCGACGCCGGCTTCGATCAGCCGCCGCTTGATTGTGGGGATCTCCGCCAGAGGATACCCCGGCAGGCTTTGGAGGCGCTGGCTGAATCCTATCATTTGCCGTCGAGGCGGACCGAGTTGGAGAGGATGCCCACGCCGGGGATTTCAATCTCCACCGTGTCCCCGTCGTGCAGCGGCCCGGTCCCCGCCGGAGTGCCGGTGGCGATGAGGTCCCCAGGTTCGAGCGTCATGATTTCGCTGAGGAAAGACACCACCTCGGGAATCGAGAAATGCATATCGGTCGCCCTGGCACGTTGACGCTCCACACCATTCACCCGGCAGATCAGCTCGAGGGTGCGCCAGTCGAGTCCGGTGGCAACTCGGGGGCCGACCGGGCAGAAGGTGTCGAAGCCCTTGGCCCTGCCCCACTGGCCGTCGACTTTTTGGAGATCGCGGCAGGTCACGTCATTGACGCAGACGTACCCCCCGATGGCCCGTTCCGCCAGGGCCGAATCGGCATTCCGAATCCGCCGGCCGACCACCACCCCGATCTCGGCCTCGAACTCCACCCGCTGGGACGCGCCGGGGAGCAGGATTGTGTCACCTGGGCCGATCAGCGCCGTGGGAGGCTTGAAAAACAGAATCGGCACCTCGGGCACCTCATTGCCTAGCTCTCGGGCGTGCTCGAGATAGTTGCGGCCGATCCCGATTATCTTCGACGGCCGGAGCGGCATCATGCCGGAGCACCGATCCCCTGCCGC
Organism: Gemmatimonadales bacterium; assembly: GCA_036506575.1. Lineage (GTDB taxonomy): Bacteria > Gemmatimonadota > Gemmatimonadetes > Gemmatimonadales > GWC2-71-9 > CAVVWJ01. The sequence goes on along the minus strand of DASXRM010000002.1, from coordinate 25,534 downwards.
GCGAAGAAATCCTCGCATTTAATGCGAACCTGAGACCAGCTGCCCACGATCCGCTCGGCCCGCGGCAGGCCACTCAGGAGCAAATGCCCGTACCGTTTGGTGACGACCCGGCTATCCAGCAACACCACAATCCCGGTGTCCTGCCGGCTCCGGATCAGGCGCCCGAATCCCTGCTTCAGCTTGAGCGCCGCGTGAGGCAGCAGGTAGTTCATGAACCCGTCCAGCCCCTCCTCAGCCAAGCGCTCGAGCCGCGCCGCAGTGATCGGCTCCGACGGCACCTTAAAAGGTAGCTTGTTCAAAATCAGCGCTCGGAGGGCGCGGCCCGGGACATCGACACCTTCCCAAAAGGAGTCGGTACCGAGCAGGATGGCGTTCTCCGCTTCGCGGAAGCGGCGCAGCAGCACGTCGCGCGGTGACTCGCCTTGCACCAGAATCGGCCATCGGTTGCCCAGTCCCGCGCGCAGTTCCCGGGCGGCCCGGCGCAGCGCGGCGTGGCTGGTGAAGAGCACGAACATTCCGCCGTCAGACGCATAGACAAGATCGCTGACGACCTGCACGACCGCGGCGCCATGGCCTGGCTCGTCGTCCCGAGGCTCGGGCAGATCGTTGGGAACGCCGAAGACGCACTGCGAAGGGTAGTCGAAGGGTGATGGGAATATTTCCCTCACTCTGACCGGCGAGGATTCTCCGCCCAGACCGAGCCGGGACTCGAGAAAGCCGAACTCACCCGCTGCGGCCAGCGTGGCGCTGGTGAGTACCACGGTTTCCAGCCGATCGAACAGCAGTTCTCGCAGAATCGGGGCGAGGTCGAGAGGCACGACCGAGAGGCTCAGGTTCTGTCCTCGGGCGCTCCGCTCCATCCAACGCACGGTGGGTGGGCCGCCGCTGGCCGGCCGCAGGGAGCGATTCAACCCATCAGACAGTGTATCCAGCCGCCGCACCACACCCCGCAATTCCTGTAGCAGTTGCCCTCGGCGCTCGGTCTCTTCCGCCTGCGAGAGACGGTCCGCGATTGTTTCGACGGTTTCCCGCAGGGCGCGGAATGATCCCAGCGTGGCGTCGAGATCAAAGGCCAGGCCCTCATGCCAGATCGGGTCGGTGGCAAAGGTATCGTCCAGGCGCAGTTGTCCCCCCGGAAGCTCCTCCAGCCGCTGGAGTAAACGAAGGAACAGGGCTTCGCTGGCCCGGCGGGCGTCCCCGATAGCGGGGAGGAGCCGCTGTTGCAACAAGTCGAGGCTGGCTCGGCTCAACAGGTCACTGCGACTCTGGAGCTCGTGAGAGAGAGTGGGGGCGAGCCCCCGGCCGTTCCGCTCAAACCGGCCGAGCAGCCGGCGTACGGCGCGACTGGTGACCTGGATACCGAGGTGGTTCGCAGCCACATCTTCGAGGTGGTGGGCCTCGTCGAGTATGAGCCGCCGATAGGGGGGGAGTACCGCCGCCTCCTGCCAGTTGTCCGCCGCCTGCCGGACCGAGAGGTCCGCGGCGAGCAGATGATGGTTGACCACTACCACGTCGGCTTCGGCGGCACGGCGCCGCGCGCGGAACAGGAAGCAGCGGTCGAACTGGGGACACTTCAAGCGAGTGCACAGATCGGGCTCGGCGCTGACTTCATCCCAAACTTCGGCGCTGGGGGTAACCGGCAGGTCGCTCAAGGTTCCGTCGGCGGTGTGGCCGGCCCATTCGGCAATGCCGAGTAGCTCGTCCAGCTTGTCCTGCTCGAGCAGCGTGCGCTGGGCGGAGACGGCCTGGTGCATCCGCGCGAGGCAGAGATAATTCCGCCAGCCCTTGAGCAAGGCAAAGGTCGGCGAGTACTCCTCGCTCGCCAGGGCACGGCGCAGGAGGGGCAGATCCTTCCCGACCAGCTGCTCCTGCAGATTGATGGTGTTCGTGCTCACCACGGTCCGCTCACCGTTGGCGCGGGCCCAGGCGAGCGCGGGTACCAGATAAGCGAACGACTTCCCTACCCCGGTCCCCGCCTCGAGCAGTTGCACACCACCATCGTTGTACCCGTCGGCGATGTATGCGGCCATGTCTCGCTGGCTACGGCGGTCCTCGTACCGGTGGAGTTGGCCGGCGACCGGGCCATTCTCCCCGAGCGCGTCGATAATATCGAACGGATCGATGCGGACAGCCGGCCGATCACGCGGCACTTCCACCACCACGTAGAGCTCGGTCGCGTCGTTGTTCAGGATGCCGAAGCCAACTCCGGCGTCATGCAGCTGGGCCGCCACGTTGAGATCGGCGGCGGACGGCTCGAGCACTCCGCTGGGATGGTTGTGGAGGAGCATCTCGCCCCGGGACGCACCGGCCGTAAGTGCCAGCACCATGTCGACCGTCCCACGTGCCGCAACCCGTGCCGCGGTGACAACGCCATCGCGGTCCACCTCGGCCACGAAGGAAACCTCCCGGCCCCCAGCGGCGGAGATTTCGCTCGCGAGGTAAGCCCGGATGCCCGGGGCGATGCGCTCGCTCACGTCTTCAGTTCTTTCTTCTTGGCGGCCGGAAAGAGGACGTTATTCAGAATCAGCCGATAGCCCGGTGAATGCGGGTGCAGCGACAGGTCGGTAGGTGCGTCGCCGATCTGATGCTGGGGGTCCTCCGGATCATGCCCTCCGAAAAAGGTCCAGGTGCCCTGCCCGTGCTCCCCATGGATGTATTTGACCCAGGGCGCTCCGGGTTCCTCGGCAAGCACCGTGACGCTCGACTTGAGCGTCTTGCGGGTAAACGAGGTGGTGAGCCCGTAAAAGTCGGGAATCACTTGCCGGTGGTTCTGCACCAGCATGGTTGCGACCGGATCGATCTTCGCGCTGAAATTGAACAGGCTGAAGGAGCCGAGCGGTTGGCGCCGGTCGGGCGAGTTTACCTGATGCCCATCGATGTCCGAGTACACCGGTATGGTGGGGCTCAGCTCGAGCTGCGCGTTGTGAAACGCGAGGGCTCGATTCCACTTCATCTTGGCCGATGCATTCGGGTCCATCGGGGTGCCGTCGGCGTATGACGCCGCGATGTCCACCCCATCGGCGGCCAGCGCGAGGTCGAGGGTCTCGGTCGCGGTACACATGGCGAAGAGAAATCCGCCGCGCTCGACGAAATTGGCGATCGCCACCGCTACAGCCTGCTTCTCGGCCGGCACGGAAGGAAACCCTTGTGACCGCGCCATGGCGCGATTCCGCTCGACCATATCTAGGAGCCAAGGCGCGCCGGCATAGTTGAGGAAGAACTTGGAGTACTGGCCGGTGAAGTCCTCGTGGTGCAGATGAAGCCAGTCGTAGGTCCTCAGCTTCTGCGCCAGAACTTCACCATCCCAGATCTTCTCGAAATCGATGCCAGCGTAGTTGAGGGCCATGGTAACGGCATCGTCCCAGGGTGGTGCATTGGGCGGCGCATAGACCGCGACCTTAGGTGGCTTCTCCAGTGGGACAGCATCCATGTTCCCACCCTGCACCTGGCCACGAATCTCGACCAACTGGCCCTCGTCGGTCGGCTCGACCGTCACCCCGGCAAGTGCCGCGTCCCGCGACGTGGCGGTATCACTCGGCAGGAGAAACGCGCCGCTCCGATAGTTCAGGAACCATTCGGCCCGTACCCCGCGCTTGAGCGCGCGGTAAGCAAGCCCATAGGCCTTGAGATGGTCGGTTTGCGCATCGTCCATGGGGACCAGAAGCCACGGGGAGGCGGTCGAGCTCCTCCATCGTCCGGGCCAGGCAAGGGCGGGATGAAGCGCTGCCAAGCCGGCGCAGCCGCGGAAGACGAACTCCCTCCGCTTCATGTCTTCGGCACCGCTCCGCGCGCCTCATCGAGCTTGCGACGAGCCTGCGGCACGAGGGCGCTCTGTGGGTATGTGAGAATCAGATGCTCGAGTACATCGACGGCATCGCCCGGCCGCCGGTTCGAGATCAGCAGCTCCGCCAGGGCCAACTCCGCGGCGGGTGCGGTCCCCGGAGCCTCTCGGGTCGCGGCGACCCGGAGGAGCCGCTCGGCATCCGCCGGCCTGCCCGTGGCGGCCATGAGATGGCCGGCGAGCAGATTCAGTTCCGCCCCTCCGTGAGAAGGCGGGAGTTGGCTCGCCAGATGCTCCAACGCGGCGGTGGCCTGTGCCGTGTCACCCTGCTCGAGCTGGAGCAACGCGCGACCGAGCTCGGGCAGCGAATCCGCTTCCAGCGGCTGCAGCAGGGCCAACAGCCCGGTACGTTGCGTGGCCTCGACCCGATCGCCGGTATAGGGCCCGGCGGCCTTGAAGCGTTCCACTGCCCCCTTGATATCACCCCGGTACAGCCGGATCCGTCCATTAAGTGCGAGACCGGCCACGCTGCTGTCCGCTGCCACGGCGGAGTCAGCGCGCGCGAGATCGCCGGCTCGGATCCAGGCCATCACCAGCCGGCGCCGGAGGAGGTCGTACTCGTCGGCCGGTACAGTGGGGCGTGACTCCGCTAACCGCTTCTGTGCTTCCTCCAGTCGGCCTTCACTGATGAGCACTTCTACCAACGTGGCCGCCGCGCCGGAGGAGATGGCTGGCGGTGCTGCGCGATCGTCGGCCAGGCCGCCCAGCATGCGCCGGGCGGAACCCCTGTCACCGGCGGCTGAGTATGCTTGCGCAGCTTCCAGCCGGAGGCGCGATGCCTGGAGCGCGGGCGATCGATCGGCTAGGGCTTCGAGCACGCGCCCTTGTGCCTGCTTGGCTTCGGAGGTCTGCAGCCCACGGAGTTGGTCCAACAGGCCACGTAACACCGCAATGGCCTGAGTACGATCGGCAGGCAGGGCGGGTGTGAGGACGCGGAGCGCTCCCAGTGGGTCTCCCCAGTAAGCCCGCAGCTCGGCCTCGATGCGCCGCGCGGTCAAATCAGGCTCGTCGGCCAGCGACCGGAGGAGGTCGGCTCGGGCCCGCTCGGGCGCCTGTCCCAGCGTGGTGACCGCCGTCGCCCGGTAGCCCGGGAGCTTGCGTACGGCAAGCAGCCACTCCCGGAGGGCCGCCGGGTAGTCGCCATCCGCCAAGGCCAATTGAGCCAGTTCAGCGGCAAGGGCATCCGGTCTCCCCAGCCTCGCCCGACCGCGCAGGTAGGCCACCCGGGCGCCGGGTCGATTCTGCCGGGCAAGTTCGGCGGCGCCCCATTCGCGGTAGGGGGTTTCGTCTGTGGGCGCGATCCGAGCCCACCGCTCCGCAATGCTCCGGATCGAGTCCGGCTGATCCGCGGCAGCCCAGGTCCGCAATGCGATCCCATGCACCGCGGAGCTTGTGGGAGCCGCCGCGAGAGCGGCGCGGATCACCGGGAGCATCTCGCCGCTTCGATTCAACGGGAGGAGCGACCGCTCGAGCCCGAGCAGAGCGGTAGCGTCGGCGGGTCGGGTGCTCAACACCGCCCGATATGCTTGGGCGGCGGCCGCATAGTCTCCCCGGCGCTCGAGATCGAGAGCCCTGGTGATGCCCTGCTGCTGGGCGCCGAGCGTCGCCGGCACCAGCAGGCCTAGGGACATGATATAGCGGCCAAAAACCCTCATGAGATTACCTCGGAGACGGCTGGGAGAGGCGACGGAAGTAATCTACCACCAGCCGCCGTTCCTCCGGAGAGAGCTGCTGCAGCTCCTCCCAAGTGGGAACTCGGAGCCTCTGATCCTCGCCCTCCAGACGGGCTCGGAGTGCGGGTGGCAGGTGCACGCTGTCCTCCGTCGCGGTGGTGCTCCGGCGCTCCTTCTCCTGATCTTCCTCCCGGCCTTGCAGGGTGCGCCCGGCATCGAGCATCCGACGAAAGAGTCTCTCCTGCCGTTCCACCACCTGGCGGTCGAGTCGCCCGGCCTCCAAGCGGCGAGCCAACTCCTTTGCCTCGTCGGCCATCTGCCCCGCCCCGGGAAGGTTTCCCTGCCCGCGTAGCTTTTCGAGCTCTTGGGCCAGTGCACGCTGTCTGGCGGCGAGCCGTTGAAGCTGTTCTCGCATCGCTCCGGCCCCGGCCATCGGCAGAAGCCCCGCAGCCTGACGACCCAACCCGCCCTGTTGCTGGGCGAGCTGCGCCATCCGCTCGAGCGCCTCGGTGAGCCCCGACCCCGACTGCGAGCCGGACACGTCATCGCGGGCCCGGATGAGCTGGTGGGCCGCGGCATTCAGCTGGTCTACCGCACCACCCGCCTGCTCCATCGCCTCGCGGGTATTGGGTGCGGCCGAGGAGATGGCCTCTCGTGCCTGGCGCATCTGGATCTGCGCGGCCCCGAGGGCCGCAGCGATCTGGGGGGACACGAGCGCGTTCTTTCCCCCGGCCTGCTTCATCTGCTCCAGAACCTTCTTCACACCCTCTTCGATGGCGGCCTGGTCCGCCCGGGTCGTGGCACCGGGCTCCCCTTCGCCGAGCTCGTTCTGAACCTGGAGTTGGCGTTCGGCCAGGCGGCTGGTCTCAGAGAGCGCCTGGTCCATTGCCTCGACCACCTCTCTGCGCCAGTCGCGCTGCATCTCCTCCCTGCGGCGTTGCAGTTGATCCCCCAGCGGGTCGAGCGCGCGCGAGGCCTCTTCGCCCTGCTGTCTGGCCCTGGCTCGTTGTCCCTGCCGCACCGACCGCGCCGCCTGCTGCATCTGACCTGCTGCCTTGTCTGCCTGGCGGGCTGAGGCTTGAAGTGCCGCCTCGGCGGCTACCCGGTCGAGCGCAGCGGACAGTGAGTCGGTCCGGGCCGCGAGCTGCTGCTCCATGAGCGCCGAACGGGTGCTGTCGGTCGAGCTGACCCGCTGGTTCCACTGCCGTTGTTCCCGCGCCAGCTCGCGCGACTCCTGCGCAAGATTGACGAGATCGCCCTCCAACGCGGCGCGCCGGAAGAGCTCGCGACTGCGCTCGAGCGCCTCACGGAGCTGCTTTTGAACCTCCGCCAACTGCTCGAGCGTCTCCTTTGCCCGCTCGGCATCAAGGTCCCGAAGCGCCTGCTGCAGGGCTGCAAGCCTTTCGCGCAACTCGGGCGATATTGCCCGCTCCAGCTGGTCTCGAATCTCTGCCAGCTGCCGCTGCCAGGTCGAATCATTCAGGCCGGCGGCTTGGGCCCTTCGGCGGAGTGTCTCCAGCGATTGCTTGAGCGCGTCAGCCTGGCGAAGCAACTCTTCCTGGGACTTGGCTACGCCTTCGGCTCGTTGCGCCTCTTCGTAGGTCAGCGATTCACCGCCCTTCTCGCCCTGCCCTCCGGTGGCGCGAGGCCGCTCCTGCGCCAGGTCTTCGGTCTGGCGCTCCACCCGGCGGCTTGCGCTCATGATCGAATCGAGCTGGCTCGCAACGCCTGCCCTGGCTTCGCGCTCGGCGGCGCGCACCTCGCTCATGGTCGGAAGGCGGAGGACGAACTCACGGGAGCGACCGGTGTGCCCCCGTGGGGCGTTATCGATCGCGCTAGCGAAGTAACGTACGGTGTCGCCCGGCAGGAGCCCTCGGTGATTCAGATCGAGCGTATAGGTGAGTATGGCGCGATCGGGGCGCTCCGGCGGCACCGGCACGCTTTCCCGGCGTGCCGAGTCGATCAGACCGAACCGGCTGATGCGCCGGCTCTCCACTGTTACCCCGGTGATGCTGTGATCATCCCGAACGTCGATCACCAGGGGCAGCTTGAGGCTCAGCGGCGCAAGGGTATCGGCCCCGGGAACCGGTATTTCGACCGACGGCGCGCTGTCCGGCATGATGCGAATCGGTAAGCGCACCGAATCGCCCGCAATCGCGGCTCCGGTCCTAGTCACGAGGGCCAGCTGGTATTCGCCCGATCGTGTGGGGGCAAAAGTCCCCTTGAATCGAGTCGCCGTCACCTCGAGGGTTTCGGCCTTTTCCCCGTGCACCCAAGCAGCGCTCGCAAGTGGTGCGGTCACTTCGCCCTGGGTTTCCAGCCGGGTGCCAGCCGGGAGAATGAGGGTATCGCCCCCAGTCGGAACCGGCTCGTTTTCCAGGCCGAGGTAGGCGGGATACCTCGCGGTCACGCTGAGGGATCCCAGGAATACCGGGAGACGAACCCGAACTTCGACCGTATCCGAGGACCGGCTGCCGCTCGTCAGTCGGGCGAATAGATCGCTGGTCAACGGTGGAGTTGATACCGTGGCCTGTCCGAGCGAATCCAGACGCACCCCGATGGCCTCCCACGCCTCACCGGGCGAGCGGAGCCAGAGCGTCGCCACTTTGCGGCCCATGGCCTCGAGGTGCAGCTCCACTGGCTGTCCCCGATCCACCAGCTCGCTCGCGGCATGGAGCCGGACCGGTGCCACAGTCGCTTCCCATGCCCGGTGCGGATGCCAGAGCGCCGCCGCGGCGCCTCGCACCGGACCTGCGGAGGTAAACGCGAGCGTACCAAGCAGGAGGCAAGCCACGCTCAGAGCGACAAGGATGCGGACCGGGCGGGCGATAGGCTCCACCGCGGACCACCCTCTCCGTTCGATCTCCGCGGCATGTTCGCGGTCGGCCAGATCGAGCAAGGGGCCACTGGTTCCCGATGCCGTCGCGTCCAGAAGGCCCGACAGGGTGCCTCGCCGCCAAGCACCGAGCTCCTCCAGGCTGCGTGCCAACTGCGGTGTCGAGAGCCGGCGCTGATTGTCCCAGCCCAGATACCCGATAGTCGCGAGCACCAGCAACGCCCCGGCCCAGGCCCCCAGCACCCAGTAGGGAACGGTGATCCAGCCGAGCCGGACAGCCCATGCGGCCGTTCCGAGGAGAAGGGCGACCGTTCCCAGCCCGATGGACGCCCAGGCCAGCCGAGCTCGACTGCGCAGCGGGCGACCCAGCCGTTGCAGCGCCCGATGGGTAGCCGGCGCGGTCATCCTCCGTACCCGACGGCGTAGGCGAACAGGTTGACCCCCATCCGGAGGGCGGACTCTCGCTTCTCCGGAGGGTCGTGATGAACCTCCGGGTCCTCCCAGCCATCCCCCAGGTCCGACTGATACGAGTAGTAGACCGCCAATCGTCCATCCAGAAAGATGCCAAACCCCTGGGCCGGCTTGCCATCGTGCACGTGGATCTTGGGAATTCCCTTGGGAAAGTCGTAGATCAGATGATAAATCGGATGATCGAGTGGTACCTCGACCAGCGGGTGATCGGGAAAGAGCCGGCCCAGCTCCCGCCGGATCGAGGCGTCCATGCCGTAGTTGTCATCGGCATGGAGGAACCCACCCTGCAGGAGATAGCGCCGGAGAGTCGCAAGGTCCTGGTCGCTCCAGTGCACATTGCCGTGCCCGGTCATATAGATGTAGGGAATATTCCAGAGGTCGTCGTCACTCAAGGTGACGACCTTCTCTTCAGCGGCGACACGTAGTGTGGTCCGGTTTCGGAGAGCGGAGAGGAGATTGGGGAGGCTGGAAGGATTGGCATACCAATCCCCGCCGCCGTCGTAATGCAAGCGCCCGATGGTCATCAGCACGGGCGGGCCATGGCGCGGGCTCGACCCTCCCAAGGTGAATAGCAGGAGCAGTAGCGCCCACGAGATCATGGCAGCTCCATCACGAGCTTATAAGCATCGTTTCGCGGAATGCCCAAGGACTCGGTGAGCCGCCGCACCACCTCGCGCCGGGTAAGACCCTCGGCCAGGAGTGAGCTGGCTTGCTCCAGGGCGTCTTCGGTGCGATCCGTCCGGGGGATCGGCGTTCCGGTCCCCTGGAGGATGATGGTCAGCTCCCCCTTCGGCGGCACGGCCGCGTAATGATCTACCAGCTCACCCAAGGTGCCGGTGCGGATCTCCTCATACATCTTGGTCAGCTCGCGCGCCACCACCGCGGTCCGATCGGCCCCGCTAACCTGCATGAGGTCTTCCAGCAGGGAGACCAGCCTCGTCGGCGCCTCAAAGAAGACGACACTCCACTCCTCGGTCGCGGCTCGATTGAGGAGCCGCGTCCGCTCCCGGCCTTTGCGGGGAATGAAGCCGAGGAAGAGATAGCGATCGCCAGCGAGCCCGGATGCCGAGAGAGCGGCGACGACCGCCGATGCGCCGGGTATGGGCACCACGGCAACTCCGGCGGCGCGCGCCAGCGCGACGAGAGCCGCGCCTGGATCACTTATTGTGGGTGTTCCCGCGTCGGAGACCAGCGCGACATCGCGCCCCGAGCGCAGGATATCGAGCAGAGAGTCCATGCGGTGATCGCCCGAATGGGCGTGGAAGCTCACGAGGGTGGGCCTGGCCGCCAGGTGGCTCAGCAACCCCCGAGTCCGGCGGGTATCCTCGGCGGCAACTACCGGCACGGTCCGCAGCACCTCGGCGGCCCGGCTCGAGAGATCACCCAGGTTGCCCAGCGGAGTCGCGACGACGTACAGGGTGCCAGGATCCATATGCGGGAAAAGCGGGAAGGTCGGGTCGTTGCCTAGATCTTCGGCGCGCTCAGATTAGACGATCCTCTAGTCATTCTACCTTCCCGCCATTCCCGACCTTCCCGCCTTTCCCGACTAGCTAAGATGCTGCTTGATTTTTCCTTCCAGCGTGGCTTTGGGCACGGCACCGACGACCGTATCGACGTGCTGGCCGTTCTTGAAGAACAGGATGCTGGGAATCGAGCGGACGTTGAACCGCATGGCGGTCCGCTGGTTGGCATCCACGTCTACCTTCGCCACTTTGGCCTTGCCGGCATATTCGCCGGCAAGCTGGTCCAAGATCGGCGCTACCATGTGACACGGTCCACACCAGGCCGCCCAGAAGTCCACGAGCACGAGTCCGTCCGCCTGCTCGATCTCCATTGCAAAGGAAGCGTCGCTCACGTGCACAGCCGGGGGATTCGTTGCGCCCATCTGGTTATTCTCCTGTGGTATTTGTAGGCCCGCAACCCGTTGCGGCCTACCATAATTTCCGGAGGAATCGGTGAGTGACCGCCCCCGCATTGCCCATGTCGGTGTTGCCGTCTCCGATCTCGAAGCTGCGCTCGCCTTCTACCGCGATGTTCTCGGTGTCAAGCCACACCCGCCGGAAGTGGTGGACGGGGCCACGATCCTGGCGCTCCCGTTCGGGGAATCTGAGATCGAGCTGCTGGCCCCCCTTGAGCCTGACAGCCCAATCGGCAGGTTCCTCACCAAACGCGGACCTGGCATCCATCATATCTGCTACCGAGTGCCTGACTTGGACGCGGCGATTCAGGCGTGCCGGGCGGCGGGTTATCGTCTCGTGGACCAGGCGCCGCGAGCCGGAGCCGCCGGTCGGCGGATAGCCTTCGTGCACCCGAAGTCGACCGCCGGCATCCTGCTCGAGCTGACTGACTAGAACATAACAGCGGGAGGGCCGGAAAGTTCCCGCTATTTACGAGGGGATGCTGTCCGAGCCTGCTCCTTCCACGCAGGGACGGGCGGGGTTTCCTGCCGCGGTGAGATCCACCTGATTGACCAGCCAGGAGCCGTCCCCGGTCTTGACGGCAATGAACGGCACACTCCAGGTGCAGGTCTGTCGCTTGATCTCCACCTGCAGGGCGCGGCGGCCGTCAGATTCGGGAACGTCCGTGGTCAACCGATAGGAGTCGCTTCGGAGATACGCCTGCATGATGGCGATGCGGCGTTCGTAGTCCGGAGGCTGGTGGGTCTTGGCCGCGGGACCACTGGCGGTACCCCAGAGGGTTGCCATCTTCGCCAGATTGCTGTCCGCCACCGCCTGCATGAACCCCTGGACCGCACCGGCGGCCGATTTGACGGGTTGAACCGGTGTCGTGCTTCCGCCGCATGCAGCGAGGAGGAGCGCTGTCCCCCACCACCGTTGCTTCATCACAAGTCTCTCGCTGATCGAAGGTTAGGCAGCGAACTTAACCGACACGGGAGCGGCGAGCAATGAGGCCGACGCGGCTGTACATCAACATCGACCATGTGGCAACCCTCCGCGAGGCGCGAAAGACCGATGAGCCCGACCCGGTGGAGGCCGCGCTGCTCTGCCAGGAGGCGGGTGCCGATGGGATCACCGCGCATCTGCGGGAGGACCGGCGGCACATCCAAGACCGTGACGTCGAGCGGCTCATGGCGGAGGTGCGAATCCTGAATCTCGAGCTTGCGACCAGCCCGGATATCGTCGATCTCACCTGTCGGCTTCGGCCCTATCAGGCGACGCTGGTGCCGGAGCGGAGGGAGGAGATCACGACTGAAGGTGGCCTGGATCTCAGCCAGCCCACCCCCCGGCTCCGCGAAACCATTCGTCGATTGGAGCAAGCAGGCATTCGGGTCAGTCTCTTCATCGATCCCGAGCTTCGCACATTGGACGCCGCCAAGGACCTCGGTGTACCGGCGATCGAACTACACACCGGACGCTACGCCCACTCGTGGCGCAGCAACGACACCGCGCTCGACGAGCTTCGCCGCGCGGCCCGGCACGCGGCCGACATGGGACTGTTCGTGCATGCCGGTCACGGGCTCACCTACTCGAACGTCGCCCCGGTGGCCGGGATTGCAGAGATCGAGGAACTGAACATCGGGCACAGTGTCATGAGCCGCGCCATTATGGTCGGCATGCGGGAGGCGGTGGTGGAGATGCGCAAGGCGATGGGAGTCGGGAATCGGGAGCGAGGTTGAGATGATCACCAGAGTTGATGCCGTGGCCCCTGGCCAATACCTTCCAGCCCAACAGCCCCTAGCTCCTAGCTCCTAGCTCCTAGCTCCCGACTCGGAAATGACCAACCCACTCGGTACCGCTGACTTCTTCGCCCTCGAAGCGGGTGAGTCCCTGGACCGACTCGAGATCTTGGTAGACAGCGGGAGTCCACCCCCCGGTGATGAGTTTCTCCGCATGGCTCGGGTCCTTCGCGGGTCGGCGCTGATGGCCGGTCAGACCCAGATCGCGAGGGCGGCAGCCGGGCTCGAAGCGCTCGCGCGGGCCCACCGTGACCAACGTCGGAGCTGGGACGCGGCGACTCGGGAGCAGGTGGCCCAAGCAGTCGATGAGTTTCGGGTCCTGGTCCGACGAGTCCGAGATTGGAACGAGGCGGATACCGCGCGGGCAGCCCGGCTGGGCCGAAGCCTCGAGACGCTGATCGGCAAATCGACAGCCGAAGAGGGTAGCCAGAGGAGTGAGCCGCAGCGCCAGGAGCTCCACACCGGGGTGCGCGCGTTCGTCGCCCGCGAGGGCGCACTCATCGCCAGCGCGCTCGACCGTGCCGCGCGAACGCTCCGCACCTCGCCGGCCGACCGCGAGCCGCTGTACAACGTGATCCGCCGGATGCAATCCCTTCGGGGGTTGGCTGAATTGGGCGACCTTTCTCCCCTTCCCGAGATCCTCGATGGCATCGAGCTGGCGGTCGGGGATCTTACCCGGCTGTTCGCGCCCCCGCCCGGGGTGGATGAGGTCATGGATGCGGCGGCGCAGGCGTTGACCAGAATCTCTCGGGACGTGGCTGAGCACGGCCGTCCCAACCCCGAGGCCGAAGAAGCCCGCCGCTTTACCGAGCTTCTTCTCCGGGCGTTCGCAGTGGAACGCGATGTCGTCCCGATCGAGTCGCTCTACTTCGAAGGAGACTCCCAACCGCTCTCGCATCCGGTAGCTCAGCCGGACTTCGCCTCGCCGGAGCCACTCGGGCCTCTCGAGCTGGTCAGCCACGGCGAACACCTGTGTCAGAGCGCCGATTTAATCGAAGGGGCGCGCTCTACCACTCAGCGAGACCTCCGGCTATACCACCTGCTGGGGGCCTTACGTTCGGCAGCCGCGCCGAGTGCTGATCCAGTGGCGGGCGCACTCGGAATCTTCGCCCGCTCGGCTCAGGAAGCGTTGGCGGCAGGGGTGGCGAGCCGTTCAGTCGAGAGCCTGGTCATCCGTTTGCGAGAGGCAGGTCAGTTATTGCGCGCGGTCGTGGAGAGCGACGACCGGATGCTCATCTCCCGGCGCCTGCTGGATGTCGCGCATCGATTGGATGGGCTCCGGAGCGAGACGGAGTCGTCAGAACCGGTGGTACCTATTGAGTCACTTGGTTACGAGTCGGACTCGGACATCGTGCCGATTGAGAGTCTGGCTCCCCCAGCGCCCGACCAGCCGAGCGGGCTCGAAACCAGCTTCCGAACCTTCGAGCGACTGGTGCGAGAGCATGCGCCGACGACGACCTCGTTAGCCGGGCTACTTGGCCGCCCCGCGACCGCCGAGACCGAAGAACCTGCGGTGGCCATCGGCACGCTGTGTTACCATGGTCAAGCCGCTCTCGAGCGGGCGAATATTGTGCGCCACCAGATAGCCGCTAAGCTCAACCGCGAAGCAACACTGGAATCCCTGCAGCCGTTGCTTCAGGAGTTGCTGGACCTCGTTCCGCTCGCGCTTGCCGAATCCTGACCCCGGCACCCGGAGCCGGGTGCGGCGGGCGCTCCCGGCGATTCTCGGAGTCGGGGTATCCCTCGCGCTCCTCCTCTGGGCTGTGCGCGGGGTCAGCCTGGACGAGGTGTGGCGACAGGTCCGGGCGGCAAAGCCCCTCCCACTCGCCACCGCCGTCACCCTTGCCACGCTCACCTTTCCGCTGCGACTGGTCCGCTGGCGGTTGCTCCTACGGGACGAGAAGGGGTTTCCCTACCCACCTGGCCCGCTCTGGCACGCGGTCGCCCTCGGGTTCATGGCGAACAACCTCTTGCCGTTGCGAGCGGGTGAGCTAGTGCGCTCCTACACCGCATCCCGGCTCGCGGGGATCCGTTTCACGACCGTCCTATCCTCAGTCGCCGTGGAACGCATCTTCGATGCCCTGACAATTATCGCGCTTCTCACCCTCGCTCTCCTGCGCCCCGATCTTCCCCCCTCGGTGACGGTTGGCGGGGTCTCGGTCGCGCATCTCGCTCAAACAGCCGCTCTGATCGGAGTCGCGTGTTTGGTTCTGGCGATTCTGGTGTTGGCGGCCCCATTGTCCGCCGAGCGGCTGGTACGGCGGCTGCTCCCTCGGCAGGGAATTGCCGATCGGATCGTGAGCCTGATTGAAGGGATTCGCCAGGGATTGGTGGTGCTGCGTGCGCCGGCCCGCCTTGCGCTGGTCATCTTCTGGTCCCTGGTGCTGTGGCTGCTCAACGCGCTGGCGTTTCACGTTGGATTCTCGGCATTCGACATTCCGGTGACTTTTTACGGAGCACTGCTGATGCAGGGACTCCTGGTCCTTGGCATTTCCATCCCGTCCACGCCCGGGTTCTTCGGGCCCTTCGAAGCGGTGATCGTGGCGGTTCTGGGACTCTACGGCGTTCCGAAAGATGTGGCCTTCTCCTACGCGATCTCCTTCCACGTGACCTCGTTCATTCCGATAACCCTGCTCGGCCTCTGGTCGTTTACCCGAGCCCCCAACGCCGTCAATGGACTCAGTCAGAAGCAGCCATGATCTCCTGCGTGACCCTGCCCGCGTTCGCAAAGATCAACCTCTTCTTGCGGGTCCTCTCCCGCGACGAGGATGGCTACCACAGTCTCGAAACTCTCCTGTGCCTCATCAGCCTCAGCGATAGCCTCCGGGCAGAGCGGCGGGAGGGGGACGGTGTGACCATCGCTGTCGCGGGCGCCGACGTCGGGCCAGCGGAGCGGAATCTCGCCGTGCGCGCGGCGGCGAGGGTGCTGGAAGCGACCGGCAACCGGTTCGCCATCCATCTCACGTTGACCAAGCGCATCCCGGTCCGGGCCGGGCTGGGGGGAGGATCGAGTGATGCCGCCGCGGCGCTCCAGGCGGCCAACAGGCTTGCGGGGGACGCGGTTCCTCGGCATGAGCTGCTCCAACTCGCCGCCCACCTGGGGAGCGATGTTCCGTTCTTCCTCACCGGATCACCGCTCGCGCTGGCATGGAGTCGGGGCGAGCGCATCTTCCGGCTGCCGCCACTCCCCGCCTCCCCCGCCCTGCTGCTCACCCCGCCGATCCCGATTGCCACCGCGGACGCCTACGCCTGGGTCGACCACGCCCGGGGGTCAGCCGACCGGCGCGGAGCTGTGGCCCTGGACAGCGATGTGGTCTCGCGATGGGGAGACATCGGACGAATGGCCGGCAACGATTTTGAGTCGCCGGTGTTCAGCCGCTATGGGGAGGTCCGCGCAGCCTTCGAGGCACTGGTGACCACCAGACCCCTGTTGTGCCGGATGAGCGGCTCGGGCTCTACCCTGTTTGCGATCTACCGATCAGCCCGGGACCGGGAAGATGCCATCATGATGCTGGGGCGGAAGCACGGAACCATCACGCCGGTCGAGACGCTGGCAACACCGGCACCGGGGCCGGAAGCCGTGGCTACTTGATTCGAACGACCTTGGCGATCGACGGCACCCCGTTCCCGTTCAGGAGGAACAGCAGATACGGTCCCGGAGGTGCCAACGAGCTCGATGCCGGCGCCGATACAGTAAGGCCTCCTGCGGTCCTGCGAAGGGCAAGCTCCAGAAACCGCTGGCTTTGGTCGAAGGCGTGCGTCACAGAAGAGAGTCGCAGCAGAGTCACACGCACCACCCGCCCCGCGTCCGGAGTCGGTATAAAGAATTGTTCGCCGTATGTCAGGACGCCGGGGGCGGGACCACTCGAGGGGCGGGCCCCCTGAAAGAGATAGGGCGGCGAAAAGAGCTCCGCGTTAAGCTGCCGGGGGATTCCTGGCCCATCGCCACTTCCGGTGTGCAAAACACGGCCGTCAGGCAGCAACAGGGTGGTCGAGTGGTACACCCGCGTCACCGCACCACTGGCCAGCGCACTCCACTGCTCGGTACTTGAGTTCCACACCTCCGCGGTGTGTACCGCTCCTGACGGATCGGTGAAGCCGGCCGAGCTGGTACCACCGGTCACGAGCACCTCGCCATCCGGCAGCAGCGTCGCATTGAACTGGCGACGAGGATAGGTCATGGGTTCGGTGTACCGCCACACCGGGCCGGGCTGGTTTAGATCGATCAGCTCAGCCGTGTTGGTCGGCGCTCCATTTGGAGGGTCGCTGCCGCCGACGATCATCACCTTCCCAGGCGAGTACATTACGGCGGAGCCGTAGTCGCGCCGGCCATAGTTGCTGCTGGCAACCGCGGTCCATTTGCCGAGCCCGGTCGGATCCAAGTAGCCGGTCTGCTGCAGCTCCCCCGCGTAGAAAACCAGCCCATTCGGGGCTACGAAGGTTCGGGGATAATAGGGGAGCGCACGCCGGGCGCCGCTGAGGGCGCGCCAGGCGTTCCCGCTCCAGAGCTCGGGTACCTCGACCTCCGCGCCTTGTTCGTCCCTCCCGCCCAGCGTGAGGATCTCGCCCGTGGGCAATGTCGTAGTCGTAGGGTACCAGCGCCCCTGTCTCATGGGCGGCACCGGCAGCCATGTCTGACTTGCACCATCGAAGATGTTGGCGTCCGCAAGGCCCCGCTCATCGTCGAGGTGGCCTCCGGCCACCAGCAGCCGGCCATCCGGCAGAAATGTGTGCCCACTGCAGAACACCATCGTGGAGCTGGGGATTTCGCTGAATTCTCCGCTCGCGGGCTCCCAGACTTGGGGCGCGCCGAGCCGGCCCCAGGAAAGCACCCGCCCGCTGGGAAGGAGATGAAGGTGAACCGCGACGACAGGCCAGGGGAATGGGAGGGACCATTCGCCGATGGTGGCCTGGGGCTGAGGCGCCGATGCCGGTGGCGGGCACGGTGTGGAGGCGTTAGCCACGGGAAACATCTTCTCGTCCCCGTAGGAGATCTGCAGGCCACCGGCCCGTAGGGTGGTCAGTCGGGTCGTGCTCTCGATGCTATCCGAGCGTGCGGGCAGGGCCAGCTCTCCGTCCTCGGCTGTGCCGAGAACGGCGTAGTGCACCGTCAGCGCAGTGGTGCCGTGATTCTGGACATCGAAGTCGTTGCCGCAGACATAGGCCACCCCGAGCTGGCTCAGGCCGCCTTCGGATGGACCTGGCTTCACGGTGTCGTGACAAGCTGCGCCGGCGATTGCCAGAAGGATCGCTGCTAGCCTGGTGGGCCACCCCGACTGCAGCATAGCGGACGCCTCCCCTCGAGGGTTACGAGAGCGGCGATCTCGCGTCCACCATCTCCCGAACTTTGCGGGCCAGCGTCTCTGGGGCAAGCGGCTTCTGAATGAACTCGCGGCCTTCTTCCAGCAGGCCACGACGCACCACATCGAGCCCGGTGTATCCCGAGGTAAAGAGCACCGGCACCTCGGGCCAATGTTGAGCCATTCGGGACGCCATCTCTCGGCCCCCTATGTCGGGCATCACGACGTCCGCGACGACGAGACTCACCCGACCGTTCTCTGCCTCGAGAATGTTCAGCGCATCCCTGCCGTCGGCAGCTTCGATCACAGTGTAGCCACAATCTCTCAGGGTACGTGCCATGATGCTGCGGACCATGGGCTCATCCTCGGCGATCAGCACTACTTCGTCCGCCCGGCCGGTGGGTGCCGTGGTTTGCGTCGCTGCGCCCGCGGGGGCTCGAGCCGCCAACGGGAAGTACAGCTTGAATGTGGTCCCCAGCCCCGGCTCGCTATACGCCCAGATGAAACCTCCACTCTGTTTGACGATGCCGTACACCGTGGACAACCCCAGGCCGGTACCCTGGCCCACGCCCTTGGTGGTGAAGAAAGGCTCGAAGACCCGGGCGAGCGTCTCTCGATCCATTCCGTGACCGGTGTCGGTGACGACCAACGCCGCGTACTCGCCCGGCTCGAGGGTCTCGACCGGCTTGGCAGCGGCGTAGATCGAATCGAGCACCACGTTCATCGTCTCTATCGTGAGTCTGCCGCCGTCTGGCATCGCGTCACGGGCATTCAGCGTCAAATTGAGGAGCACCTGCTCTATCTGACCAGGATCGGCTAGGATTTGGCCGAGAGTCGGGGAGAGATGCATTCTCAGGCCGCTGCTTTCACCCAGGGCACGCGTCAGGATCGGCTCGAGCTCACGTACCGTGGTATTCAGGTCGAGGACCTGCGGCTGGAGCACCTGGCGCCGACTGAACGCGAGCAGCTGCTGGGTGATTCCGGCTGTGCGCTTGGCAGCCCGCCAGATCTGGTCCACATCCTGGCGCACCGGTTCAGGCAAGTCGGAGCGCTGGAGCACATAATCCGCGCAGCCCAGGACCACCGACATCATGTTATTGGCCTCATGCGCGATACCCCCAGCCAACTGGCCGACCGAATCCATCCGCTGCGCCTGCCGCAGCCGCTCTTCCGTCAGCTTGCGTTCGGTCACATCCAGACAGACGCCGGCCATATACAGCGGCGTTCCACCGGGGTCACGCACCACCCGGCCCTGATCGGCGAGCCATCGCACTTGCCCTCGCGGGAGAACGATTCGGAACTCGCAGTCCAGGACCCCGCGATCATCGATTGCCTGTTGCACCTGCTCCCGCACAAACGAACGGTCGTCCTGGTGGACTCGATCAAGAAACTGGTCGTAAGGGGTCACCGACTCGTTGGAGCCGAGGCCGAAGAGTTGGTTGAGACCCTCGTCCCAGCCCAGCGCCCCGGTCTTGAGGTCCCAACGCCACGTCCCCATGCGCGCCGCGCTGAGCGCAAGCTGAAGTCGCTCCTGACTCTGGGCCAGGGCTTCCTGAGCCTTCTTTCGTTCGGTGATATCCCGCTTGATCGAGGAGGCACCGATAACCCGCCCCAGATCGTCACGTATCGGCGACACACTGAGCGCGATGTAGATCCGCCGGCCGTCCTTGCGGATTCGCTCCGTCTCCGAGAACTCCACCCTCTCCCCCCGGCAGATTTGTTCGAGCAGCAAGCGCTCGGCCTCGTGGAGCTCCTCGGGGATCAGTTTGAAGATGGATCCACCGACCATTTCCTCGGCACTATACCCGAAGATCCGCTCGGCGGCGGCATTCCAGCTCGTCACCTGGCCTTCGAGCGTCTTGCCGATGATGGCATCGGTGGAGGAGGTAACGATAGTGGCCAGCCGCTCGGTGGCCTGTTCGGCTATGCGTTGGGCGGTCACATCGTGCATGAAGCAGCACGCATGGATAAACTGCCCATCTTGGACGTACACGCTTGAATCGATCAGCACCTCCTTGACCGACCCATCCTTGCACCGAACGCGGGCGGGATAATCGTGCAGCACTTCGCCGGCGGTCAGCCGGCGAAGGATATCGTCGATCACCGGCTTGTCTTCGTAAAAATCGGCGATGTGGCGGCCGACGCATTCGTCACGGCGGTAACCCAGGAGGTCGAGCTCAGCCTGATTGGCTCGGAGAATGGAACCGTCCCGCCCGACCCAATGGATGGGCACAGCAGCGTTCTCGAAGAAGTCGCTCAGTTCCTGTTCGCGACTGCGGACTGCCTCCTGGGCCTTCTTGAGGTCATCGATGTCTACCGAGGTCCCGACCCAGCCCTCCAGCTGCCCCGCTGCATCCCGCAGCGGCACCACCCGAGCCAGCATCCAGCGGTATTCTCCGTCGTACCGCCGGTAGCGGAGCTCCATCTCGAACTGTTCTTTCCGCTCTCCCGCCTCGGTCCATCGCTCTTGCACCTGCGCCAGCTCGTCCGGATGATTGAACTGCTCCCAGCCCAGATCGTTGAGCTGTTCCAGACTCGAGCCGGTGTACTCTTCCCAGGTCCGGTTGACGTAGATGAAACGTCCATCGGCATCGACCAGCCAAAGAAACCCGGGGGCCGCGTCGCCCAGGGTCTGATACAAGCGCTCTGTCCTAAAGGAGGCTCCGGACCCTCCGAGGAAGGTGGCGTCGGTCATCTAGCTCGAAGATCGGGCCAATAGGGGTTATTGCCAAGAAAGCAGGGATACCACATCGGGCTCAAATTTCCGGGGTCCTCAGTACATCGGCAAGGGTCGGCAGGCACGCTTTAGTCCGGGTGGGCATCCCTTTCGCCCCTCCTTCGGGGCCGCTAGGCTTCAGGCCGCAGTGCGGCGATGCCAGACTGGCCCTTCGTCCAACGGCAGGACAGCGGACTTTGGATCCGTTAATGGTGGTTCGAATCCACCAGGGCCAACTGGACTTAGCAAATTCTGCTCCAGTTTGGTGCTCCAGTCTGGAACCCAGATCCCCACCTCAGCTGGTGACTACCGGACGCCTGCTTCGATTCTTCCATCATAAGTGTTGCGGGGAGTCGGCAGCGGCTGCCTAGGCAGATTTGGGAGACCATTATGCACTACATATTGTTTTACGATGTCGTGGATGATTACGTCACCCGGCGCGCTGGCTACCGCGACGCCCACTTACGGAAAGCGTGGGAGGCGGCGGCACGCGGGGAGCTCCTGCTTGGCGGCGCTTTTGCGAACCCCGTAGATGGTGCGGTGCTCCTCTTCCAATGCGCTTCGCCTGACGTCGTTGTGTCGTTCGCGAAGGCTGACCCCTACGTCACCAATGGGCTGGTGAAACAGTGGCGGGTGCGTGAGTGGACCACCGTCGCCGGCGAGGACGCCACGACACCGGTCCGCCCGTCTTCTTCCTAGCCGCGCACACGGGCTCCTAGTCTTTTGTAGGGATCGAACTCATTCTCGCCCGCCATCACTACAATCAGCGGGGTGAGGGTGTGCACCACTCGAATGGTGTCTCCCTAGGCGGCCAGCACGTTCGGGAAGACGCCGGTAGACGTGAGGGCTCTCGTCGAGTCCGCCCCCGCGAAGTATTGCGCCCTTCGAGCCGACCCATTCGCGGAGGATCTCCCAGGTCACCTTGCCCGGGGATTTCGCCTGACCGGTTTTCCAGTTGATCTCCTGGGCCTGGTGGCCAAAGGTGCCGTTTAGCCCAGGGTGCGTCTATAAGACTCCACCGTAGCGGCCGCGGCGGTGGACCAGACGAAGGCGCGTGACCGCTCCAATCCCAGAGCCCGAAGCCGGTGTGCCTCCTCGGGGATGATCGCCCGTTCCAGCCCGGCTTCGATGCTCTCCACTTGGAAGGGGTCCACCAGAATCGCGGCGCCTCCGGCTATCTCCGGCGCCGCTCCCGTGCGCGAAGTCACCACTGGGGCACCGCACGCCATAGCTTCGATGATTGGGAGCCCGAACCCCTCGTAGATCCCGGGATACAAGAAAGCGGCCGCACCGGTGTACAGGCGCGGCAGCGCCGCCTTGTCGACGTATCCCAGTAGGGTCACGCCTTCGGGTAGGGACCCACCTGGCTGGGCGAAGTCGCGGTCGAGTGAGGTGCCGGTAATCAGGAGCTGGTACGCTGCGCGGTGACCGCCCCGCTGCCGCCAGCGAGTGAACGCGGCAATGAGCCGTCGGGTGTTTTTCCGCGGCGAGACTCCTCCCACAGCCAGCACATAAGGCTGATGAGACGCCGGAACATGATGCTGGGCCGGCGGGCTGAAGACCGGATCCAGGCCGTGATACACGACATCGATCTTAGACGCCGGGACGCCGGCTCGTCGGATGAGATCGTCCGCCGTGTAGCGGGAGACCGCAATGAACCGGTTGGCCCGCCGCAGCACCCAGGGAAACAGGAGGCCGTACATCAGGCGCAGACGCCGGTCGTAGAGCTCCGGATGCGCTTGCCATCCAAGGTCGTGCACCGTGGCCACGCATCGGTCCCGCGACCGCAAGGAGTACGGCAGGAAACCATCCATCCCATGAACCAGGACTCCGCCGGCCGGCGCGACTGCCCGGAGGGAAATCCACTGGTCGAACCAGAGCTTCCATAGCGTTGCACGAAGCCCCGCCAGATCCGGGCGTCGAACCGGAACGACTTCGTGCACCCCGGGAAGGCCGAGATCGAGGGGAGACCAGCTCACAGCGGTGATCTGCACCTGGCCGGTACGGGAGAGCGCCGCCAGGAGCTGCTCCATATAGACCTCAATGCCGGTTCTGGGGCCGGTTAGATGGCGAGCGTTGACCACCACCTTAATCGGTCCTGGAGCGGCCGCGGGCGAAGTCGCCAGATCGGCTGGAGCAATGCTCATCTGCCGCAAGGGGGCGGAGAGTTGGGGTTATGGCTGGGCTGGGGCCGCGCCGGGGACGGTGCGCCGCCGGCGAGTCGGCCTCCGCTCTACCTGCACCTGCTCGAGAACGCGGAGTGTTTCCGAGGCGCACCGGGCCCAGGTGAATTCCCGGTTGCGCTGTCGGCCGGCTGCGATCAGCTGAGTCCGCATTCCTTCGTCGTCCAGGACCCGGCGAATACCCGCGGCGATGCTCTCGACCGATTCGGGGTCAACCAGGACCGCCGCACCCTCCGCCAGCTCCTTGGTGCCATAGCGATCGGCAGTGATCACGGGGCAGCCGGCCGCCATCGCCTCCAATACCGGCAGCCCGCACGACTCGAAGAGTGAGGGCAGCAGCAGCGCCTCGGCGAGGGAGTAAAAGCCGGCCAGGTCTTCCTGTTCCACCCAACCCGGCCAGCGTACCCACTCCTTGATGCCGAGCGCCTCAGGTTCCTGAAGCTCATGCTCCGAGAGAAACCGGTTTTCGCCCCCCGCCACCACCAGCGGAATTCCCCGCTTCGGTCCCACTGACCCGTAGGCGCGCACCAGGCGAGTAAAGTTCTTCGGGGGATAGATGGCCCCGGCGTAAAGGAGAAACCGGTCGGGTAGCGAGTACTTCTCCCGGATCTCGCGCAATCGAGACGCTTCCGGTTGGCGCCGAAAAACGTCGTCCACTCCGGAATAGACCGTGACCACCCGGTCCGGGGGAACCCTGAGATACTCCATGACGTGCTGCCGGGTGACTTCCGAAACAGCGATGATCGCGGCAGCCTTGGAGGCGTATCGGGGAACTAGAAAGCGATGGCTCAGGCGGTCGATACGCTTGGAGGCCCACGGCATCACGTACCAGTCCAGCCCATGGCAGACCCACACCGAAGGGCAGCGGCCAACCAGTGGGATCGAGTACTTGGGATTATACAGCAGATCGATGCCGTGGCGGCGAACAGCGCTCGGAACGGCGATCTGATCCCAGCCGAGGACCGAACGCGCGGAAATAGCCACTTCCTCGACGTTGGGCTCCCCCCGGTAGGTGCCGATCAGCGAAGGGTTGCGGTACAGCAGGACGAACTCGTGATCGGTCCGGAGATCGAGCAAGGCACGAAGCAGCCGTTGGGTGTACACCTTGACCCCACCCCCGTGCTGGTCATAGTGCCGTAGCATGACTCCGATACGCACGAACCAGGCTCCCCCTGAAAATTCAGCCGGGTAAGCTACACTGCGCTTGCCGGCGGCGGCCAGCAGCAGGGTGGATCGAGCGCCGCGCTGTGCCGATCTCTCACTCGCAGGCCGGCGCCGAATCCAGCTGAATGCGAACGGGCTGAGCCTGCACCCCGCTGGAGTCCGGTCCTGACTCGGGATCGGACGGCGCCGTCTCGATAAACGCTTCAACCTTGCCGTCCAGGCATTGCAGGATCAGTCGGGGTGCCTCGTCGTCCAGCAAACCGGTGATGTCCTTAGCCGTGGGAAGCTGGAGCGAGGCCGTGGTCACGTCGCCCGCTTCCGACGTGTCCTGGGCGACCGTCCACTCCGCCGGTATCAGCTGCTTTGCTGGCACGCTCCGGTCCACCGCCGCCACCTGAGGCGGGGTGCCGGCAGGCAACGATCGGGCAGCCGATTCCACCGCCCCATTCGAGCACGCCAATATAGGAAGCCAGGCCAGCAGCCACATACAGCGCACACATTCCTCCAATTCCATTGTAGAGATCGGTAAAGCAGAAACAGCCGCGGCGTGCCAAATGGTACTGTGGCCGTGCCGAGGCTGTTCCTCTGTGCCGAAAGTGTACTGGCGAAGCCGCTTTAGTTGCCGGTCGGCAGCGCAGTCAGCGTCAACTGGAGATCGTTGAAGTCGGAGTCGGCCCCATCTTCATACGTGAGAATCCACTCCGGATACGCTCCGTCTACCCGCAGCCGGGGTGGGTTGGCCAGGAGCGGAGCCACTACCTCGGCTCCAATCTCAGTTCCCGCCGCAAACGGACCATCGAATACTAGCTGCTTTCCAGCCTGCTCATAGCAGCCGTCGTCGGTCAGCGTCGCTCCTAGGGGGGCGGTGATCCGGAAGATGTTGCCATGCGCCTGGCAACTGGAACTGTTCAACACCACCTTGAAGCCGGCCTCCTGCTCCAACCTCAGCGTGCAGGTGACGAAGCCACCCGGAGCTGACCCGTCGACGCAGGAGAGCGAGGTGACCACCGGTGCTTTGGGGTTCACCTTCTTGGTCGTGGTACTGGTCGCACCCACATCATCGGTTACCGTGAGGCTGACGTCGTAGCTGCCCCCTGACGCGTAGGTATAGAACGGGTTCCGCTCATGGGACCCTTCCGACCCGAAGTTCCAGCTCCAGGAGACCACTGCCCCATCATCCGTGCTCGAGTCCTGGAAGTCGCACCGCAAGGCCGAGCACTGGAAGGAGAAGTTCGCGTCGGGGGCCGCGTTCTCGTCGCTCTGCTTCTGACCGTCCTTGCAGGCCGTGACCAGGCCCGCTCCAGCAACCGCTACTGCGAGCCAAATCATCGCTCTCATGGTGCGCCTCAGGGGGTAATTTTGGGTGTCTCGGCTGCGGAACGGCCGCAGACTTCCGTCCTACCCGCCGGAGGAACCCCTCCGGCGGGCACTGCACTTCCAGCTCGAACTGGTCTTTGGTGTGAGTCTCTGGGTTCCCTCTAACCCGCCGGAGGAATCCCTCCGGCGGGACACTGCCCTTCAGCCTGCATCCAATTTCCTGCTTGCGCTTATGACGCGGGTGTCGCCTGGACTGTCAGAACGACGTCATCAAAGTCTGGCTCACCCGGCCCGGTCGGGTTACCACCGTCATCGATATTGACCGTCCAGGTCGGG
>DASXRM010000001.1:0-4520 GCA_036506575.1 Gemmatimonadales bacterium | reverse complement strand
ACACCACCATCGGCATCGAACGCCTGACCAATCCATTCCTCACCGGAGCGTACCGGCTTGGCTAGCCAGGCGGAAAGGCGGAAAGGCGGAAAGACGGTAGACTCGGTTGGTGAGGACCTACCGCCTTACCGCCCCCTCGCTCCGCTCGGGACCCTACCGCCGCTTACCTGTGATCGCTGCGGGTTCCCGGTGCCTGACAAAGCCGCGGGGTGCAAGAACCCCTGCGCCAACTGCGGCACGATTTACCCGCTCGGGGATTGCTCTGACTGATCACGCCGTTTACGCAGCCGCCGATCTCGATCTGTTTAGCGGTATCGAGACACCGGCGTCGCTCGACATATCCCGGAGCACCCTCCCACCCCGGCTGCGGCCCGATGCCCTCGGCGTGCTCGATATCTCCGAGTTCTTCGGCGAGACGACCGGGGGGGTGCGTACCTATCTGCTTCAAAAGGCACGATACGTTGAGCCCCGGCCGGGGCTACGGCAGGTGTTGGTTGTGCCCGGCGCCCGCGACTCGATCCACGAGACGAGCGGCGTGCGGTGCTATCGGCTCCATGGTCCTTCGGTGCCCACGCAGAAGCCTTACCGGTTCATGCTTGCGACCCGGTCAACCAGCCGGATTGTCGCCCACGAGCGGCCTAACCTGATCGAGGTTGGCAGCGCGTGGTGTGCCCCCTGGCTGGTTCATCTCGCGACCCGCCGCCTGGATGTCCCGGTGGTATGGTTCTATCACAGCAACTTTCCGCGGGTCATTGCCCCCTGGCCGGCCCAGGCCGGCGCCTTCCGGCGGAGAGCGAGTCGATTTGCGTGGGGGTACGTTCGACATCTGAGTCGGTTGGTGGAGGCTACTCTCGCACCCTCGGACTTCGTGGCGGCCGAGCTCGAACGAGAAGGCGTCGAGCGGGTCCAGCGCGTTACTCTGGGGGTCGATCTCGAGCGGTTTCACCCCCGCCGCCGGGCATACGCCGGGGAAACCCGCCGCGCGCTTGGCCTGCCTTCAGGGCCGCTGGGCCTCTTTGTGGGGCGCATCGCCCGCGAAAAGGAGCTCGACCTGCTGCTGGCGAGTTGGCCCCCGGTGGAGCGTCGTACCGGTGCGCGGTTGGTACTGATTGGGAATGGTCCCTCGCGGCGGCGATTACAGCGCCTGCGGGGAAGCGAGCGCTTTTTCTGGCTTCCATTCGAAGGCGATCGTGAGCGGCTTGCCGACCTCATGGCTGCGGTCGATCTGTACGTAGCTCCCTGCTCACTGGAGACGTTCGGCCTCTCCGCCCTCGAAGCACTCGCCAGTGGGACACCCATTCTGACAGCTGACCGGGGTGGAGTTGCCGAAACCGTGAGCCGCTCTGGTGCCGGTGCGCACTTTCGTTCGGGTGACGCAGGCGCACTCGGCGAGACCGCGGTTCGACTCCTGGCCGGGGACCTGAGCGAGCTGGGCGCACGAGGCCGCGCCTATGTCGAGGCGCATCATGGGTGGGACATGGTCTTCGATCGACTGTTCGCTATCTACCGCGGAATTCTGGACCCGTGATGCTTCTCGTGTCGATCCATGACGTGACCCCGGCCCTGGAGGCCAACGTATTCCGGCTGTGGGATCTCTGTGCCCTTCACGGGGTAACGCCTGCGCTCCTGGTGGTTCCGAACTGGCACGGGCAATGGCCTCTGGAGGAGTATCCCCGATTCATCACCTGGGTCCGAGCCCGAGCCGATGCGGGCGCCGAGATCCTGCTGCATGGCGAACGGCACGACGAAATCGGACTGCGGCGGGGGTTCTGGGATCATTGGAGAGCCTGGGGGAAGACCAAGGCGGAAGGAGAGTTCCTCACTCTGGACGCCCCGGCCGCCGGCGCTCGCCTCGGGCCTGCAGTCCAGCGACTCCGGCAACTCGGCCTCGAGCCGACCGGGTTTGTGCCTCCCGCGTGGCTGGCGCGTGAAGCAACCCATTGGGCAGCAGCAGCGGCCGGTCTCAGGTTCAGCGAGGACGATCGTTGGATCCGTCTGCTTCCCTCAGGCATACGGGTTCGTTCGCCGGTTATCCGCTGGAGTGCACGAACCCCAAGCCGCGCCTGGGGCTCGGTCGCGGTGGCTGCCGCGCGTTGGCTGGTCCAGCGCCGGAGCCGATGGCCGCGCATCGCGCTGCATCCGGGCGACCTTGAGCACAAAGCTACCGCGCGCTCTATCGGGCGAACTCTCCATCGCTGGCTAGGCCGGCACCGACCCGGCCGCTATGCGGATCTGTGCGCAGCCCGCCCGACGCTATGAGCCCTCTTCAGGCTCACCTCATTTGCGTCGGGCTGGTGGCGGCGGATCTCCTGGCCCGCCTCTGGCGTATCCAGTGGATCGTACAGGGACTGGGTCATCGGATGACCATGAAGGATGCGTTTGTTCTCAATGCCTTTGGCGATGCGGCCTGCGCGCTGACGCCGCTACGCATCGGCGGCGAGCCCGCCCGGCTGGCTGGAATGCTTCGCAGCGGGGTGCCCGCCACCGCGGCGTTCGTCGGGATCAGTCTCGAGGTCCTTGCAGCTTGGCCGGTCATCATCATCGCGGCGGCCTGGTTGGTATGGCAGTACGCGCCGGCGTGGTGGATCAGCATTGGCCCTCGGCTCGGGGCTGCGGCGGAGGACGCCTGGCCCTGGGTTGCTGTGGTTCTGCTGGCCAGCGTGATCACGTGGCGCCACGCCCGGCGAATCGTCTCGCCCTTCGGACGACATCTGCGCCGCCCCATCCGCCGAGCTCTGGTCTACTGGCGCAGGATGCCGCGCTGGCCGTTGGTCGCGAGCATCCCACTCAGCGTGATCAACCTGGTGACACGAGTCGCCATCCTTCCGGTTCTCGCCCTGACACTCACCGATCCACCCGCCCTGGGTCCGATGTTGCTGGGCTCGTTTGCCTTGCTCTACAGCCAACTCGTGCTCCCAACCCCATCGGGCGCCGGAGCCGTCGAGCTCGGCTTTCTGGGCGGAGCCGCCGGCGATCTCGGCGACAGCCAAGGCTGGCTCCTGCTCGCCTGGCGACTCTATACCAATGGTCTTGGGGTGCTGCTCGGTGTCTGGTTGGCCGCAAAGATCTACGGCTGGCCGGCGTTGCGGAAACTGGTGCGGCAGGGCACCGGCGAGCTCAGAGAACCGGCGGGTGGGTGACGCCGGCGGGTGGGGGCGCGATCGCCACCAGCATCACGGTTCTCTCTGAGGCATGAACAACCCCGTGCGGCAGATCAGCCGGAGCCCAGACCACGGTTCCTTCCCCGACCTCGCGCGTCTCGTCTCCCACGATCATCCTCGCCTTTCCCGAGACGACCAGATAAAATTTGTCCGAACCGGTGTGCACGTGGACTTTCTGCGATTGCCCAGGCTCGAAGCAGTTGAGTCCGACGAACAGGTACCGGCCCTGGAAGAGGTCGGCCTTGGTTGCCTTCTCACCGCTGAAGGTGGCAAAGGCGTCGATCGACCTGAAGTAGTCGGTCATTGGTGCCTGGGCTCAGTCAAAGTATGCCACGGATAAACACTGATACCCGCGGATCAAAAAAGAAGTCCAAGGCCATGGCCGCTACCCGCATCGAACGCGACCCGCTGGGTGAGAAGGCCGTCCCCGCGACGGCCCTGTATGGGATCCAGACTCTGCGCGCGGCGGAGAACTTCCCGATTTCCGGGCTCCGGCCTCTGCCGGCTTTCGTGAATGGGGTGATATGGATAAAGCGATCGGCCGCGCTGGTGCACAAGCGGACCGGACGCCTGGATACCCGGCTGGCCGACGCCATCGTGCAAGCCGCGGACGAAGTGCTTGCGGGGCAGCACCGCGATCAGTTCATCGTAGACGTGTACCAAGCCGGCGCCGGCACCAGTCACAACATGAACTGTAACGAGGTGCTCGCCAACCGCGCCAACGAGCTGCTGGGCGGATCCCGAGGCACCTACCAGCCGGTGCATCCCAACGATCATGTCAA
This sequence comes from Gemmatimonadales bacterium, assembly GCA_036506575.1. GTDB lineage: Bacteria > Gemmatimonadota > Gemmatimonadetes > Gemmatimonadales > GWC2-71-9 > CAVVWJ01. The sequence goes on along the minus strand of DASXRM010000001.1, from coordinate 577 downwards.
CATGGCGCAGAGCACCAATGACGTGATTCCCACGGCCATTCGTCTCGCCACCCTGGCGACGCTCCCCGCAACCCTCGCCGGACTCGCCCGGCTCGCCGACTCCCTGGAGGCGAAGGGGGAGCAGTTCGACCATATCGTGAAGTCGGGCCGCACCCACCTCCAGGATGCCACCCCCATCCGTTTGGGCCAGGAGTTCACTGCGTACGGGCGCACGGTACGGCGGCACCGGGAGAAGCTGGAGGAGGCCGCGGAATGGCTGCGAGAGTTGAATATCGGAGGCACCGCAGTGGGAACCGGTATCAACGCGGAGCCGGAATATCCCGAGCTGATGGTACAGCAGCTCCGGCAGATCAGCGGGCTGGATCTGCGGGTCGGCCGGGATCTGGTTCAGCTCATGCAGTCCATGGGGGACATCGCCACGCTGAGTGGTGCCCTCCGCGCTTATGTCCTGGATCTGAACAAGATCGCAAACGATATCCGGCTGCTGGCCTCGGGACCCCGCACCGGTCTCGCCGAAATTCTTCTGCCTCCGGTACAGCCGGGCAGCAGCATCATGCCGGGCAAGGTGAACCCGGTG